>DAOULT010000141.1:0-8438 GCA_034417895.1 Anaerolineae bacterium | reverse complement strand
CGAATTGGACGAGGGTGATCCTCTCCCTTCTCTAATCGACAGAATTCATTGGGAGACAGCTATTTGTATTTTCTCTGTTATAATTGTAACCTTTGTAGGATTATTCCTCCTGCAACGGGAACCCAGTGAGGACGAATACCTGACAAGACGTGGAAGTTAATGATAAAAATTGAAAAGGAGTCTATGATGATGAGAGATTGGAAGCTAATCGGGATACCTGCTATAATTTGTGTGGCGTTACTTTTGTATGCGGCCTTCTGGGCGGGGGCGCTCCCTGGGCATTCTTTTTTACCTCCTACACCTACAACTGTGCCTTTTATTAAAAACCGTACATTAACTTATGCTTTTACACCAACCTTTACCCCCATCTCTACTCTTCCCACTTCTACCGATATGCCTACCTCTACCTATATGACTCCTCCATTTTCCACACCGACTATGCCTGTCCCTGCCCCCACTCCTACCATTGTCTGTGTCCTGAATCCATATGGAGCAATTACAGGATTTAAATCGCAAAGTACAATGAAGTTCCAAGATACAATAAAACTTGGAGATACTATTCAGGTCTTTGGAATAGTAAAACACTCAGAAGATGTCAATGCATACAATATTAAATATGCAAAAGGTGTATATGATAAAGATATCGCGAATGGTAAATTTCACTTACTTTACGAGAAGAATATAGTTGTTTCAAAAGATATAGGAGAATATAATGAGAAAAATAATAAAGGAGCGTTACTTGCTTCTTTAAAGCCTGAAATCTTGTGTGAAGTTGGTCAATATACTATAAGACTATACTTTTTCCATAATGGAACAACAGACAGTAATTATCATCATTGTCAAGGGATAATAACAGTCACACCATAATGTATAAAGCTATTGACATATGAGACCACGGAACTTTTAGCTCCCTCGTGGGAAGAGCGAAAAGCTGTCTTAAGTCATGCCTTGCGGGCTTTGCCCGGAGGCTACTTTTTCTTATGGCGCGGGAAATCTTCCAACCCAAAGAGGAAGGAGAGGATCAGATAGACAGTTTCCAGCGATTGTGGTAAAATTGCCGTATCTTGACCACTGTAGCAGGAGGGGCGGCATGGAGCAGATTGATCTCTTCTATCGGTTTGGGGCGGCGCTGATCATCGGCATCCTGATCGGGTTGGAGCGAGAGTATTCGCACGGCGGTCCAGATGAGGAGTTGTTCGCCGGGGTGCGCACCTTTGCCCTGATGGGGCTGGTCGGCTGCACGGCGGCCCTGGTGGCCGAGGTGCTGGCTTCGTCGTGGGCGTTTATCGGCATTATTCTCCTGTTGGGCGCGTTCGTCGTCGTCGCCTATTTCGTGGGGGCCTCGCGCGGTGAAATAGGTCTGACTACCGAGGTCGCAGCTCTGGTGACCATCCTGGCCGGGGCGTTGTGCTATTGGAATTACCTGGGGTTGGCGGCGGCCATAGCGGTGGCGACGACGGTGCTGCTCTCCCTCAAGCTGGAGATGCGAACTTTCGTGCAACGCATCACCCGGGAGGATATCTACGCCACGCTCAAGTTCGCGGTCATCACCGCCATCGTCCTGCCGGTGTTGCCCAACCGCACCTTTGGCCCGCCGCCCCTGGACGTGCTGAATCCGTACAAAATCTGGCTGATGGTGGTGTTCATCTCCGGCATCAGCTTCCTGGGCTACGTGTTGATCAAGGTGGTTGGTTCCAGGCAGGGCATCGGCCTGACCGGCCTGCTGGGCGGGTTGGTGTCCAGCACGGCGGTAACGCTCAGCTTCGCTCAGCGCAGCCAGAAACAGGTAGAGTTAGCCAAACCTTTTACGCTGGCTATCATGGTGGCCTGGACGGTGATGTTCTCTCGGGTGCTGGTGGAAGTGGCCGCCCTGAACGTGGCGCTGTTGCGGGTGTTGTGGCTGCCGATAGCCGCCTCAGCAGCGGTAGGGCTGGCCTACTGCGTTTATCTTTACTTCTCTCAGCGCACCGACGAGGAGGGGGAGGTTGCTTTTTCCAACCCGTTTGAGCTGGGGCCGGCGGTCAAGTTTGGCCTGATCTACGCCGTGATCCTGCTGTTCTCCAAAGCGGCGCAGACTTATCTGGGCGACACCGGCGTCTATTTCTCCAGCATCGTCTCCGGCCTGGCGGACGTGGATGCCATCACCCTCTCGATGGCGGAGTTGAGCGGCGCGGCGGGCGGCGTGGACGTGAGCATCGCGGCGCGGGCCATTGTGCTGGCTGCCATGTCCAATACCGTGGTCAAAGGGGGCATCGTGCTGACGAGCGGGTCACCAGCCATCCGCCGGGCGTTGCTGCCAGGCTTTTTGTCGATGCTGGTCATGGGTCTGGGGGTCGCCTTTCTGGTCTAGAGAGGTTTGAAAGCATCGTCTTGCAACCTATCAAACAAAAACCCATCGCCGCAGACTTGACAGCGGACGGTAATTGTGCTAAAATAACCAGGCTGTAGGCGCTCTGTTCCCCCTGGTCGTCGCCTCGCCGCTAGCGTGACCGGACGAGACTTTGTTTTATTCAGGGCGATGGTAAAGTGCCCTCGAATCACTTCTATGAGCTATAGTTATTCCTCGCCTGCAAAGCCGCCTGTGAAAAAAAAGAAGTAAGCTGCTTAGCCGTACCGGCCTGGCACGAGAGAACGGGGGGTACCAGTCACCTGGTCGTTCTTGCGTTGGCGCTGAGGCCCTGGTCGGAATGGTCGCGAGGTTTTTTGTTGCCAGGTGGCGAAGTGGGTGGCAACGCCTGGGGCAAGGCGGTCGAATCGTTGGCGGGCGCGAACAGTGGCGAGCGGCTTCCCTTCGAGGGCCAAAGGGCGATCGGGCCAGAGGGGGCGAGGATCCGTCGCTCATCACAAGATGTAGTAGTCTCACTATCATAGACTACTACGGGTTGTATTTTTTGATGCTTTTCACCGATTGTGAAACGGGCGTGCTCCGAAAAAGCGAAGTTTGACAGTGAACTCATTTTGTGCTATAATCAACGTTCGTGGCTTAGAAAAGTTGGAGTAGAGCCATCGCACCCTTTATCGTTTTTATAGTGAGGCAGTGGCTTTGTCCGATCCGCCCCAAAGTTGTCACAGGGGCAGAGTGTTCCAGACCAAGGGACCAAAGGAGGGTAACTTGCCGACTATTAATCAACTGGTCAGAAAAGGCAGGAAGCGGCCATCAAAGAAAACAAAGGCGCCAGCCTTGCGTGTCCATTATAACACCCTTACCGGACGTACCGCAAGAGGCAAAGGCTCACCCCAGCGCCGAGGGGTGTGCACTCAGGTCAAGACCACTACCCCCAAGAAACCCAACTCGGCTCTGCGTAAGATAGCCAGGGTGCGGCTGACCAACGGTATCGAGGTGACGGCCTATATCCCTGGCGAGGGGCATGGCTTACAGGAGCACTCGATGGTGTTGATCCGCGGTGGTCGAGTTAAGGACCTGCCTGGCGTTCGCTATCATGTCATCCGTGGCGCTCTTGACTCCAGTGGAGTGGAGGGGCGCCAACGGGGCCGTTCTAAATATGGCGCTAAACGAGCCAAGAGATCATCAACGCCGATCTAGTCTGAGCTAGAGTCTATCGGTGGGGTAAAGTGTCCACCCCCCTTTGGGGATAGACGCTTGTGGGCCGAGGTGGCGCGCTTATTTCATTACGCGCCATTTTTATGTGCATAAGGCGCCACGCCTTGAGTAAGGAGAAGAAGCAATGCCAAGACGTACACGGCCTCCTAAGCGGGAGGTAAAACCGGATGCCAGATACAATAATGTCATGGTGGCCCAGTTTATTAGCAAGGTGATGATGAAGGGGAAGAGAAGTTTGGCCGAAAGGATCGTCTACGATTCCTTTGATCTGATCGAGCAGAGAACCCGTAAAGAGCCTGTGGAGGTATTTGAGCAGGCCATCAAGAACGCCACTCCTATTCTGGAAGTGAAGCCCAGACGGGTGGGAGGAGCAACCTACCAGGTGCCGATCGAGGTCAGAAGCGACCGTCGTTTATCACTGGCTATGCGTTGGTTGGTGGGGACGGCTCGCAAACGTGCTGGCAAGTCGATGGCGGAAAAATTGGCCGCTGAGTTGATGGACGCCGCCAACGGTACCGGCGCCACAATCAAGAAAAAGGAAGATACCCATAAGATGGCTGAGGCTAACAAGGCCTTTGCCCATTATCGGTGGTAGATGGCTTATGGCGGATAGCTGACATCCACAGTTACGGTTGCTGGAAACCATACGGCATCGCCACGTAGATGAAGCGAGTCCGCCTATGCCCAGAGAGTATCCTCTGACCAGAACACGTAATATTGGGTTCATTGCCCACATCGATGCCGGCAAAACAACGACCACGGAGAAAATCCTGTTTTATACCCAGAAGATTCACCGGCCGGGCAGCGTGGATGAGGGCACAACCGTTACCGATTGGATGCCCCAGGAACGGGAGAGAGGCATCACCATTACCGCCGCGGCCGTGACCTGTTACTGGCGAAAGCATCAGATCAACATCATCGATACTCCAGGACATATCGATTTCACCGCCGAAGTACAGCGTAGTCTGCGTATCCTGGACGGCGGGGTGGTGATTTTCGATGCCGTAGCCGGAGTGGAACCCCAGTCGGAGACGGTCTGGCGGCAGGCTGACCTTTATAATGTACCGCGTATCTGTTTCGTTAACAAAATGGATCGGGTGGGAGCCAACCTGTGGCGCACCATCGGGATGATAGAAGAACGACTGGCCGCCAACCCCGTAGCCATCCAGATTCCTATAGGGATAGAAAATACTTTTGAGGGGGTCGTCGATCTCATTCGTATGGAAGCCCTGGTCTATACCGACGACCAGGGCGCCCGCCAGGATACAACAGCCATCCCCCCAGAACTGCGGGAAGAAGCGGAATACTATCGGGAAATCCTGGTGGAAAAGATCGCCGAAACCGATGAAGACCTGATCCTTCAATATCTGGGGGGGGAGGAGATCGGCCAGAGCAAGCTCAGGCAGGCTTTGCGACGGGCTACCCTGCGGGCCGAACTGGTGCCCGTTCTTTGTGGGTCGGCTTTGCGCAGTAAAGGAGTGCAACCCGTCCTGGACGCCGTGGTCGATTACCTGCCCTCTCCTCTCGACGTTCCTCCCATCGTGGGCCTCGATCCCAAAAAGGGCCAGGGACGTGTCTGCCCGGTAGAAGAGTCGGCTCCTTTTGTCGGTTTGATCTTTAAAATCGTCTCAGACCCCTACGTGGACCGTCTGGCTTATCTGCGGGTCTACTCTGGTAAATTGAAGGCCAGAACCGCAGTGTTGAACGCTAACAAGAAAAAACGGGAGCGCGTCGGAAAGCTGCTGCGGATGTACGCCAATCACCGGCAGGAGATCGAGACCGTCTATGTGGGCGATATCGCGGCCGTGGTCGGTCTGAAAGATACCTTCACCGGCGAGACCTTGTGCAATATAGGCCGTCCCGTGGTTTTAGAATCCATCAAATTCCCGGAGCCCGTTATCTTCGTCGCCATCGAGCCGCGCACCCAAGCCGACCAGGACAAGATGACCAAGGCCCTGCACCGTCTGTCTGAAGAAGACCCTACTTTTAAGGTGCGCACCGATGAGAACACAGGGCAGACCATCATCGCCGGCATGGGAGAGTTGCACCTTGAAGTGCTGGTGGCTCGCATGTTACGCGAGTTTCGGGTCAGCGCCAACGTGGGGCGTCCGCAGGTGGCCTATCGGGAAACCATCACCCAGGCGGTCAGAGCAGAAGGCCGTTTCATCCGCCAGACCGCAACCAGGGGCATGTACGGCCACGTCTGGTTAGAGTTGGAACCCTTGCCTAAAGGAGAGGGCTTCAAATTCGAGAACCAGACCGGGGCAGACGTTATTCCCCCTGAGTTCATCTCCGCGGTGGAGGAGGGGGTCAAAGAGGCCATGGAGAGCGGCGTGTTGGCCGGCTATCCTCTGGTCGATATCAAAGTGGCCCTGGTGGGTGGTTCTTACGATGAAGAGAATTCTTTGGCCATGGCCTTCAAAATGGCGGCCTCGATGGCCTTTAGAAACGGGATGCAGCGGGCTGAGCCGGTTCTCCTGGAGCCGGTCATGAAGGTCGAGGTGGTAGTGCCCGAAGAGTTCACCGGCGAGGTCATCGGCGACCTGAGCGCCCGTCACGCTCAAATCGGGGGCATGGAACGGCGCAGCGGCGGCATCCAGGCGGTTAAGGCCCACGTGCCCCTGGCAGCCATGTTCGGTTATGCCACCGACCTGCGCTCCATGACTCAGGGACGAGGCGTCTTTACCATGGAATTCGACCACTACGCCGAAGTATCGCCCGAAGTGATGGAAAGGCTGGCGCTGGGCGGACGGTATTGAAGGAGGCCATCTGATGGAGTCTATTTTGCAACCGATTCAGGATTGGTTTCTCGCCAGGGAAGAACATTTTATTGCATTCGCAGAGGCCGACACTCGCCTCGAAGGATGGTTCAAGGCCGAATTCAT
Source organism: Anaerolineae bacterium (assembly GCA_034417895.1). GTDB lineage: Bacteria > Chloroflexota > Anaerolineae > CAZYHC01 > CAZYHC01 > DAOULT01. The sequence continues at coordinate 1,991 of DAOULT010000141.1, read as the reverse complement.
CTTGTTGTTGAACAGGTTGGTGAAGCAAGGATTGGTTGAGCGGTTTGAACGCGAAGCGAAAATCGCAACGTCTACGGGGCGCAAACAAATTGACTTTCGCGCGTGGTTAAACGATGAGGAATACCTGTGTGAACTGAAGGCGCTTTGTATCAGCCAAGCGGCAGGAACGCCCAGGAATTTACACTTTTACTTTCGGGAAGACAACGTGGGCCTAATCAAGGATTTCAGAAAATTAGACGCTGTGCCTGGAAGAAACAAGTGGGTTCTAGGCTTCGTCTACCCCAACCCTGAATTACAACTTTGGGCTGATACGGTTGTGTCGTTACCAGACGACCTCAGACATTGGCAATGCATTACCAACCCGCAAGCCTTTCCCGGTTACCTGTTTATATCAATATGGAGGAGTTATGGGCAAGGTAATTGAGAAAGTCAAAATTACGAATCTGCTTGACCCCACAAAATCCGTTGAGATAGAGGCTATCGTTGATACTGGGGCTATGATGTTGGTTTTGCCCGAGAATATAGTTAATGAACTTGGCTTAGAGAAGATTGAAGAAGTGAAGGTAAAATACGCAGATGGTCGGGTGGGAACAAAGGGAGTTTATGGTGTCGTTACTCTGGAGATACAGGGGCGTGTCGGCCATTTTGACGCTCTGGCGGAGGTGGCCGGTTCTCAGCCGCTTATCGGCCAGATTGTCCTGGAAGCACTTGACTTGGTGATCCATCCTGCCACCAAAACACTCGGTCCCAATCCCGAATCGCCGGAAATGCCGATGGTGGAGATATTGTGAAGAGAGGGAAAAGCGATGGGTAAAAGGTCTGGATTGTGCATCTTATGTGGCGGAGAGATGAAAAATGACATTGTTGATTTGGAATTGTGGGTTGATGGCACTTTACGTATCATAAAAGACATTCCAGCCAGGGTGTGCCTCCAGTGTGGCGAGGAAGCGATCTCTGCCGAGGTGGCTAAGCAGATTGACGAGCTACTCGACTCCGAAGTTGAGCCTTTTACTTATGTGAGTGTGCCAGTTTATAGGATACCGATTCCCCAACAGGAATAGGGGAGAGAGCCATGAAGAAATGCTCCTTCTGTGCTGAGGAGATTCAAGCAGGGAGAGCAAAGCGATTATGGTCAGAAAGATAGATAGGGCCAGATTTCCACACATGACGCCTGACGATTTGTGGATTGTTGAGCATTTTGAAGAACTTATTAACAAATACGCGGGCAAATGCGTGGCTGTGGTTAATGAAAAAGTAGTCTGCGTGGGCAATTTCACTTATGAAGTGGATCGTGAAGCTCGGCGCCTGTACCCGGATGTCATTCCTTCGGTCCTACGCGTCCCTTATCCAGAGGATTTGAAATGTCTGTTGTAGAGTTCGATTACTCCTACTACGCAGGCGAAAAAAGTCCGATTGTCCCCATCTATGTGCGAGATAAGGATAACCAGTGGCATCGGATTTGGGCTTATGTGGATTCAGGTGCAACCTGTAGTGTCTTTTTGGAAGAGGAAGCGCAACGTCTGGGGATTGACCTTGAAAGTGGCTCCATGAGTTTAGCCACCGTTGCTGATGGGAGTCTGATTCCGGTTTACCATCATAAGCTAAATGCTAAGGTTGGTTCGGAGGAGATGGAAGTCGAGATCAGCTTTTCACGGAGATTGGGGGTCAATATTAACGTGCTCGGCCGCAGAGATTTTTTTGATGAATTCAAGATTTGCTTCGATCAAGCCGAAGACGTTATCAGCTTTGAGAGAAAAAGCATTTAACCGAAAGGAGAATTTGAATGGCTAAAGCGCATTTTGAGCGAACGAAACCACACGTGAACGTGGGCACCATCGGACACATCGATCACGGCAAGACCACCCTGACCGCCGCTATGACCAAGGTGCTGGCGATGAAAGGGATGGCCGATTTTCGGCCTTTCTATTCCATCGACAACGCTCCAGAAGAAAGGGAGCGAGGGATCACCATCGCCATCGCCCACGTGGAGT
>DAOULT010000140.1:0-44675 GCA_034417895.1 Anaerolineae bacterium | reverse complement strand
GCCGAAGCTCAGGCCACGAAGACGGCGGTGGCCGCCATGACCGCCGCAGCCGAAGCTCAGGCCCCGAAGACGGCGGTGGCCGCCATGACCGCCGCAGCCCAAGCTCAGGCCACGAAGACAGCGGTGGCCGCCATGACCGCCGCAGCCGAAGCTCAGGCCACGAAGACAGCGGTGGCCGCCGTGACCGCCGCAGCCGAAGCTCAGGCCACGAAGACGGCGGTGGCTGAAATGACCGCCGCAGCCGAAGCTCAGGCCACGGAAATGGCGGTGGCCGAAGTGACCGCCGCAGCCGAAGCTCAGGCCACGAAGACGGCGGTGGCTGAAATGACCGCCGCAGCCGAAGCTCCGGCCACGAAGACGGCGGTGGCTGAAATGACCGCCGCAGCCGAAGCTCAGGCCACGGAAATGGCGGTGGCCGCCATGACCGCCGCAGCCCAGGCTCAGGCCACGAAGACGGCGGTGGCCGCCATGACCGCCGCAGCCCAGGCTCAGGCCACGAAGACAGCGGTGGCTGAAATTACAGCCGCAGCCCAGGCTCAGGCCACGAAGACAGCGGTGGCCGCCATGACCGCCGCAGCCCAGGCTCAGGCCACGGAAACGGCGGTGGCCGCCATGATGGCTGAAGCTCAAGCCACGGAAACGGCGGTGGCCGCCATGACTGCCGCAGCCGAAGCTCAGGCCACGAAGACGGCGGTGGCCGAAATGACCGCCGCCACCCAGGCCCAGGCGACGGTGGCGGCGGCTGTGGAGGCGACAGCAACGGCCCTGGCGGAAGCGACGGCAACAGCCCTGGCTCTCATACCCACTTCTACGCCGACAGATACACCCACCCCCACGCCGACGAACACATTCACTCCTGCGCCGACGGACACGCCTACCCCCACCCCGACGAACACGTTCACTCCTACGCCAACGGACACCTCTACCCCCACCCCGACGAACACGCCTGCCCCCACATTCACCCCTACTCCTGAACCCCCGGAACCGCCGCTCATCACCTTGCCAGGGGACGGCAGCAAGCTCAGACAGACCACGCCGCCCATCGCTGGCACAGCGCAACCTGGTACAGAAGTGGAAATCTTCGATGGGGAACAGTCTATAATGGTGGTAAGAGCCAACGAGGAGGGCAAATGGGTGTTCACGCCTGTAGAGCCTCTGTCCGAAGGGACGCACGTTCTGACGGCTACGGCCCGCGATGAGAGGGGCCTGGTCAGCAAGCCCTCGTCGCCAGTAACCATCACCATCCTGCCTCCGCTGGAGTCGCCGCTCATCACCTGGCCGAAAGATGGAGAGGCTCTGATCGAAGGTCAGCCCCGCATAGAAGGCACGGCCCTGCCCGGCCTCAAGGTGCGGGTCTACGATGGAGGGGTGCCAATGGGGGCCGTCACCGCCGACCAGAAAGGAGAATGGGCGCTTACCCCCATGACGCCTTTGGCCGTGGGAGACCACGCCTTGACGGCCACGGCTGGCGATGAATCAGGCTGGATCAGCGAGCCTTCTCAGCCGGTAACCATCACCATCCTGCCGGAGAAGCTGGAGCCGCCGGTCATCACTTCACCCAGGGAAGGCGACCCCCCAACCGACGTGCAGCAGCCCGACATCGTGGGCACCGCCCCGCCCAGCGTGAAGGTAGAGGTTTACGTTGAGGTTTACGATGGAGATAAGCTGCTAGGCAGCACAGAGGTTGACGAGAAAGGAAACTGGCTATTCGTGCCCACGGAGCCTCTGGATGTGGGAGAACACGTCCTGACAGCCAAAGCATACGACTCCAAGGGGCGGGTCAGCGTCCTTTCAGAAGCGGTGACTTTCAGCATCTATCCGCTTATGGATACAACCGGCAGCTCTTAGCCTGACCGTTAACGCCATGCGCGTCTGAAAGATCAGCGGCCAACGGATTCTGAACGGATTTAACGGATTGTACCGCGCTGTATCCGTTAAATCCGTTTTTTTCATCCGTTGACCGTTCGCTGCCGGGTTGAATTGCTGCAAGGAATGTGGTACAATACTGAAAAAAGCGTAGACCACAGAGGGCGCGCAGAATTCAGAGCAAAGGCTCTGCCCGCTGCGCACTCTGGCCCTCTGTGGCTGAAATAGTGGAATTGTGAACCGTGGGGAAAAATAAACAACGCCTCCAAAAGATTCTGGCGGCGGCCGGTTATGGCAGTCGCCGCGCCTGCGAAGAGATCATTCGCCAGGGACGGGTGAGCGTCAATGGTCGCCAGGCTCGCTTAGGCGAACGCGCCGACCCGGCAGGCGATATCATCACCGTGGATGGATCGCGCCTGCGCCTCCAGCCGGAGCGCACCTACATCGTGGTGCACAAGCCCACCCACGTCGTCAGCACGCTTTCAGATGAGCGGGGCCGCCAGACGGTGCGCGACCTGGTGCCGCTCGAAGGGCACCTGGTGCCGGTAGGGCGCCTCGACCTCAACAGCGAGGGGCTGATGCTGCTGACCGACGACGGCGAGTTGACTCACCTGCTCACCCATCCACGTTACCAGTCCACCAAAGAATATCACGTGCACGTGGCCGGTTACCCTGACGAGGCCACGCTCCGGCGCTGGCGGCGCGGCGTGCACCTGCCCGACCACGATAGCAGGACTCGCGACGGGGGGCGAACGGCCCCGGCCCAGGTAGAGGTCATGCACACCGAAAAAGAACCTCGGTCGGGGAGAGAGGGCACCTGGCTGCGCCTGATCATGCACGAGGGCCGCAAGCGACAGATCCGGCGCATAGCGGAGATGGTGGGGCACCCGGTGAATAGACTGATCCGCGTCCGCATTGGGCCGCTGCACCTGGGAGACTTGGAAGCGGGCCAGTGGCGACGCCTGACCAAACGAGAACTCAAAGCGCTGAAGAAAACTCTGACCAGAGGAGAAGATAATGCCTGAACCTTCGATCATCGCTGTTGATGGCCCGGCTGCTTCGGGCAAAAGCACCGTTAGCAGCCTCCTGGCCGAACGTCTGGGCTACGTTTACTTCGACACGGGGGTCATGTATCGGGCCGTCACCTGGGCGGCCCTGGAGCGTGGTATACATATCGCCGACGAGGAAGCCATCACCAGGCTGGCCGAGACGATAAAGATCAGGGTCGAAAAGCCGACCGTGCAGGACGGACGACAATACACCGTCTACGCCGACGGCCAGGATATCACCTGGCAGATCCGTCGTCCCGAGGTGGACGCCAACGTATCGCCTGTCTCCGCCTATCGCGGGGTGCGCACCGCCCTGACCGCACAGCAGCGACGCCTGGGCCAGCAGGGACACATCGTCATGGCCGGGCGGGACATCGGCACGGTGGTCATGCCCGACGCCGATCTGAAAATCTACCTGATCGCCTCGGCCGAAGAAAGAGCCAGGCGACGCTATCGAGAAGTGCTGGACCGGGGCCAGCAGGCCGAGTACAGCCAGATTCTAGAGGTCGTGCGACGGCGTGACCAGATCGACAGCGAGCGAGAGGTGGCCCCCCTCAAACCGGCTTCCGACGCGGTCATCGTCGATACCGATGGTTTGAGCGTGGCCCAGGTTGTGGATAGGGTGATGGCCCTGGTGAATTCTTCCTAAGCTGATGGAAAAATCCGGCTACGGTCTTATTGCCTCTATAATAGAGAATAGCATCGCCGCCGAGCTGGATTGGCGGCCAGGCGATGCTCTGCTCTCCATCAACGGCCATCGTCTGCGCGACGTGATCGACTATCGTTTCTACGGGGCGGAGGAGTGGCTGACCGTCGTTCTGGAACGGGAAGGGACGCGCTTCGTCTACGAGATCGAGCGCCATTACGACGAAGAACTGGGGGTGGAGTTCTCCCAACCGCTGTTCGACGGTCTGCGCCGCTGCGCCAACCGCTGCCAGTTTTGCTTTATCGACGGCCTGCCGCCGGGGATGCGTCCCTCACTGTACATTAAAGACGACGATTACCGCTATTCTTTTCTCCTGGGCAATTTCGTCACCCTGACCAATCTGACCGAAGAGGACTGGGAGCGCCTGGCCGAGCAACGCCTGAGTCCTCTTTACGTCTCGGTGCACGCCAGCGAGGCGGCCCTCCGTCGTCGCCTCCTGGGGCGGGGCGTCCCCGACATCCTGGAGCAAGTGCGCCGCCTGGGGGAGATGGGCATTCAGGTGCACGCCCAGATCGTCCTCGTGCCCGGCCTCAACGACGGCCCGGCCCTGGAGCGCACCGTCTCCGACCTGGGCGCTCTCTACCCCACGGTGCAATCCATCTCCGTGGTGCCCATCGGTCTGACCAGGCATCATCGCGGCCCCTGCCGTGTTTACACCTCGCCGGAGGCCATTCCCATCGTGGAACAGATCGCCGCCTGGCAGGGAGAGTTCCGCGCCCGTCACGGCCTCAACCTGGTCTATGCCTCCGACGAGTGGTACCTTATGGCCGGACAGAACCTCCCGCCCGCCGACGCTTACGACGACTTTCCCCAACTGGAAAATGGGGTTGGTTTGACCAGATCGTTTATTGACGAGTGGAATGAGAGCAGGCAGCAGGCGGCAGGTAACGAGCCGCGAGCACAGGGAAGGAAAATCACCCTGGTCTGCGGAGAGCTTATGGCCTCTATCATGCGGCAGTTGACGGCCAGATTTGCGGTGGAGGTTCTGCCTGTGGCTAACGAGTTCTTTGGCCCTACGGTGACGGTCTCCGGCCTGTTGACGGGGCAGGACGTGGTGAACGCCTTGCGAAGCCGTCAGCCGGGCGACCTCGTCCTGCTGCCACGAGCCATGTTCGAGGCCAGCGGCCAGATGACCCTCGACGACCTGACCCGGCCAGACATCGCCCGCGCCCTGCCTGCTCCCATCGAGGTGGTGGCTGTGGCTACCGCAGGAGAGTTATTCTCGTTGCTTTGCCAGCAGGAAAATGGTATAATATCCCAAATGTGATTCCAGGAGGGAAAAACGCAAGCCATCAGCAAGACCGCGCAGCAAAATCTACGACGCAACTTTCTCTTAGGCATCTCCAACGGCGTTTTCTTCAACCTGGCCGAGGCGCTGGTTGACCGCAACCTGGTTTTGGTCTGGTTTGTCAGCCAGTTGACGACCTCCAATTTTCTCATCGGGCTGGTGGCCCCCATCCGTAATGGAGGATGGTTTTTACCCCAACTGCTGGTTTCCAATTATTTGCAGAACAGGGAACGGAAACTGCCCCTTTACTCGGCTGCGTCTGTGGTACGCGCCTCCCTGTGGATGCTGACGGCTATGCTCCTCTTCCTGAACGACGATCGGCGTCTGTTGCTCGTCGGGTTTTTCGTTCTGTTCACCCTTTCCAGTCTGACGGCTGGATTGTCTGGCCTCTCTTTCATGGATGTGGTGGGCAAGGCCATTCCTGCTACCCGGCGTGGTTCTTTCTTCGGCTGGCGTCGGTTTCTGGGTGGTGTCCTGGCTCTGGGCGGCAGCCTGCTGGTGAGCTACGTTCTGGATGAAAGTCATGGACTGCCTTTTCCCGATAGCTACGGTGTTCTCTTCCTGTTATATTTCCTGATCGCTGGTTTGGGGATGTGGCTCTTCTGTCAGGTGGTGGAGCCTATTGAGCCTGTGGAGAAAGAGAACGTCACTCCCTGGGGGCAATTTCGACAGGCTTTGGAGGTGTTGCGCCACGACGTGAACTATCGTCTTTTTCTGGTGGTGCGGCTCTCCCTGGTAGCAGCCGACGTCGCCACCCCGTTCTACATCATCTATGCCAAACGGATCTTTGACCTCCAGGCCAGTATGGTGGGCGTCTATCTGGTAGCTTACACGATGATGGGGCTTTTGTCTAACCTGTTTTGGGGCTACGTAAGCGATCGGTACGGTAACAGGCTGGTCGTCTGTTTCCTCAGTGTGGTGGGCTTGCTGACCCCTCTCATAGCGCTCGTGATCCTGCCCCTGGTCCGCCTCGTTTCGGACTCCATGACTCTGGCTTCGTACTCTTTCGTGGTGGTCTTTGGCCTGTCCGGCGCGTTCTTCAGCGGCAACTTCATTGGTTCTATAAATTTCCTGCTGGACGTTGCTCCCCCTGACCGCAGAACCCTTTACGTGGGCTTCATGAACACTGCGGCGGGGATTTTCACCTTTTCTTCAGCGGTGGGTGGCCTGGTCGTCGATTGGGTGGGCCTGCAAGCTCTTTTTTGCCTGGCTATGGCCTGCTATGCAGTGGCCCTCTTTTTCTCCCTCCGCTTGCGAGAGCCTAGAACGACCGGAAAGGAGGCAGGCGGTGCTTAAGGAGATTCTGGTCATCGTCAAAGGGGGCGGCGATCTGGGCAGCGGGGTGGCCTATCGTCTGCACCGGGCGGGGATGCGGGTGGTGGTCACCGAGCAGGCCCGACCGACCGTCATCCGCCGGGCGGTAGCCTTTGCCACTGCCGTTTACGAAGGAGAGATTGAGATCGAGGGCCTGGTGGCTCGTCTGGCTCACGATACCTCCGAAGCCAGGCGTTTCCTGCAAGAGAGTCTGATCCCGGTCGTGGTCGATCCGGGCGCTTCCTTGCGCCGCGAGCTGGAGCCTGCGGCCCTGGTCGATGCCACCATCGCCAAGCGCAACCTGGGCACCACCATTCACGATGCCCCTATCGTCGTCGCCCTGGGGCCTGGCTTCACGGCTGGAGTCGATGTCCACGCCGTGGTGGAGACCAGGCGAGGCCATTACCTGGGGCGGGTCATCCTGGAGGGCCAGGCCGCGCCCAACACCGGAGTGCCCGGCGCGGTGATGGGCTACGAGCGGGAACGGGTGCTTTTCTCCCCTGCCGAGGGGCTGTTTCGGGCGGTACGACGCATCGGCGACCGGGTGACTGAAGGGGAGGTGGTGGCCTACGTCGGCCATGCGCCAGTCAAAGCCAATATCTCCGGCGTGCTGCGGGGGTTGCTGGCCGATGGCCTGCCTGCCAGAGAGAGGATGAAGGTCGGCGACATCGACCCCAGAGGGGTGGTGGAGCACTGTTTCACCATCTCCGACAAGGCGCTGGCCGTCGGCGGCGGAGCGCTGGAAGCCATTCTTTACTTCCTGGCTCGAAAAAAACCTCATGGATAGGGTCGGGTTTTACGTCCACATTCCCTTCTGTCGGGCCAAATGCGCCTACTGCGATTTCAACTCCTACGCGGGCCTGGAATCCCTTTTTGGGGATTACGTGCTGGCCCTGGGGCGGGAAATACAACTCGTGGCCGGTAAGCTCCAGCTTGCGGCGGACAGCATTTACCTGGGAGGGGGCACCCCCACCGTTCTCCCCGCCACTCTCCTGGCCGCCGTTCTGCAAGCTTGTGGCCCGGCTGATGAAATCACGGTCGAGGCCAACCCCGGCACTTTGATCCCCGCTTACCTGACTCACCTGCTCCACCAGGGCGTCAATCGTCTGAGCCTGGGTGTTCAGAGTTTTGACGATGACCTGCTCCATCTCCTGGGACGCATCCACACCGCCGACCAGGCCAGGGATAATTATCGCCTGGCCCGGCAGGCCGGCTTCGATAACCTCAACCTGGATTTTATCTACGCCCTGCCCGGCCAAACCCTGCACGGCTGGCGGAAGACGCTGAAAGAAGCCCTCGCTCTGGAACCAGAACACCTGTCGCTCTATGCCCTTGCTCTGAAGGAAGACACCCCCCTGGCCGCCCGCCTTGCCTGTGGAGAACTGCCTCCCCTAGACGACGATCTGGCCGCCGATATGTATCTGCTGGCCGAGGAGATGCTGGAAGCAGCCGGATACCTCCACTACGAGATATCGAATTGGGCCAAAGCAGGGCAGTGGTGTAAGCACAATCTAAAATATTGGCGTAACGAGCCGTACCTGGGCTTTGGAGCAGGAGCGCACTCTTGTTTCGGGGGGAAGCGCTGGGCCAACGTTATCGGGCCGGAAGAGTACCTCGCCCGGCTTGCAGAGGGACAGAGTCCCATCGCCAATACGGAAGAAATCGACCGGGGCCTGGAAATGGCGGAGACCATGATCCTGGGCTTGAGGCTGCTAGAGGGGATGAGCTTCGACGATTTCAGGCGGCGGTTTGACTGTGATCTGGAGGCTGTGTATGGGGAGGCGCTGGCGGAACTGCAAGAAATCGGGCTGCTGGAGAATGATGGAAGTGGAGTACGGCTGACAGGGCGAGGGCGTTTGTTGGGCAACGAGGTTTTTGAGAAGTTTTTATGATGATCGTCAGCTTACACTGTCGAGACATAGAACTAACTGCGTTTCTTAGCCGCGCCTCACGGGTTTAGCCACAGAGAACACAGAGGAAAAACCCTCTTTCTCTGAGTTCTCTGTGGATTGAATCAGGGCCACCGACGGAGGATGCTATCCATCTGTTCAATTGGATTCGGTTCTGTCCGTCACCGGTTGCGGCCCGGCGGCAGAGGATAGAGCTTCTGGGTATTGAGGCCGATAGACAACAGGGCGCAATGCACCAGCCAGTCCTCGTAATCGGCCACGATAGACAGGATAGCTCTACTTTGACTGGACATCTCGGTCAGACCAATCTTGACCCTCTCCACCTTGAGGAATTCCAGGGCGCGGATGATGAGGCGCGGATCGAAGTAATAGGTGGCGCTGGGACCGCTCTCGATCTCCCTGCCGTTGATGCTCAGCCGGCCAGGCCCAAAATCGACCAGGATAGCCAGCTTGCTGTGGTGAATGTCGGATTCCATCTCCGCCAGCTTAGCCACCGCTTTGTGGGCAGCATCGGACATTTTCAGATAATCCACTTCCAGAAGATGGGGAGGAGGGATCAGCATCCGGGCGAATTCTTCCGGGGGATTGAGGCTGGCGGAATCGGAATTCCACTTCAACTCGTACTTCCCAAACTCGTCGCGGGTAATAACCGATACCTCACTATTATTTATCTCGATCTCCAGGTGGCTTTGCACTGCCTCCGCCGAAAGGAAACTGGCAATGATAGGCGGGATCGTAAAAACTGCCCCATCCCTTAGCTGATTTTCCAGCCGGAATTGCCAGGACACAACCAGACGCAGACCGCTCACGGCTACGAAGGTTATGGTCTCTTTTTTGATAATGCAGAGGATAGATTCCTCGCTCCGGGAGGAGGCCCACTGAACACCAAGCCACAGAACCCTGCCATCTAGAAAAATATTCTTGAAGGCCATGGCCCTACCTCTCTTCTCGTTCAAGCCCATCGTGGACTCACCGGGAAAACTCCTATCGAGACTGCGGCGGGACGTCACCTCATAATCAGGTATGAAAATCTGCTTTCTGTTTATTATTATAGCACGATCAGGCCATTTAGTAAAATTCATTCTGGGGGGGCAGCCGGGCGCGGCTGAGAGAGGGGATGCAAGTCAATTTGGGTCGAACTGGACAGAGAGGACAATTTGTGATACAATGAAGTTCAGTACATGCCAAAACTCAACTGGTGGCCTTAATCGAGCTACCTGGCTATCCAGCCACCTGACTACCTGACAGGAGGTGACGAAGATGGTTCCAAAGGGCATTTTTCGCATCAAGTTGATAATGATGGTGCTCGTGGGCATCACAGCCATGACCTGGAATCCCGGAGTGCTCATGGCGGGCGAACCTGTGGGGGAGGTTTTCACTCTGGCCCGGGGCGCGTTCCTGCCTGCCGTGGTCTCCCTGCCAGGGAGCGACCGTTTCCTGGTGGTCTGGGATATGGGCCTGGTGTCTATGGACGGCTCCCACCTGCGCGCCCAATTTGTGGATAGCGCCGGCCAGCCCCTCGGCCCGGATTTTGCTCCCACCTCTCCTGGGCCTGGCAAGCAGGGCATCCCCTCGCTGACGGCCAACCCCGAAGCAGGGGAGTTCCTGGTGACCTGGTGGGATACGCGAGAGCAGGCAGGCGATATCTACGGCCAGCGGTTGGACGCCAATGGTCGTCTCATTGGCAAAGATTTTCTCATCGCCCACGCCGCCAACTTCGAGAACTGGCCGCCGGCCGTGGCCTGCAATCCCTGGGCCAACGAATACCTGGTGGTCTGGTACCAGGACCGGGGCGAACCGGGCGGAACCAGCATCTACGGCCAGCGGGTGTCGGAGGAGGGGTTTCCTGTCGGGGACGTCTTGCTGGTCAACAGCGAAGGCTCCCAGGTGCGCCCGGCGGTGGCCGCCAACACCGCTACTGGCGAGTACCTGGTCGTGTGGTCGAACGTTGAATCGGGGTTGAGCCTGGAACTCTTCGGCCAGCGGTTGAGGAGCAACGGGGAAAGGGTTGGCGAGACCATCCCCATCGGGAAGGGCGATAAACCGGCGGTAATCTACAATGGCACAAGCCGCGAATACCTGGTCGTCTGGGCCGACGACGACTTTGCTCAGGCGGCTCGCGTCCCCCAGTTTAGGGGGCCTGTTGTCGGAGGGATTGCCCTCTCGGAGCCGGGCGGCAGCAAGGCTTTCAGCGACGTGGCCTCTGATGCGGTCGGGAACTACCTGGCCGTCTGGGATGCGCCCGCCGACGATAATATGACTGTCGTTCTGGGGCAGGAGCTTTCGCCAGAGGGAGAGCCGCAGGGCATTCAGTGGGCCTTGAGCGACCCTTTGGGGCAGAATATTTCTTACCCGGCTGTGGCCTGCAACCTCCAGTCCAACGTCTACCTGGCGGTCTGGGACGTGTGGGCCGAGGGCGAGAACGTGGTGCAGGGCCGCATCTACGCGCCCACGCCGCCTCCTCCTACAGAGCTGGTCAACGGCGACTTTGAGGACGGCTTCTACATCGACCCAACGGGACGGAGCATAGCCAACGGCTGGGCCGCCTACGCCATCATGGGATATCCATCCTTTGCGGGGGAGAGGTTCACCGTCCACAGCGGCCAGTGGTCGTATAAGGTGTCCGGTTACGCGCCCTTCGCCGGGGGGCTGATGCAGGCTGTGCAGGTGCAGCCGGGGAGAACCTACCGGGTCACGGCCTGGTACCATTTGTACCCGCCTGGAGATGGGGCGGCCATTCTGATAATTCGGGATAGGGCGCACTCGGAGCGATGGGCGGCAGACGGTTGGACGGGCGTCTGGCGGCCCTTGTCTCAGCAGATGACCGTCACCACAAGCCAACTTTACATCTTCCTGCAAGGGAGGAGCGGCGCCGACCCCAATACCAACGTCTACTTCGACGACGTGAGCGTGGAGTTAGTCGGCTCGCCATAGTTGAGTATCTGCTAACTGCTTGCTGCTAAATAACCTTCAGTTCCCGCAGTATGTCCAGCGCGGGGGGCAGGGGCCTCTCCCACAGCCACTCGACCCGCAGCCAGAAGCCGGGCACGACTTTCGAGTGGTAGACGCCCTCGGCGTCGGGCAAAGCGACCTGGTAATTGTTATCCGCTCCCAGGTGGTAGAATTCGGCCCGTCTTCGCTCAGGGTCGAGCAGCCAGTATTCGCTCACGCCGGCTATCTCATACTCGACAAACTTCTCTCCCCGGTCGCGGGCCACGCTCTCCGGCGAAGCGATCTCCACCACCAGGTCGGCGGCACCGTCCAGGTAGGTCTCACGGACGATATTCATCCGCTCCTCCGAAACGAAGAGCAGGTCCGGCTCGCGGCCAGACAGGGCCAGCCTCATCTGAAAAGGAGCGCTGAGCACCTGGCCCAGATGGCACGTCTCCACGTAGATCCCTAAAACGGCCCCCAGAAAATCACTCAACCTCTGATGCTGATACGATGCCGGTGAAAGCATGATTACCTCCCCATCGACCCATTCGGCCAGGGTGTCTTCGTCGGCCCAGGCCAGGAACTCTTCGTAGGTCATCTTGCCGGGGGGCGGTTCGCGCTCTCCGGCAGTGACCCGGATTTGCTTTTGCTCTACAGCCATACCACACCTGCCTTTCGATACTTCACCGCCTCCTCACCTTGTGAGTATAGCATAACACAGTTTGGGGAAATGTTCAACCTGCTGCCCTTGAATCACGAATGAACGAATGTGCCCTTCGTGCTCTTTGTGGTTATAATCCGCGAAATCCGTGACCAGAATCCGTGTTGGCTTGACGTTTCAGGGCAAATAGTTTATACTATTACACCAGCGGGGCGTAGCTCAGGCCGGCTAGAGCGCGCGGTTTGGGTCCGCGAGGTCGGAGGTTCAAGTCCTCTCGCCCCGACTCAAGCCACAGAGGGCACAGAGAACTCAGAGAGAGATTTTTTCCTCTGTGAAGTCTGTGTTCTCTGCGGCTGAGTCTTTTATGGGTGGCTAAGACACACGGTTTTGTAAACTGGTTGAAGAGGTGAGATGTTGGCCTGGGCTGGTGAATTGATCACCTATCGCTATTTGCTCGCTAATCTGGTCGTTCGTGACGTGAAAGTCAGATACAAAAATTCCATCTTAGGTTTCGCCTGGTCGTTCCTGAACCCCCTGTTGATGATGCTGGCTTTCACCCTGGTTTTCACCGTGTTGCAGCCCAGCGGGATCGATAATTTTCCGGTGTTTTTTCTATGCGCTCTTCTGCCCTGGCAGTTCTTCGTCAGCGCCATCACGGCCTCCGCGGGGAGCATCGTGGGCAACGCTCACCTGGTCAAAAAAGTTTACTTCCCCAGGGCCATTTTGCCTCTCTCCGTCGTGTTCTCCAACCTGGTCTTTTTTCTTTTCACTCTGCCCCTGCTCTTCGTCATCCTGCTCATTTTTGGGATAAAGCTGACCCTCTGGGTTTTGCTGCTGCCTCTTATCATATTAATCCAACTGGTCTTAGTTATGGGGGTAGGATTGATCCTTTGCACGGCGAACGTTTTTTATCGCGATACGGAACCCATCGTCGGGTTGCTGACGCTGGTCTGGTTCTTCCTGACTCCCATTTTTTACACCCCAGACAGCATTCCCCGCAGCTATACTCTGTGGGGGGTGAATCTCGACGTCTGGCGCCTGATCCACATTCTCAATCCTATGGCCTCTTTGGTGGGTTCGTATCGGGCCATTTTGCATCAGGGCGCCGCTCCATCCTTCAGCTTTATGCTCTACACTGCTATCATGGCCCTGATCCTTCTGGTGGGAGGGGTCTTTATCTTCTATCGTTATAGCCGCTTTTTCGGCGAGGTAGTATAGCCTTATAGACAAAGCATAGACATGGAAATATTGCACGTGGTACAGGGCTACTGGCCGGCCATAGGGGGCACAGAGCTTTTGATCAAGGGCCTCTCGGAGAGGCTGGTGGCTCTCTTCGGCGATGAAGTGACCGTCTTTACCGCTAACGTTTACAACTGCGAGGCTTTCTACGATCCCACCCGGCCCCTGCTGCCCGTCGGTCAGGAAACCATCAACGGGGTGACGGTCAGGCGTTTCGGGGTCTTCAACGTGCTGGGGCCTGTGCTGCGGGTGGCGCAGAAGGCCGCTTACGTAGCCAGGCTGCCTTACAGGGACTACCTGCGCACCCTTTACGGGGGGCCGATCATCTTTGGCCTGACCAGAGCCATCGCCGATTTTAGCGGGGACGTGGTGGCCGCCTCGTCCTTCCCCCTGCTGCACATGTACTATGCCAGCAAAGCCAAAAAGTTGAGCGGCCGGCCTCTGGTCTTTCACGGTGGCCTGCACCCCGAAGATAAATGGGGATACGAGCGCCCCATGATCTACAAGGCCATCGAGCAGGCGGATGGATACGTGGCCTATACTACCTACGAGCGGGACTATCTGATAGGGAAAGGGATCGAGGCCCACAAGATCGCCGTCGTAGGCGTGGGGGTGGAAGCAGAACGCTTTGCCTCGGCTGAGGGGTCATCTCTGAGAGAGAGATACGGTCTGCACGACGAGCCGCTGGTCGCTTTCGTGGGCCAACAGGCCAGACACAAGGGGGCGGATACCCTGTTGTGGGCCATGAAAGAGGTATGGGCCGAGATGCCGCAGGTCAGGCTGCTCATCGCCGGAGGCCGCACCCATTTCTCGGCGCGCATCGACCGGATCATCGACCATTTCGAGCCGCAGGAGAGGGAGCGCATCATCGTCATCGACAATTTTAGAGAGGAGGAGAAGGCGGATATTTTCGCCGCCTGCCACGTTCTGGCCTTTCCCTCGGCCTACGAATCTTTTGGCGTGCCCCTCATCGAAGCCTGGGCCGCCTCTAAGCCGGTCGTCAGTTGCCGGACGGGAGCGATCTGTTCGCTGGTGGAGGAGGGCGTGGATGGCCTCCTGGTGCCTTACGGAGACGTGCAAGAACTGGCCTCCGCCATTTTGAGGCTTCTGCAAGATGGTCGCCTGAGAGAGCAGCTTGGTCAACGCGGACGAGAGAAAGTGCTGGCTAACTACACCTGGGACATCGTGGCCGGGAGATACCGGGCCGTGTACGAGAAAGCGAAGGAAAACACTGTTAAATGAAAGCTTCGGTGATCGTGCTCAGTTGGAACGGCAAACCTTATCTGGAGGACTGTCTGACGGCAGTGCTCACCCAGTCCTATCCAGATTTCGAGGCGCTCCTGGTCGATAACGCCTCCACGGATGGCTCGGCCGATTTCGTGGCCGAACGTTTTCCCAGGGCGAGGATCATTCGCAACAGCCAAAACCTGGGCTTTGCCGCCGGCATGAACGTAGGCTTGAAGGCCGCCGCCGGAGAGATTTTGGTGCTGCTCAACCAGGATACCGTAGTCCGGGAGAACTGGCTGACCGCTCTGGTGGAGGCCATGGCCGCCGACCGCGAAGTGGGGGTGGCCGGGTGCAAGATACTGGAGTCCGACGGGAAGACCATCCAGCACGCAGGGGCCACGCTGGAGTATCTGAGCATCAGCCATCACTACGGTTACGGGGAACTCGACCAGGGGCAATACGATACCTTGCGAGCGGTGGATTTCGTCACCGGGGCGGCGATGGGCATTAAACGAGTCGTCGTCGAAAAAATAGGCTATCTGGACGAAGACTTTTTTCCTGGCTATTTCGAGGACGTTGAGTTTTGCCTGCGGGCCAGGGAGGCCGGGTACAAGGTCATCTACGTCCCCCAGGCAGTGTTAATTCACTTCCAGTCTTCATCGATCGGGCAGGATAGCTACGCCCAAAACCGCTATTACCATACCAACCGTTTTCTGTTTCTTCTGAAAAATTACACCCTCGACCAGTTAGCCATCGACCTCTCCTCGGCTGAAAGGGAGCGGCTGAAAATAACCCTGCCCTTAAACGAGATCCGGGCTCTTGGTCGGGTGTACCTGGAGAATCTGTTATCTCTCCCCAGGGCCAGCAGAGGAGAGGAAGACATCCAGCAGGTGTCCGAAGCCATACAAACCTGCCGGGCCGAGCTGGGACGCCAGAGGAAAATTGAACCCTCCGATGAACTTTTGACGGAGAGGATGACCTCAGACGTAGAAGGCTTTGAGAAGGTCGAGGAGGCCCGTTCCAAACACAGCGTGGTGGAACATTCCCTCACTTCCAATAGGCGCTGGATTGGCCCGCTTATCACCTTCCTCCGGGAGAAGTTTATAAACGTTTCGGGCGTCAGATCATACCTGGGACGACAGGTAGAGTTCAATGGGGCCATGATTAGATTCGGCGACCACCTGAACCTGAGACTGGCCTACTTCAGCCATTTGTTCAACCTGCTGGCGGACTGGGTGACAGCCTGGGGGACTGAGCTTGAGGTGTGGGTGCGAGATGGCTATACGGAGAGAACGATCATAGCAGGGAACGTGGCTTCTCTCGGTCAGCAGTTGGCTGAGCTTGAAAGCAGGGTAGATGAGAGGCTGAAAGCCATCGACGAGCGCCTGGAACGTATCGAGCGGGCGCTGGAGAAGATAGAAGATTGAAGGATGGTTGAGGAAAGGGGGTAGCGGAGAGTTGTCTGATATTGAAAATGCGCAGGGTATAGAGGGCGTCATCGAGATCAAGGACCCTGAGATCGACGTCGAAGAGATCATGCAGCGCATCAGGAAGAACATCCAGCAGAGAAGGGGCGAGCAGGGGTACCAGGAGCCTGACTTTCCGGTTTTCAGCCCCGATGATCTTGGGGATGAATCTGCCCTGGCAGCCTTCGATAGCCAGTTGCTTTACAATCTCCGCCAGGCCAACGAACACTACAACAAGATATGGGTCGAATTGGAAACGGGCAAGGCCCTGCCTCAAGATCGGATCCCCGCTTTGGGCCGTCTCAGACAGGCCCTCAAGCGGCGGGTGCTCAATACCATCATTTTCCAGGTGAACGCCCTGGCCCGCAACCAGATCACTTTCAACAAATACGCCGTCAGCGTTTTGAATCGCCTGGCAACCAGATTGGCTGAGGCTAAGGAGAATGAAGCTAGAGGGGGTGAGGAGATCGAGGCCCTGCGGGCAGAGGTCGAGGCTCTGCGGGAGAAGGTAGCGCGCCTGGAAGAGAGACCTGACAGGTTTTGAAAACCTGTCAGGTCTGGACGGGGTGGTGATGACGATGAAGATCGCGGTGGTGGTGCCACGCTACGGCCCGGACGTTGTGGGCGGAGCAGAGACGCTGGTGCGCGGTCTGGCGGAAAGACTCCAGAGAGACGACCCCGATATCGAGATGGAAGCGCTGACCACCTGCGCCCTTGATCATCACACCTGGAAAAACTACTACCGTGAAGGCCGAGACGTGGTCAAGGGCGTCCCCGTCAGAAGGTTCGCCGTCAACCAAAACCGCAACCTGACCAGGTATGGAGAGTTACTGCTTAAAATCGGCATGGGCCAGTTTCTCTCCGTCGATGAGCAATATGAGTGGATCGACGTCAATGTACATAGCGCCGGACTATATGACTATATAGAGCGCAACGAAGAAAGGTACGACTATTTTCTATTTGCCCCTTATCTTTTTGGCACCACCTATTATGGGGTCAGCATCGTCCCCCACAAGAGTATCATCTGTCCCTGCCTGCACGACGAGACTTTCGCTTACTTCGAGGCCACCAGGCTGCTCCTGGAAAGCTGTCGGGGCCTCATGTTCAACACCGAGCCGGAGATGAGATTAGCCAGGGATCGAATCGGCATCGAGAACGCGGGCATGAGAGTGGTCGGTTTTGGCTTCGACGACCCCAGTTGTAGTGACGACTTAAGTCGTTACTACGGCTCGGCCCACAGATTCAGGCAAAAATATCGGAAGCTCAAAGGGCGTTTCATTCTCTACGCCGGCCGGCTGGAAGAAGGCAAAAACGTTCCGCTGCTCCTGTCCTGCTTCCGGCGCTACAAAGAAAGCCACAAGAGCGACCTGAAACTGGTTTTGATGGGCAGCGGGATGGAAAACTACCCGCTGCCCCGCGATGTTATTCGCCTGGGCATCGTGCCGGAAGAGGATAAGCTGGACGTTTATGCCGCCGCCACGGTGCTGTGCCAGCCTTCGGTAAACGAGAGCTTTTCCATAGTTATGATGGAATCCTGGCTGATGGAGGTGCCGGTCCTGGTTCACGACCAATGCCCGGTAACAAAATACCATTGTCTTAAGAGCAAAGGGGGACTCTTTTTCGGCCATTACGACGAGTTTGAGGCCACCTTGAGCCTCATGCTCGATCAGCCTGAGATAGCCCGCCGCCTGGGGCAGAACGGCAGGAAATACGTGCTGACCAATTATAGTTGGGAGGCCGTTATCCGCCGTTTCCAAAGCGCGCTGCGGGAGTGGGCTTCACTTGAAAGCAGACCCTTCGGGTTTTCAAAACCCCAAGGGTCTGCGGTCAGTGCCAGGCACCTGCCAGAAAGATGAGATGGATGGATGAACGTTCACCAGATGCTCGTGGGGGTCATGCCCCAGGACGCCATAACCGAGCACGCTTTCACGTTGAGGGAAGCGCTGCGGGACTGGGGTTATACCTCCCAGATTTACACCAAAGGCATCCATCCGGCCCTGTCCAGAGAGGTTCTTCTTTACACCAGGTACAGGCCACGCCAGGGCGACCGGGATATCCTCATCTTCCACTATTCTACCGGCTCCGGCGTTTCCGATTACGTGCGCTCCCTGCCGGTGCGCCTGATCATGCTCTATCACAACGTCACTCCGGCGGAGTATTTCCGGGACATCGACCGCCAATATTTCGAGGAGGCAGCTAAGGGCCGGGCGGAACTGGAGGCCCTCAAGGACGCCGTTGACCTGGCGCTGGCCGATTCGGAATTCAGCCGCCAGGAATTGGAGCGGTGCGGTTATCCCCGCACGGGCGTGTTGCCCATCTTCCTCGACGAGGAGAGATACAGTCGTCCCCCCGACCAGGCCGTCCTGGACGCTTTCCAGGGCGATGGTTATACCAACCTCCTTTTCGTGGGCCGCATCGTGCCCAACAAGAAGCAGGAGGACGTGATCAAGGTTTTCTACTACTATAAGCGGATCAATCCGCGTTCCAGGTTGTTCCTGGTGGGGCCGGTCAGGGACCGGGCCAGGCCCTACCGACGCTGGCTGGAAAGTGTGGCGGCCCACCTCCATCTGCCAGACGTGCACTTCTGCGGGCCCGTGCCCTTTGAGGCTTTGGTGGCCTACTACCGTTTGGCCGACGTTTTTGTGTGCATGAGCGAGCACGAGGGTTTCTGCAAACCCCTGGTGGAAAGCATGTATTTCGACGTGCCCATCATTGCCTACGATGCTGCGGCGGTGCCTTATACCCTGGGGGAAACGGGCGTGCTGGTCAAGGAGAAACGATACCAGGTGGTGGCGGAGATGATCAACCTCCTGGTTACAGACGCCGACCTGCGGCAGCGGATCGTCGCCAGACAACGGGAACGCCTGCGGCGCTTTCTGAAAAGCTCGGTGCTGGCGATATTCAAAGAGTACATCACTGATTACGAGTTCAGAGGCAGAGAATGAAACGCTTGATGAAAAAAGCTTTGTCCCGCCTGCTCGGTAACCGCCTGGCGTTTATGCTACTAAAAGCCATCCTGGATCGTCAGCAGGAAAGAGGGGGATTCGTAGCTCTGCTGGGTCCCAATTTGCTGATAGACGTTCTTTACCACCTGTTATTGTTGCGTCCCCCGGCTGAACACGAAAAGAAATATCACCTGGATTTGCTCCATAGCGGCGAGCTTAACGTCGCGCAGTTGATGAGGGCGGTTATAAACTCGGCGGAATGTCAGGAGGTCCTGGACAACCAGGGCGCTCTCCATCGCGAGTGGGGACACGCTCTCCACGGGGCGCGTATACTTCTGGTGCGGCAGCTTCCCAAAGCCAGGGTAATCTGCGACCTGGGCGGTATGGCCCAGGGGACCCCGCTAGGCGGTCTGGTGGTCATGGGATATCCGTATGAGTTCGAAACGCTTAACATAATCGAGCTGCCTCGCGAGCTGAGACACGATCTTTATAAAGGGGACGAAACCCCCTTCCCCGACCAGGTGCCCTACCGGGGCGGCACGATCCGGTACATCTATTCGGGGATGACGGACCTGAGCGCCCTGGCGGACGAAAGCGTCGATCTGGTGTGGTCGGGTAACAGCATAGAGCACGTCACCGAAAGCGAAGGCGATGCGGTTTTTGAGGAAGTGCACAGGGTTTTGAAGCCAGAGGGTTCCTTTTGCCTGGATACGCCCAACAGCCGGGCAACCAGAGTTTATTCGCCCCATAGTTTTGTAGACCCCGACCACAAGGTAGAGTACGAATACGAACAACTCAAAAACAAACTGGAGAGAGCGGGCTTCCGCATCGTCGAGGAGAAAGGCGCCTGCTGGGTCGGGGAGAGCATCCGCTCTGGAAAGTTTGACATAGAGGAGGTGTGGAGGAACAGATATATCTACGACGATATTAAAAATTGCTTCTTTCTTTATTTCCGGTGCGAAAAGGCTGAAAGTCGGTTGATTTCGACCTGAGACGGTGATATCATAAACGGGAATGAAGTTGACGGGAGGAAACATGGGGGCTAAGGCCAGGGTGGTGAGCATCCACCAGATGATTGTCGGGGCCATGCCCGGCGATGCCATAAGCGATCACGCCTTTATGCTCAGGGCTGCCCTCCGCCAGTGGGGTTATCAGTCCCACATTTATGCCCGCTACATCCATCCCGACCTGTCGAAAGAGGTGCGGCCCCACACCGACTATCAGCCCGCAGAAAAGGGGCTCCTGATCTTCCATTATTCTATCGGCTCAGAGGTGTCCGAGTACGTGGCCTCCCTGCCGACGCGGCTGGTGATGATCTATCACAACGTCACCCCGGCGGAATACTTCCGCAAAGTGGACCATACTCTGTTCGAGCAAATGGAGAGAGGGCGGCGGGGCCTGGCTCACTTCAGGGATAAGGTCGAGTTGGCCCTGGCCGATTCCGAATTCAACCGTCTGGACCTGGCGCAGGCCGGTTACACTCGCACAGGGGTGCTGCCCGTAGCCCTGGACGGGGAGCGATACAACCAGGCTCCCAGCCAGGAGCTAATGGCCCGTTTTGGTCACGATGGCTACACTAACCTCCTCTTCGTGGGCCGTATTGTGCCCAACAAAAAGCAAGAGGACGTGATCAAGGTTCTGTACTATTACAAAAGGATCAACCCGCGTTCCAGGTTGTTCCTGGTGGGTCCCCACTGGGAACAGACCGAGGTGTATCTGAACTGGCTGCAAGACCTGGCCGGCTATCTCAACCTGCCGGTTCATTTCTGCGGCCACGTGCCCTTCGACGAACTGCTGGCCTATTATCGTGTGGCCGACGTTTTTGTGTGCATGAGCGAGCACGAGGGTTTTTGCAAACCCCTGGTGGAAAGCATGTATTTCGACGTGCCCATCGTCGCCTACGACGCTACTGCCGTGCCTTATACCCTGGGGGGGGCGGGCGTTCTGGTCCGGGAGAAGCGATACGACGTGGTGGCCGAAATGATCGACCTCCTGGTCACGGACGCCGACCTGCGGCAGCGAATCATCGCCAGGCAGCGGGAACGTCTGCGGTATTTTATGAAAAGCTCGGCCCTGGCGATATTCAAAGGGTACGTCGAGTCCCTGGCCTTAGCCGGTGGCTGATCGCCGGGGATTTTACCTTACTTTAAGGAGGACGTTTATGCAAACTGATTACCATTCATCGAAAGGTGAAGTTAAGCCCTCGGTGATAAAAAACTTGATTTGCTTATCCTTGATGGTTTTCCTGATCCTGGAATTGCCCGTTATATTCAATTACAAATCTCCCGAAGCTTTAATTTTCAATAGATTTTCTTTGAACTATTTTATTCTCCTGCTGGTTCCTCATTTTATTTTGATGTGCATTTTGGTAGCATTAATTGCACTTAAAAACATTTATGGTGCTCTAAACGCTTTTACAGTGTTATGGAAAAGATTCAAAATGCCTATCAGATATATTATTATGTTATTTGCCATTTTGATTGTATTATTGATCAGTGTACTTTACCTGTCCTTTATTAAAGTGCCATCCATGTTACTCCTTGAAACGTGCCTTTTATTGTTACTGCTATTTGGCCTGATTGTTATATTAGAATCAAGCTCTAAATTAGCTTTGGTTTACGTTTCTTTTTATACTTTTGCGATTCTAATATCTGGTTTGGAAGTACTGCCACGTATGGGTATTTATGTTCCTCTTCCTTCGCTTGTGCCACAACATATTTCCTCTTACATGGACCTGTTTGAGGGTTGGACGCCAGCCAAAGGCGGAGGCCCTAAGCCCAACCTCGACGTTCTGTCTCAGGGGCCAACGGCTTATGAGCCTGCTCGTTTCATTACCAATTCAGCAGGCTTTCGTAATGATCGAGACTTCGACGAGCAGCCGGCGCCAGATGCGTATCGTATACTATATGTTGGTGATTCATTTGTTATAGGCTATGCTACTGATCAGGATAAAACTTCTGGGTACATCCTGGAGACCCACTTGAAAGACATCTTACAACTTAATGAACGCTCCATCTGTCCAGAGGTGCTGATAGCCTACGCCGGCGATCCCTCTGGCGGCTGGATTCGATTAAGAAATTACTACCTGAAGTACCATCCACATCTCGTGGTGTTGGGTATTACATTCGGTAATGATATATCGCAGGCCTACTTTCATTCTCACCCCGAGACAGGTTTTTACCGGCTCTCTGAGCACGATGGCAACGTTTCCATGACGGTTGTTAAGGATAGTTTAGATTCTCCTTATAATGATCTGTTCAGAGGTCTCTACCTCCCGCGGGACGCATTCAGCCCCGAAGCGTTATCGCCAAAGCCCACTCCGTCCACAACTCTCGTTTCCTCAAATTTGCAACAGATGAAATACAGATACGAACAAACGCAAGTGGGGAGCAAAGTTATGAATGCCTGGATGATTTTTCAGCAAGTGCTGCTCGTTCACCAGCCCGAAATGGTTTACCAACCTTCAGCCATCGCCAGCACTTTGAATGAGAAACCTGGCGCAGTGCACACTTTTGACCCCAACGCTGCTCTGGGTCTTTTCTACTCTCCTACGCTCCCGGAGGTGGACGAAGCTTTTACCCACTTTGAGTTAATACTTAGAGGCATAGGACACTTGGTGCAGGAAAGCGGCGCAGATTTGATGGTGGCCCTTTTCCCCCAACGCTTCCAGGTGCATCCAGAAGATTGGGAGGCCACTGTTGAGAGGTATGGATTGAACCCGGCCCATTTCGATCTTGAATATCCGAATCGTAGAATCCTGGCTGACTGCCACCGCAACGGTATCACTTGTTTTGATACCTTGCCTTTGCTTAAAGGGGAAGCGCAGAGGACAGGAAAACCTTTCTATTTTCCCGGGGGGGATATGCATTGGAGGGCGGATGGTCACTATCTTGTAGGTGTAAATATGGCAGACTTCATATGGGAGCAGTATCTAGATAAGTATAATAAATAATAAGAAAGGATCAAACCAATGAAAAGGCAACGATTTATTCTATCCACTTTTCTCGTGAGCATTGTTTTGCTGGCCCTGCTCCTGTCGAGTGGGGCGCGGCTCACAGTAGTGACCCAGGCGCAACCGCGCCCGACCACCACCCTGGGCGAGTTACCGGGGGCCGCAGATGACCCGATTTTTGCCTCGCCACTATCAGGGGGGCCGATTGTATACAGCTCACCCACCCTGGCCGATATCGACTATCCGGCCAATAATACCAAAGAGATCCTTTTCGGCGGTGAGGACGGGATGCTGTACGTTTACAACTCCGATGGCTCGCTCAACTGGTCTGTGAACACCGGCTCACCTGTCAACTCCTCGCCCTCCGTCGGCGATCTGGACGGCAACGGCGACATGGAAGTTGTGGTTAGCCTGGGAGGGCAGATCGCCTCCACCCAGACCTGGCACGGAGGGGTGGTGGCCTACCACCACGATGGAACGCCGTACTGGACCTTCCGCACCCAGGACGACGTGCCGGCCGACGGCTGGTCTAACGGAGTGTGGGCCACCCCCGCCCTGGGCGACGTGGACGGCGACGGGAAGATGGAAATAGCCTTTGGAAGCTGGGACCGCAACATGTACCTGTTGAACTACGACGGGACACAACGCTGGATGTTTCATAACGCCGACACGTTCTGGTCCTCGGCGGCGCTGGCCGATCTGGACCAGGACGGCGACCTAGAAATCATCACCGGAGCTGATTACGCTCCGGGAGGTTATTTCTATATTTTCGATAAAGATGGCACTGTTTTGGTACAGGAGTACATAGGACAGACTATCATGTCCTCGCCAGCCATCGGAGATATAGATGGTGATAGCTATTTCGATAGCGTGGTAGGCACCGGCAGTTATGCTGCGGCGGCCGAGCCGGGCCACTACCTTAACGCCTGGGACCGTAGCGGCAAATATCTGAACAATTGGCCCAGGCCGACGGGCGGGCGCGTGGTCAGTTCGCCGGCCATCGCTGACCTGGACGGCGACGGTTCTTTGGAGGCGGTCGTCTCCTGCGAAGATGGCAAGCTTTACGCCTGGAACGGGGACGGTTCAGCCGTGCCCGGCTGGCCCATGACGCCCATGACGCAACTCGGCGCCACCCAGAACTTCAACCTGGAATCCCCGACGGTGGCCGACTACGACGGCGATGGGCAGGTGGAGGTGCTCATGTCCATCGGCTGGGAGATAGCCGTCATCGGGGCCAACGGCGTTCAGGAGACCACTTCCGCCGGCCCCACTTACAGCGCTAATTATACGCTTCGCGGCTCTCCGGCTGTGGGCGACATAGACAACGACGGCTACCTGGAGATGGTTATCGCCGGGGGCAGCTACTCCGATCAAACTCACGGCTATCTATACGCGTGGCGCACCGGCCTGGCCAATCAGGCCGCCTTGCCCTGGCCCATGTTCCACCACGACGCCCAACACACCGGC
Source organism: Anaerolineae bacterium (assembly GCA_034417895.1). Classification (GTDB taxonomy): domain Bacteria; phylum Chloroflexota; class Anaerolineae; order CAZYHC01; family CAZYHC01; genus DAOULT01. The sequence continues at coordinate 20,651 of DAOULT010000140.1, read as the reverse complement.
CTGCTCAGCACCGCCGCGAACCAGCCTCTCCTCTCTGTCAGCCCTGACTCCATGACCATCATGCACCCCTACGGTCGCCCTTCCAGTTCGTCGGTTTTCGTGGTCGAAAACAAGGGGGTCGGGACGATAGAGTGGACGAGCAGCCTCAGCCCTGCCGCCTCTGCGCCCGTTACCGTCACCCTTGATCCTGCCAGCGGAACGGTGGCCGAGACCTCGCAGACGGCAGTTACGGCCATGGTGACCGGCCTGGTCACCGTCCCGATGGGCAGCCACAACCTGGGGCGGGTGACTATCAGCGGCACTGCCAATGGTGCTGCGGTAGACGGCAGCCCGCAGACCGTCGATCTTACCCTCCAAGTGGGTAGTGTGGTGTGGCTGCCGCCTATTATGAAGTAGCTTCCGGCATGGGGTAAGAACACCGCCCTCCCGACACCTTTCAACCACAAAGAACACAAAGAGCACGAAGGCCACAAAGGTTTCGTTGTTTTCGTGCTCTTTGTGGCTATTGCCGTTTGCGTTGCGGTTTGACAGTCGATGGATCATACGTTATAATCTGGGCCAGAGAGCTACCAGGGAGGTATAATGACGGCCATTGTTCAGGTGGAGAACGTTTCCAAGCGTTTCACCCTGCACCACGAGCGCCCCCGTTCCTTCAAAGAGTTGGTGATCAATCTCTTCAGGCACAGCAACGGGGCGCGAGAGGAGTTTTGGGCTGTGCGGGACGTCAGCTTTGAACTGTCCAAAGGGGAGACGCTGGGCATCATCGGCTCCAACGGAGCAGGCAAGAGCACCATTCTCAAGCTCATCGCCCGCATTCTGGAGCCGACTACGGGCCGCATCGGGGTCAAGGGCCGGGTGTCGGCCCTGTTGGAGCTAGGGGCCGGTTTTCACCCCGACCTGACAGGCCGCGAGAACATCTACCTGAATGGCTCTCTCCTGGGCCTCAGCAGAAAAGAGATGGCTCGCGTGTTCGACAGCATCGTCTCTTTTTCTGAATTAGAACGTTTCATCGACACGCCGGTTAAACATTACTCTTCGGGCATGTACATGCGTCTGGGCTTTGCCATTGCCATCAACGTCCAGCCCGACGTCCTGCTGATCGACGAGGTGCTGGCCGTTGGGGATCACAACTTTCAAAATAAGTGCCTGGATAAAATCAAGGAATTCAAAGGAAGAGGGGTGCCCGTTATCTTCGTTTCCCACGACCTGGAGGCCGTGGCAAAGTTATGCGCCAGGGCTATCTGGCTCGACGAGGGCCTGGTAGCCAGCCGCGGACAGGTGGACAGCGTCATCAAGGCTTACCTTAACACCATGGCCCGGCAAAGAGAAGCGCAGCTCAGAGCGCAGCACGGCCAGGCAGGCCGCCAGAGCAGGGAAAACAGCCACGGTACCCACGAGATCGAGATCGTCGATGTCCGCTTTCTGGATGGGGACGGCCAGGAGCGCTTCGTCTTCGAGACCGGCCAGAAGATGGTGGCCCGCATAAAGTACCAGTCGCGCATCGAGGTCGAAGACCCGGTCTTCGGGGTGGCTATCTACCGCGACGACGACCTGCGCATCAATGGCCCTAACACCAGCCTGTCGGGCTACAAGGTGGGGTGGGTGCGGGGGGAAGGACAGATCGATTACATCATCGAGGAGCTTCCCCTGCTGGCCGGGACGTATCGTTTTACGGTGGGCGTATTCGATCCGGCTGGCCTTCAGCATTACGATTACCACCATCAGTTCTACACCTTCGCCGTGCAGGGAGGGCCGACTCAAGAAAAGTTCGGCGTGTTTCACATCCCTTGCCAATGGAGGCATACCCCCTTGGGCGAACGGCAGTTGGAGAAAGCGGGAGCGCCCGCCTCCGTCCGGGCCAGCCCTGAGTGAGAACACGGAGATGCCTGGGTGACGTTATCAGCATTAGGCTCTTTGGTTGCCATCCTGTTGCTCTTTTTGGTGCCCGGCTACGTCCTATGGGCCGCCTTCGGCCCCGCCAGGAAAGACGAGGCCCCCGGCCCGCAGGGCGGCGAAACTCTATTCCTGATCGTCCTGAGCGGCGCGCTGCTGACCTCCTGGTTGGGACTGCTCCTGGCGGAGACAGGATACTTCTCCCTCCTCAACCTCATCCTCTCTCTGGCGGCGATCTGCGTTCTCGTTCTCGCTGCCCGCTTCAAGAGGTGGCCTTTCGTTATCTCTCTTCCCCGGTTCAAGCTCGATCCCGCCTCCCTGGTGGCGATAGCCCTCATCCTGGTGGCCGTCTGGCTCTTCTTCCGCCCTTACGAGTATGTTTTAGGCATCAGAGATCACGGCATTTACGTCAACACCGGGGCGAGCATCGCCAGAACAGGTTCGATCATCCTCACCGACAGGGTGCTGGCCCAGGCTCCAGCCGAAAGTCGCTCCCTGCTGGTCTTCTCTACAGAGGTGAAACCGTTTACGCACGGCTATCCTGGCCCCTGGAGCGAGGGACAACGGCTGATAGGCTATACCCTGCGCGACCTGGAGGCCGGGCTGATCGTTCCTCACGGCTTTCACCTTTACCCGGTCTGGCTGGCTATTTTTTACTCCATCGGGGGGCTTACTTTTGCGCTGTGGGCCACTCCCTGCCTGGCTTTGTTGGGGACTATGGGCCTCTATCTGACGGTCAACAGGCTCTTGGGCCGCACGGTGGGGCTGCTTTCTCTCGGCCTGGTGATTATCAATATCGGCCAGCTCTGGTATGCTCGTTGTCCCTCGGCCGAGATACTGGTGCAATATCTCTTCTGGGCCGGACTGCTGGCCTTCGCCCTGACGCCTGACCGCTACCTGGCCTTTTTGGCTGGCTGTTGTTTTGGTCACATCCACCTGGCTAAACTCGATATCGTTTTCCTGCCCCCGGCCCTGGCCCTCTTTTTCGCCTGCCTGTGGCTCCGGGGACGTTTCCGCCCGCGGCACAAATTTTTCATTGCCGCCTATCTCCTGTTGGGGGTTCACGCCGTGCTGCACGGCGCTCTGATCTCGACCATCTACTTCCTCGATCAGGTCGTCAGGGTTTTTCTGCCCCGCCCCCTGGCCGAAGCGGTGGCGCACGCTATCCAGGGATATACCTACCCGGCGGATATCTTTGGGCGGCTGGCCGGGTTTATCTTTGGGGGCCTGCTGTTGTGGGGGCTTATGGTGGTGGGGTTCGTCCTTCTCAAGAAACCGTTAGCCAGGGCTTTGCAGGCCGTAAGCGGCTACGGTCGTTTGCTCTACCCCCTTTTCGTGGGGGCGGTTGTGTTCTGCGGCTTATATGCCTATTTCGTCCGCCCCTACACCTCGTCCAGCCTGGGCAGGGATGCTATGCTCCAGGTGGGGTGGTACGTCACGCCCATAGGGGTGTTTCTGGGGCTGGCTGGCTTCCTGCAAGCGGGGGGTGAAAGAGCGGGCCAAGGCCGGAGCCTGGCCCTGCTCCTGATCTTCAGCGCCTCTGGCCTGCTTCTGGTTACAGGGCCAGGCACTACCCCCGATCACTTCTGGGCCATCCGCCGCTTTGTGCCGGTGGTCATCCCTTCGTTCATCATCTTCTCTGCCTGCGCTCTCTGTCGTTTGAAGCCAGGGGCCTGGTTAGAATGGATATTACCTGTCTGTCTGGGGGCAGCCCTGGCGGTCGGTTATCTGCAAACTGACCGGGGGTTCATCAGGTTTACCGAGTACCAGGGCACGATAGAATGGGTGGAACGGTTCGCCTCCAATTTTCCTCAAAACTCCATCCTGCTCTTTGAACGCTCTTCTGCGGCCAACGCCTTAGCCACGCCCTTGTGGGCTATCTTCGACCGGGCGGCCTTTGTGGTGACCGGATACGATGCCCGTTTGGTGGAGGCGGTGCGGGCCTGGCAGGCGGAAGGCAGAGACGTTTACTGGCTCTCCAGCCAGGGGAAACCTGCCCCTTCGTGGGGAGACTACGCCGCGGATTATCTTTCTACTTCGGTCTTCTCTACGGCCATGGCAGAACTGTCCCCGGATCACCTTCCCCGTCAGAAGTGGGAATACATGGCCGTGTTTGATGCTTATAAGATCGTGCCCTCCCAGGGGAGCAGCGGAGTGAAAAGCGTCTTCACCGTCGAGGTCGGAGAACAGGGAGACGAAGATTATTTGAGGGAAGGTTTTTACGCCGCCGAGAGCGCTTTGGGCGGGATGACGATGCGCTGGACGAAGTCCGAGGCGGTGATAGCCCTCCCCCTGGAGGGTGAACCTGTCTCCATTATTCTTAGAGCAGCCGGGGGAAGGCCGCCCGGCGTCCCGCAGGCCAGGGTCACGGTGTACCTCGACGATTACCCGCTGGGAGAATTAGCCCTTGAGATGGCTTTCAAAGAATATTCCCTCTCGATCCCGGAAGGGACCGTACCGGCCAAGGCGGTCAGGCTGCGGCTGGAATCCTCAACCTGGAATCCGGCTCAGGTTGGCTATGGGTATGCCAGAGACCTGGGCATCCAGCTCGATTGGGTAAAAGTGGTGACCGTCGAGCGATAAAGGGCCTTTGACTGGGGGGCGCAGTCAAAAAAGATCGGTTTTGTGGTGGCCCTGAGGCTCTGTAGCAAGAATGAATAACCCCAAAGTATTATTGACTTGGCACCCCTTTTATGCTAAGATATTATTGTAAAGAAATATCAAAGGTCCGCCATTTCTAGTTTTTAAGGAGGGGAGTTTGGTGATGAAAACTTTATTCAGACTATTGGCTGTTCTGACAATCGTTATGCTGCTGGCGTTCACCGTGAGTGGTGCGGCGGTAGTGCGCGCTCAGGACGAAGACGGGAGCGATTCTACCTCACCCGCTCTGCCGCCCGTGCTGGTTGATGCGGACGGCGACGGTGTAGCCGATGGCCTCGATCGGTGCCCTGATACGCCCTCGGACACGGCGGTAGGGGAGGATGGTTGCCCTGCCGAGGGGCCGTCCGAGTCCCTGCCCGAGGAGCCGCCTGAGGAGCCTGGAGAGGCCGAGCTGCCGCCCGAAGAGGTATCCCCGCTGGCGCCGGCCGAGCCGCCCGATGCGCCCCTTGAAGCCCCCGTCGAAGTAGACGCCGAGCCGACCCCCATTCTGGAGGCGCTGCCTGCCGAGCCTGAAGAGGTGGAAGCGCTGGTAGAGTCAGCGGACGTGGGAGAGGCCAAGGATTACACCTACGTCTCCGGTTTCCAGGTGTTGAACCTGGATGAGACTGATAGCACTGACGTACAGGTGATTTTCTACTATCCGAACGGGAGCCAGGCCGGAACAGTTACCACGACGCTCGAAGCCCTGGGCACCCAGGCCTGGTTCGTGCCTAACGTGACGGAGGTGATCTCGCCGTTCGTGGGTTCGGCCGTGATCCAGGCCGACCGCAAGCTGGCGGCTACCCTTAACACCCAGACCCCGGTAAAAGCCGGCGGCGGCACCCACGACGACCCCAACCGCATCGGGATGGCTAGTGCGGTTATCTACCCCACCCGGGTGGCCTATATGACCCAGGTGATGAAGGAGTACTACGGCTGGAACTCCGAATTGTCCGTACAGAATAGCGGCTCAAGCCCGACCACCATAATCGTCGATTACTACGACAGGAGCGGTAATTTAATAGCCGCCGCCCGTGAGACGGCGACTAACGTGGCCCCTAACGCCGCCCATATCTTCTATCAAAAACAGAACGCCAACCTGCCCGGCGGCGACCTGGTAGGCGTTTACTCGGCCCGCGTCGATGGTGGCGGCCAGAACGTCGCGGTGGTCTGCAACTTCTACAACTCCGGCGATACCTACACGCAGGCCCAGTTGCACAGCTACAACGGCATCGGGTCTGGAGCGAGCACCATCTACATTCCGCGCCTGCTCAAAGACTTCTACGACTATCAGGGGGGGTTCGGCATCCAGAACATATCCTCTGTGAGCACCACGGTGAGGATCACCTACTACGGCTACATGAAGCCGGGCACCAATGATCCTGTGACCCCCAATCCAACGCAGACGAAAACGATCGGCCCCTACCAGTCCTGGTGGGTCTACATGGGCCCGCCCTACGATCATTTGGAAGGAGAGATGAAAACCGCCTGGGGCAGTGGGGCGGCCATCGTCGAGATCGTCAGCGGCGGGGACCAGATCATCGCCACCGTCAACGAGGATAACCGTGTGGGCGGAGTCTATCCTACCCACGTGGGCCGTGGCTCGACCTATAATGCCTCCACCATAGCCGATGCCACCAGCCAGTTGGCCTTCCCGCAGGTCACGGCCATGTACCTGGGCTACTCTGGCGGCTGGCAGGTGCAGTCCCTGGAGGATGGCAATAGCTGCACCGTCAGCTACACCAGCGCCGATGGCTATACCCCCGCGACGCACCTGCCGCAACCACTCACTCTTAACCAGGGGGAGTCCGCGTATGAGTTCGCGCCCGACGCCACCTACATAAGCCAGGACTACAACGGGGCGGTCATCGTCAAGTGCACCAGGAATGTGATCGGCATCGTCAACCTGTCCCACCGCCCCGATAGAGACCCCCGCTTCCCCACCAACGACGGCGATACCCTCACCACCACCGGAGGGATCAATTACTACTGAGAACAAAGAGCACGCTTTGACAAAAGGCCAAAAAAAGAGCCGCCATCATGGTGGCTCTTTTGACTTTGTTCAGGTTTGGGCTTGATTTCAGGCTTGAGATGTGATAAAATCACAGTACGTTGTATGGTGGGGGGTGGCGTTTTGTCGGTTGTGAATGGTAGGACGTGTATTGAGCGTAGGCTGTGGCCGCGGAAGGGTTCATGAGTATGACAGATTCACAAAAGACAGTGGCCGAACAAAGAAACTACAATGTCCTCACAGTTGAAGAGGCGCGCAGCATAGCGACGGTTTGGCTGGAGAATATGGGGTTAGAGGAAGCCATAGACTTTGGATTACCCGAAGTAGATGATAGATACCACGTATGGCGCATCCCGCTTGTGGGCAGAGATTCGCGTGCAAGAGTCGGAGAAGTGGTAATTGATGCGCGCACCTCTCTGATTTATGAAGCCAAATCAACTTCAAAGAAGATTCTCGAAAAACGTCTGCTGAGAAGAAAAGGCTGTAGAACCAGACAAAAGTTGAGAAAGAAACAATATAAAATTTCAACTTTGAGAAATACAATAGCTTGTGGAGATGCCGAAGCCATCTTACAGGAGCTCCCAGAAGAGTCTGTTGATCTCATCTTCACATCGCCACCATATTACAATGCAAGGCCCGAATATACAGATTATATTACATACGAAGAGTACCTTTTGAAGATTCGCAAAGTGATTCAACTCTGTCATCGGGTTCTCAACGAGGGGCGATTCTTTGCGATGAACGTTTCGCCAGTTCTGATACGTCGTGCCAACAGAAACGAGTCATCAAAAAGAATAGCGGTCCCCTTCGACATGCATAGGTTGTTTGTTGAGGAAGGGTTTGACTTTATAGACGATATCATCTGGGAAAAGCCCGAAGGAGCAGGCTGGGCGACTGGACGAGGCCGCAGATTTGCTGCGGATAGAAATCCACTTCAATACAAGCCAGTTCCCGTTACTGAATATGTTCTCGTATATCGCAAGCACACCCGTCGCTTGATAGACTGGAATATCCGAGCACATCCTAAGCAAGAGCTAGTGCAGGCATCGAAAATACCAGATGGGTATGAAATAACAAACATTTGGCGCATCAAGCCCACTCATGATGAGAAGCACCCGGCAGTATTTCCCGAAGAACTGGCGACAAAGGTCATAACCTACTACTCGTTCCTGGATGACGTTGTTCTTGACCCGTTCGCTGGTATCGGCACTGTTGGGCAGGCCGCCACAAAGCTTGGCAGACGGTTTGTGCTGATTGAGAGAAACCCGGAATATGTAAAAGAGAGCTGCCGACGAGCAAAGAGGTGGTTGGGCAAGGACGTTCAGGACGTTTTTCTCATTAACTGTCCGCCGATTTCTGTTGATGATATGCTCCTCTGATACCAAATTAAGAGGTAGGAGGTAGATACAAATTGAAGTCTCATCAGGTCACGAGCCTAATGGAACTTATGAGTGATGAATCTCTAAATCTGCTGGATATCAGCGGTCCTGAACTTATTGGAAAGATAGGTATAGATGTCATCAGGACTGTAGTGTTTGATATTCTATCAGGTAGGAATCTACGGGATTCGACCGAGACGCTAACGCGCCGCAGATTGGCAGCCCTAAATGCAGCTACAGTTGCCATGTTTCTCGAGGGTACTGAAATCCAACCAAATTTTGTTGAACAACTGCCAATCATTGCCGAAAGAATCCTTAAACAAAAAAGACTTTCCAAATCTGAAAGATGGGTAGCGCAATGGGTGTTAGGTCTAACGGATAAAGCCTCTCAAAACGTCCTCCGCGATGATGCTAGTTTACTATCAGAGTATCGAGAGCGCTATATCTCGATATGCGAAGAAGTCATTAGCGAAAGCATAGCGGAATTTGGCATTATTGATGGTGAGATACGTCTCGGTGATAAACTTGCCACAGACCTTAGTTGGAAGTTTATGGTCTACTTACTCGGAACAGTTGGGGCGCAAACTTTGACTATAAGGGGCTCGGAGAAATCCGCGTATGGTAAGCTCTTTGAACGACTGGTTCTAGGCTCTTTACTACATATCCTCGGGTTTCGTTATACGGGTTCAGATGGTCCGAAACAGTTTCGGCGCGAGTTCTGGCTATCATCGCGGGGAGAGAGAAGGGAAAGTGATGCCACAGCTCTTTGGGAGGCGGGAAAGGGGATACGTTTTGACATTGGATTTATTGGGCGAGGAAATCCTGAAATCTCATTGGACAAAGTCACGCGATTCGCTCGCGAGATAGAGCTGGGCCAGTCTAAATGGTACATGGCAACCATTATCATTGTTGACCGCATAGGGCAGGGCAGTAGAATTAAGGACATGGCCCGTAATGTCGGCGGTGACATTGTTCAGATGAGTATGGGATACTGGCCTCAAGAGGTAGCTCAGGTTCTTAATCGCGAGATGGGATTCCAGCATCCATTAGTAGATATGCCCCGTTCCGAAATTGGCAACTACCTGAAAGAAGCAGTAGAAAGCGTCCCACTGACAGACTATTTATCCTAGACCCGCTGCATTGGTGATTAGATAAAGGTGAGAGATACATGGATCTCAGTTTTTTTCTCCGGGGCCTGATCATTGGTTTTTCCATTGCTGCTCCTGTGGGCCCCATCGGGGTGTTATGCATCCGGCGCACTTTGGCCGAAGGACGAGTGACGGGCCTGGCCTCTGGTCTGGGGGCGGCCACGGCTGATGCTCTCTGTGGCTGCATAGCCGGATTTGGGCTGACCTTTATTTCAAACTTCCTGATCAGTCAACAGTTTTGGCTTCGTCTCATAGGCGGCGGGTTTCTTTGCTATTTGGGTCTCAGGACCCTCCTCGCCAAACCTGCCGAGCAGGCAGCTTCAGCCCAGGGAAAGGGGCTGGTGGGCGCTTACGCCTCGACGTTTTTCCTGACAATCACCAACCCGCTGACCATCCTGGCTTTTGCAGCTATCCTGGCCGGATTGGGGGCGGGCGGGGACAGCGGGAACTACCTCTCGGCGGCGGTATTGGTGCTGGGGGTCTTCATCGGCTCGACCTTATGGTGGTTTATCCTGAGTGGCGGGGTCAGCCTGTTTCGCACGAAGTTCACCCCTCGCGCCCTGCGGTGGGTGAACATAATTTCAGGCTTAATCATTATAGGGTTTGGCCTGATGGCTCTCCTGAGTCTGAGAGGATGAGAGCGCAACTGTATATGCTGGCTATGTAAAAGGGGCAGGCTCGTTGCAGTCCGCCCCTTTTGTCGTCTACTCAGGGCAGGAAGCCGAGCGGGTTCCGTGGCACGCCATTGAGGTGGATTTCCAGGTGGAGGTGTGGCCCGGTGGCGTTGCCGCTGGTGCCCACCGTGCCGATCTGTTGTCCCTTGACCACCGGCTGGCCTGGCTCGACGTAGGAAGCAGCCAGGTGGGCGTACAAAGTCTGGAACCCGTTTTGGTGATCGATGACGATCATGCGGCCATAGCCCCAACTGCTGAACCCTGTTGTAACCACAAAGCCTGAATCCGCGGCGTAGACCGGCGACCCCTTTGGGGCGCCGATGTCTATGGCCGGATGACCACTCCAATACCCCTGGGTGAGCAGGCCGGACGCGGGCCAACCGAAATTGCCGCTCCCACGCTCGGCTCCGGTGGGCGGCGCTCCCTCCCAGGAAGCGTATACCTGCTGGTAGACGAAAGGTTTGGAGCCGCCGGGGACGACCAGTTTTTGCCCGGCCCTCAGTTCATAGGGCTCCTCCAGCCCGTTAAGCGCGTACCCGGTGATGGCCGGAGGTTCCACCTCGTACTCGGCGGCGATGTCTTCCACCGTTTCGCCCGCCCGCACAGTATGGTAGACCCCAGAAACAGGCAGGATAACAAGCTCCTGGCCCAGGCGCAGCATATCGGGGTGGTCTTCCAGGCCCTCGTTAGACCACATAATCGTCTCGCTGCTGATGTCGAACTTCTGAGCGATGCTGGAGACAGAATCGCCGGACTGCACGGTATAGACGACGATCTCCTGGCGCGACCGCTCAGGAACGATGGTATGAGGTACAGCCCCCTGGGTCAGAAACCCTTTGCTGAACAACAGCTCGCCGGGATTCGGGGCGGCGCTCACCGCTGGAGAGGCACCGCCCTGCGCCAGTGGGGAGGAAAGCCCTTTACGAGCAGAAACGTTAATGCGGCCCACAGTCATGGCCGCCACGATCAGCAGGGCCAGGGCCACGTGCGAAGCGTAACGCCATAAAAAAGGGCTGCCACCTGGCTGTACTTCGGGGAGGAGCGCTCTCCCTGACCATTGCTCTTTTATTTCCAGCCAGAGCAGGTCACCCGGATGCTGGTCACGGATTGGTGGGCGATGGGCGGCCCCTGGTTCATCGTGGGCGGCGAGTAGTTTAGAGGAGAAACTGGAGGAAAAAGAGGAGAAAAAGGAAACAATTCTTCCCACTCCTCCTGGTAGCGCAGACTGCTCGTTATTCCCCGCTTCAGAGGGGTCGGTTGGCAAGCTGTCTTCCTTTCCCCGAGGGCTTACCTGATGTTTAAGGTAGCCAGAAATTCGGTGTTGTTTTTGGTGCGGGCCAATCTCTCCAGGATAGGCTCAATGGTATCTGGCCCTCCGCCCATGGCCGCTATCATGCGGCGCATGGTCCAAACCTTACTCAACGTGTCCTTATCCAGCAGCAGTTCCTCTCGCCGCGTGCTGGAACGCTCGACATCAAAGGCCGGGAAGATACGACGCTCGGACAGTTTACGGTTAAGGTGAAGCTCCATGTTGCCCGTCCCCTTGAACTCCTCGTAGATCACGTCGTCCATGCGGCTCCCGGTGTCTATCAGACAGGTGGCGATGATAGTCAGGCTTCCTCCCTCTTCGATCTTGCGTGCTGCTCCGAAGAAATGTTTGGGCGGATAGAGAGCAGCCGGATCCAGTCCGCCGGAGAGAGTACGCCCGCTGGGAGGCACAATCAGGTTGTAAGCCCGTGACAGACGGGTGATGCTGTCCAAAAGGATGATCACATCGCGACCGCTTTCCACCAGACGTTTGGCCCGTTCCAGGGCCATCTCGGCCACCCGGACGTGGTCCTGGACCGGCTCGTCAAAGGTAGAGCTGATGACCTCCGCTTCCACCGACCGATCCATGTCGGTCACCTCTTCTGGCCGTTCGCCGATGAGGCAGACCATCAGATGGATATCGTTGTAATTCTCGGTGATGCCGTTGGCGATCTGTTTGAGGACCATAGTCTTACCGGCCTTGGGAGGAGAGACGATCAACCCTCTCTGCCCCCGACCGATAGGGGTCACCAGGTTAATGAGCCTGGTAGCCAGGATGCGGGGTTCAGTCTCCAGATCGAACATCTGATAAGGGAAAATGGGAGTCAGGCTCTCGAAAGAGGGGCGCTTTTTGGCCGTTTCTGGATCCAGGCCGTTGACAGCTTCCACCCGCAGCAGACCGAAGTATTTTTCCGTCTCTTTGGGAGGGCGGACCTGACCGATAACCAGATCGCCGGTGCGCAGGCCAAAACGCCGGATCTGCGATTGAGAAACATAGACATCTTCAGGCCCAGGCAAGAGATGGTCAGCGCGCAGAAAGCCGATCCCATCTTGGACGATCTCCAGCACCCCCCCGCCAAAGATGTACCCCAGGTGTTCAGCCTGGCCTCTGAGAACCCGAAAGATAAGATCGTGTTTCTTGAGACGGCTGTAACCGGACAGGCCCATCTCTCTGGCTATGTCCTGAATCTCACTCAGATTTTTGGTTTCCAACTCAGCTATGTTCACTTTACTCTCTCCTAATCAGGCAGGACGAGATGCCTGCCAGCATGTAAATGCCGCAGCCCAACACCTAATATCTTTAACCATCTCCTCATTTTCCAACTGAGATACATCTCAAAAAACCAGAATATTGGGTAAGGAAAGGAGTCAGAATTGTGTGGTCTAGCCTATATTGATGGGGTCTATCCTTCACGCAGAGAGGAATTCAATGACATCAATGAGGCGCACAAGCGGTCTTTCTACTGACATTATAGCACTTTTTGCCATTCTAGTCAAATCTGTTAACAGGGCCTTCCTGAAGTACAGGATTGCACCACAGAGACCGCTGAGGGCGCAGAGTTTTGTAGTTTTCACTTCGCCTTCTCTGCGCTCTCTGCGGTTAAAAAGACCGGTTCGTGTCGTCCTTCTCGGCTGGTTGTGCTTCTGTCTGTTCGTCCTCAAGCAAAGCCTGTTTGAGGGCCATGATGGCTACCTCCAGCATGGAGGAGTCAGGCTCACGGGTGGTCATGCGCTGCAAGGCCAGGCTGGGAGCTAAAAAGGCTTTCAGCAAAAGGTTATTTCGATGGGAGGAGCTGAATTTGAGGAATTCGTAGGAAATACCGGCGATGACAGGGATCAACAGCACACGCGAGAGCAGACGTAACCACATGGCTGGCCGTCCCAGGAGGGCAAAGACGAAAATGGCGATGACCATTACTCCCAGAATGAAAGCCGTGCCACAGCGAGGATGGGCGGTGCTATAGCCCTCGACCGTGGCCGGGGCCAGAGGGGCGCCCGCTTCGTAAGCGTTGACGGTTTTATGCTCAGCGCCATGGTAGGCGAAAACCCGCTTGATGTCCGGGACAAAGCCGATGGCGAACACGTAAAGCAGAAACAGAGCCAGGCGGATAAGCCCCTCCACCATATTGCTCACCAATGACGACGGAATGTAACGGTCCACGAAGCCGACCACCAGCAAGGGCAGAATGAAGAATATAGCCACCCCGATAGCCAGGGCCGCCAGCAGAGAGCCCCAAACTACCGGCCCCCCGAACTCCACATCTTCTTCTCCCAGAGCTACATCGGCGGAAAAAGTCAGACTCCGCAGCCCCAAAACCAAAGTGTCCCACAGCATAACCAACCCCCGGGCGAAGGGTAATCTCCCCAGCGGACTGGTATAAATCACGGCGGCGAGTGGTTCGGTGTGTACCACAATGCTTCCCGCAGGTTCCCGCACAGCCACCACCATGTTGCGCGCCCCGCGAATCATTACCCCTTCGATGACGGCCTGACCCCCGTAGTGGAAATCGCTCAAGCTGGACTCCTCTCCTCGAATAGTGTGGATATTATAGCACAACTCTTGAAATCCCCCAAACTCTGACTCCCTCTGGTAGTGTCCTTGACGGTTGATTTTGTCAGGCGAAGCAGGGGCATTATTTCCTTTTTTGAATCCACTGATGGTTCACCGCTGAGCCGAGAGGCTGGTGACGATTTTCAACTCACAAGACTACCCTACCACCGTTGTAAACTTGTTTTTTTAACCAAACAATGTATAATTGGTAAGAGAAGAGAACTCCTCTATAATCCGGCCTATACGCGTTAGTTGAGCATCTTCCAGGTCAGTTGGAATCGAAAAATGAAAGAGTTAAAAAGTTGAAAGGAGAAAAGTAGTGAACACTTCAAAATCCACATTTACTCTGAGGAACCTGACTGTGGTAATGATGATTATGGCGCTGTTCGCCATCGCCCCGAACGTCGTCGCCTCTCCGGCGAGCGGCGAACCGGGCGCAGGGCTGTTCAGCGACTCCCCCACCGAGGGAGACCTGGACCGGAGCGACGATCCGACCATCATCCGCGCCAGGTTTGTGGACATCAATTTCGACCTGCTGGCCGCCGTAGACGCTCCACAGGATCAGTCCGAGGTCCGCGCCGCTGTGGCCTTGAACCTGTTTGACGACGTGGTCTTTACTGCCCTTCTCGACCGCCTGGAGCTAAATCGGTCGGGGAGCTACTCCTGGATCGGTCATCTGGAGGGCGTGGCCCACAGCCAGGCGATCCTGGTGGTCAAAGACAGGGTCATGGCCGGGAACATCAGGTTGCCCGGAGCGCTCTACCAGGTGCGCTACGCGGGTGGCGGCGTTCATGCCCTCTACCAGATCGATCAAGCGGCCTTTCCTCCCGAGGCGGAGCCAATTGCGGTGGACACAGATGCCCCGGAGGCCCCGGACGTGGCCCCGACCGACGATGGTTCGCTCATCGACGCAATGGTAGTCTACACCGCAGAGGCGCGTCAGGCCGAGGGGGGCACCACGGCGATGGAAACCTTGATCGACCTGGCAGTGACCGAGACCAACACCGCCTACTCCAACAGCCAGGTCGCTCAGCGTTTGAACCTGATCCATGCCGCCGAGGTAACTTACACTGAAACGGGTGACTCCGGCACAGACCTGAACCGCCTCAGAGACACCTCGGACGGGTACATGGACGATGTCCATACCTGGCGCGACACTTACAAGGCCGACGTGGTGAGCCTGTTTGTGGATAGCATGTCTGGTTGCGGCAGGGCCTACGTGATGACAACGTTGTCCCCTAGCTTCGAATCCTCGGCCTTTTGCGTGGTTAAGCGCACCTGTGCGACGGGGAACTATTCCTACGGCCACGAATTGGGGCACAACATGGGCTGCGCCCACGACCGCGCCAACTCCAGTGTCGCTGGAGTCTACGATTATTCCTACGGCTACCAGGACCCCGCTGAAGAGTTCCGCACCATCATGGCCTACGATTGCCCCGCTGGCTGCCCGCGGATCCAATATTTTTCTAACCCCGACGTCACCTACAACGGCAAACCGACCGGGGTAGATTACACCGCTCCAGAGGCGGCGGACAATGCCAGAACGCTCAACAACACGGCCTATACCGTGGCTAACTTTAGAGTGAGAAATACCCAGGTACCCACTGCGCCGACGAATCTGACGGCCACAGCGAGCTCGCCAACCCAGATCGACCTGTCGTGGGCCGACAACAGCAGCGACGAGAGCGGCTTTAAGATCGAACGGTCGCCCAACGGCTCGAGTGGCTGGACGCAGATCGACACGGTAGGATACAACGTCGAAACCTACTCCAACACCGGCTTGGTCTGCGGGACGATCTACTACTACCGCGTGCGCGCCTACAACGCGAACGGCGACTCCAGCTATAGCAACGTTGCCAACGCCACCACGCAGACCTGTCCGTCTCTGAGCATCACCAAGGTCGATGGCCCGGACCCGGTCCAGCCTGGCGGCCTGCTGACCTACACCCTGACCGTCGCCAACTCCAGCGGGCTGGCCGACGGCTGGGAGAGGCCGGGCCAGGTTTCCGAGCGCCAAACCCTCCCTTACGACATAATGGTGACCGATACCGTGCCCATGAGCACCACCTGCTGCGCCAGCATCGGTCAGGGGGGCACGTATATCGCGGCCACAAATATGGTGGTGTGGTCGGTGGAGGTCAGCCCCACCCAGGGCGGCGGAGCGGCGGACGACTGGGCCAGGCCGGGCCAGGTTAGCTCTCGCCAAACTCTCCCCACTCTCCCTGTCACCCTGACCTTAGCCGTCACGGTGGACAAAAGTGTGGCCGGGGGGGCGATCATCACTAACGACGACTACGGGGTGATGATAACAAACATCGCGGGAGTGACTCCCACTCTGGGCAGCCCGGTCACCACTGCGGTGATAGTGCGGTGGGCTCCTGTTCATCTGCCTCTCATCCAGAAGTGAGAGCCGGGCGCAACGGCGACTGCTCCAAACACCCAACGGGCGGGGTTGTAGAAAGCCTCGCCCGTTTTGTCGTTGCGGGTAGAATCTGGTATAATAGGCTAAATTGTAGCCGGAAGGAAAGCCTTGATCAGAGTCGATCTGCACCTGCATACCGTCTACTCCAGGGACTCGCTGGTTTCCCTGGAGGCGGTCATCGAAACCTGCCAGAAACGGGGCCTGGGGGCCATCGCCGTCACCGATCACGGCACCATCGCCGGGGCGCTGGCTTTGCGGGATATCTCTCCTTTGCCAGTCATCGTCGGCGAGGAGATAAAAACCAGCCAGGGTGAGCTTTTAGCCTATTTCCTGGAGGAAGGCATCCCCCAGGGGCTCCCTCCTCAAGAGGCTATAGATCGCATCAGCAAACAGGGAGGGGTGATAGGCGTCTCTCATCCCCTGGACCGCCTGCGCCGCGAGGCTATGGGGCTTTCTGCTGTGCTGGAAATCATCGATCAGGTGGATGCCCTGGAAGTTTTCAACGCCCGCACCGTCTTCGCCGCCGATAACCGCCGGGCGGAGGAATTGGCCCAGGCGAGGGGATTGCTTCGTCTGGCCGGCAGCGACGCCCACACCGCCGGCGAGATCGGGCGGGCCTACGTGGAGATGCCGCCCTTCGAAGACCGCGCCGGATTTTTGCATAGCCTGGCCCAGGGGCGGGTGGTCGGTCGCCTGACGCCTTTCTGGATACATTTCGCTTCCACCTGGGCCAAATTGCGTCCCCGGCCTCATCTTTCGAGATAAATGCATCAGCCACAGAGGACACGGAGTTCACAGAGGGGGACAATCCTCTTTCTCTGTGCTCTCTGTGGCTTGAACAGAGTCCCTGGCTGGCTTTTGGGATGTACCAAAATGGCGGGAGATTTGCGTAATGGAAAAGTACTGGATCGGTTTCAACATCGTGCCTGGCATCGGGCCGATACGCTTCAAAATCCTGCTGGCTCACTTTGGCGATGCGGAACGGGCCTGGCGCGCCTCGACCGCCGAGCTGCGGGCCGCTGGTCTGGATAAGCGTTCCATTCAGAACCTGGTGAGGACGCGGGGCAGGTTGTCTCTGGAAGAGGAAATGGAGAAGATCGCCAGGGCAGGAGCGCAGCTTATCACCTGGGACGACCCCGCTTATCCTCCACATTTGCGCCACATCTACGATCCCCCTTTTCTGCTTTACGTCAAGGGAGAGCTTCTGGAGGCCGATGAGTGGTCGGTGGCTATAGTGGGCACGCGGCGGGCCTCGGTCTACGGCAAGGAGGTGACCAAACAGCTTGCCGGCGATCTGGCTCGCAACCAGGTCACGGTGGTCAGCGGCCTGGCTAGCGGCATTGACGCCGAGGCCCATCGCGCGGCATTGGAGGCGGGAGGCAGAACCATCGCCGTGCTGGGCAATGGTCTCGATATCGTCTATCCCCCGCGCAATGAGGCTCTGAGCAGACGGATCGCGGAGTCAGGGGCGCTCGTAAGCGAATTTCCGCTGGGCACCCGGCCAGAAGCCAGGAACTTCCCACGCCGCAACCGGATAATCAGCGGCCTGACCCTGGGCACGGTGGTGACCGAAGCCGGCCCCGTCAGTGGGGCGCTCATCACGGCTCGCTACGCCCTGGAACAGGGCCGGGACGTTTTCGCCGTGCCCGGCAACATCCTGGCCCGCCAGAGCCAGGGAACTAACGAGCTGATCCGCGACGGGGCCACCCCTGTGCTCTCCGTCGAGGATATCCTGCAAGGTCTGAATCTGAGCATGATCAGCCAACACCAGGAGGTGCGGGCCATCGTGCCGGAAAACGAAACGGAGTCGGCGTTGTTGTCCTACCTCTCGACCAATCCGATCCACATAGACGAAATAGTCAGGCAAAGCGGCTTACCCGCCGCCCTGGTCAGCAGCACCCTGCTTATGATGGAATTGAAAGGGATGGTGCGCCAGGAAGGCATGAACTACGTTCTGGTCAGGGAAGGTAAAGCCCCTTAAGTGGTCGAATGAGTGCTCACCTCGCGACCGTCAGGCGGATTTCTCGTACACTGTAATAGGAGGGATTACATTATGCAACAGGATACACATATCGAGAGTAAATGCCACACCTGCGGCCTGCGCGCTCGCGCAGAAAAAAAGCCCAGATCGCTGATCGCCCGCCTCTGGCGCTGGCACACTAAATGGTGTCCTGGGTGGAGGGCCTACGTAAAGGAACTGGAAAGTAAGGGCCTGGAAATACCCCAGGTGTGACGCATTTGCAGCGTGTCAGGGCACGGCAGGGATTGGTCAAGGGCGACCTTCAAGAAATCTCACGGGATGAACTGCCGCCCCACGGCGCTTCACTTTGCGCGGCCGCTGATCTTATGATTTAACGTCCTGGTGGGCCAGGTAGCGTTCCACCGCCCTGGTGCCTATTTTTTGTTCCACCATGCCGATGAACTGCCAGATGCCGTTGTAGGCCGGGTCGTCTTTGGGAGCCAGTTCCAGCACCTGGGAAGCAGCCCACAGGGCGTTAGGATAATCCTCATAACCGGCGTAATAGAAGGCCAGCCCATAGTAGGGCCTGAAATTGCCGGGATCGAGATCGAGGGCTTTTTTCCAGCAGGAGAAAACAAAGTCGCTGACCAGGTCGCCGGTGGCTTCTGAATAACTGCTGACCAACAAGCCCCACACCCGGCTTCTAGCCAGGTCGGAATCCAGCCCGCCCGTCGCCCGCTCGGTTTCGGCCATGGCTTCGGAGAACTTACCCTGGATAGCCAGGTTGGCGATGGCTACAATGTCAATCGGCTGAGCACGCGCCGCTTTGGGCGGTTCTACTTTGGGCGGAGCCTCTGGTTGGGCGGCCAGGGGCGGGGCTTTAAGCGCTTCGGTCACGGTGGGGATGTCCCTTTGGGGGGTATCGCTTTGGGGCACAACCATCAGTCTGGGACAGGCCGTACACTCGCTCTTCAGACAAAACTTGCCCTGATGAGCCATGGGCACGGTATGCCGTCTGCCCGACACGTAGCAGAAATTGTTGTAACTGGGATAAGCGGCGTGTACTCGCCTGTTGCTCAACGAACCGAGATGGGGACAGCACTGTTCCGGTCGTTTTCTCACTCTCTGTGAGGATATTTGCTCCGGGGGCCTGGCGGTGGGGGGCGGGGCCGGCGCTTTTGCTACTTTCTTTTCCCCACGCTCCTCCACCTGGCGGGGAGGCCGAGATGGTGTTTTGGTGGCCGTCTTGGGGCGTGAGCCTGGCCCCCTGCCCCTGGCCGCGGCCGAGAATTGGTAACAGGTCTGGTGCTGGCCGCTGAGACAAAACCTGGCCTGTTCCGACATCGAAACTACCCGACGTTCGCCCGAAGCGTAGCAAAAATTGTCGTAACTCGGATAAGAGATGTGGCTTTCGGCATCGTTTCGCAAACCCAGATACGGACAGAATCTTCTCGCCATTTCTAACCCTCGCCTACCATTGATCTAAGGTAAGCCTCCATGAACCCTTCCAGTTCTCCATCCAACACGGCCGTAGTGTTAGCCCTTTCGTAGCCGGTGCGCAGATCCTTGACCATGTGATAGGGATGCAGCACATAGGAACGGATCTGGTTGCCCCAACCGGCTTCAACGTGTTTGCCTTTAAGGCGGGCCAATTCGGCCTCTTGTTTCTCCCGCTCCAGCTCGTAAAGACGGGCGCGCAGGATACGGATGGCTACCTCTTTATTCTGGAACTGCGAGCGTTCGTTTTGACAGGAGGCCACGATGCCCGTCGGCAGGTGGGTGATACGCACCGCCGTAGCGTTCTTCTGGACGTGTTGTCCGCCCGCTCCCGAAGAGCGAAAGACATCAATGCGCAGCTCGTCGGGATCGATTTCCACCTCGATATCCTCGCTGATGTCGGGGATGACCTCCACCAGCACAAAAGAGGTGTGACGGCGATGGGCGGCGTCGAAAGGAGAAAGACGCACCAGCCGATGGACCCCTCGTTCGGCCTGGAGGTAGCCGTAAGCGTAGGGGCCGGCCACCTCGACGGTGACGCTTTTCAAGCCCGCCTCTTCGCCGGCCAGAGAGTCCAGAATGACGGTTTTATAGCCCCGCGCCTCCGCCCAGCGCAGGTACATACGCAACAGCATCTCCGCCCAGTCCTGAGCCTCGGTGCCGCCCGCCCCGGCGTGAAGGGCCAGGATGGCGTGGCCCTGATCGTGTGGGCCAGAGAAAAGCAACCGGAATTCGAGCCTTTCCAACTGGGCGGTTATCTTCTCCACCTCGACGGCGATCTCCCTGGCTATGGCTTCGTCCTCATCGGCCATAGCCAGTTCCAGCAGGTCTTGCCCGTCCTTTATCCGGCTGGCTAATTTCTGCCAGGTCTCCACCTCCTCCTGCAAAGCGGCCAGCTTCTGCATGGTGGCCTGCCCGCTCTCTGGATCGTCCCACAGGTGCGGTTGGGCCGCTTTCTTCTCTAATTTAGCGATTTCTTCTGCTTTAGCGGCTATGTCAAAGACGCACCATGATTTGCTGGATGCGCCCATCTAGTTCTTGTAAACGACTCATCAACTCTTCCATCGGCTCTATAACCTCCTCGATTCCAGCCTCTTTCAAATCTCATGGTAAATAATCAACTTAGAAGGATCTTCAATATAAGCAATGGCAGCAGAGCCAATTCCTT
>DAOULT010000139.1:0-47013 GCA_034417895.1 Anaerolineae bacterium | reverse complement strand
ACCGAACATGCACGAAGAAGTGATCATTTCCGGCTTCGGGGGACAAGGCTCGCTTTTCGCCGGGCAACTGATAACTTACGCCGGTCTGGAAGAGGGCAAATACGTGACCTGGATTCCGTCCTATGGGCCAGAGATGCGGGGGGGCACGGCCCATTGCACGGTGGTTATCTCCGACGACCCCATTGGCTCGCCCATCATCCGTAATCCCACCGCTGTTATCGCCCTGAATCCTCCTTCGCTGGATAAGTACGAGCCTCTGGTCAAACCCGGCGGGGTGTTGGTGCTCAACAGTTCTCTGATCAATCGTCGCTCGACCCGCCAGGACATCACCGTGATCGAGGTCCCGGCCAACGACATCGCCTACCAGGAGGGCGATGTCAAGATGGCTAACATGGCCCTGTTGGGGGCCTTGTTGGCGGCCAGGGCCATCGTCTCTCTCGAAGCCATCAAACAGGCTTTGGATAAGCACATCCCCGAACGGCGACGGCACATCATCGAGCCTAATAAGAGGGTACTGATGCGGGGGGCGGAGATGGCGCAGTGCCAACCACAAACTCGCTGACGGTGGTGAAGGAGGCCGATTGTGGCTGAGCGTGAAATGGTACTGGACATGGAACCCGGCGAACTGGCTGAGGACGTGGCTGCTGCCGAGGCCGCACGGGACAGAGGCGGAAGCGATGGCTCTTCCTCTGTGAACTCTGTGTTCTCTGTGGCTAACTTTGGTAACGCAGAGCTACACCTCGTGAGCGACGGACTGTGCTGGATGGACGGGGGGGCGTCCTTTGGGCTGGTGCCCAGGGTGTTGTGGGAGAAGTTCATCCCGCCTGACGAACTTAACCGCGTGCCGATGGCTCTTAACTGTCTTCTCATCCACTCGGACGGCAAGAACATCCTGGTCAACACCGGCCTGGGCGACAAGCTATCCGACAAACGGCGAGAAATCTTCAACCTGCAACGAGATGGCGGACTGGTGGAAAACTTAGCCACCCTGGGGCTGGCCCCTACGGACCTCGACGTGATCATCAACACCCATCTTCACTCCGACCATTGCGGCGGCAACACCGTGCCGCGCGGCGACAAGATCGTGCCCACCTTTCCCCGGGCCGAGTACTGGGTTCAACGTCTGGAGTGGAGCGAAGCCTGTTATCCTAACGAACGCACCCGGGCCACCTATCTGGCCGAGAATTTCAGGCCCCTGGAACAATACGGCCAATTGCGTCTGCTTTATGGAGATACCCGTGTGACCTCTGAGGTGCGTTGCGTCGTCACGCGGGGCCATACTCGCGCCCACCAGAGCGTGATCATCGAATCGGGAGGGAAGACAGCCATTTACCTGAGCGATCTGGCTCCCCTGACCATCCACATGGAGCGTCTGGCCTGGATTCCGGCCTCCGACGTGGAGCCTCTGGAGACCATCGAAACCAGGCGCACGATCATGCGTTGGGCGCTGGAGACAGGGGCGCTCCTCATCTTTGAGCACGACACCAAAAATCCGATGGGTTATCTGCGAGAGCGGGAGGGAAAATACAAAGTGGAACCTTTGGAATAGCTCTGATGCTGTCTGGCCTCTAAAAAGACGAAGGCTGCCGGGCAGCCCTCGTTAATTTACGCTCATTAATTATGATCGTTCACCGCTGGCGCAAGGCCCGGCGGCATTAGCGGCTCTTCTCCCACTGTCTCACAGCCGCTTTGATCAATTCTCGGGCCACCACGTCGGGCACCTCGTCGGCGCTATTATAAATCACGCCGTCTACATCGAGTTGGATCGCGCCATCGGGACCGGTCCTGACATGAATCTCTCTACCCAGAGGAGAGGGAGCCCTGGCGATGAGTTGTTGCAGAATGTCCTCTATCTCGTCGATCATGGAACGCTGCGGCGTCGGTTCAGTCGTCACCGGTTTTAAGGCTCTCCCGAAGAAGCCGCCGATGCTCGGTTTGTCCGGGGCTTTCGCAGGAGAGGGGGGAGGCGCTGGCGCTTTGACCCTCGGCGCTGGCCGGACGCCGTGCCGGTCCGGGTCTTGCAGGAACTCCGCTGTCTCGGGTGGGAGGGCGCTGGCAGCCGGAGATGGGGCAGCGCGGGGATGGTCGGGCTTTTTCTCGACCGCAGGTTGGGACGCGGCGGGCTTGACCTCAGTGACCTCTGGCGGTGGATTGTCGATGAATCTGAGCATTCCTCCCTTGGGGCGGGGTTTGAGCATCGTTCTATCTTTATCGGGCAGCGGCGACGGTTGGGGAGCAGCCGGTTTTTGAGGCTCGGCCTCCTGATCGGCCCAGGCGGCGCTCCTGACTCCCATGACGCCGGAGAATTTCACCAAATCGGCGGCGGCCTGTACAATCTGCCGCCCTACCCGTCCGTCTCGTATATCCGCCAGACGCTTATATCTTCGCCCCTCTACCTCAACGATGATGTTGTTATTAGTTCTGTCGCGCAAGACGCGCATCACTTCAAAAAAAGGCTGGCTGTCATCCACTGGCGTTGGCGCCTTTTTTGGCGCAGGCTCGATGGGTTCGGCGGCCAGAGAACGCTCCTCTTTCCTCTTTTTTTCCCGGCCACCCAATACAAGATAGGCAACCAAGGCCACCACCAGGAGCACGATGCCAATGATCCCGATAAGCAATAACACGAATAATTGATTTGCACCGGCCTCTTCTAAAAACATGACCTTCTCCCTTCCCTTCTTACGTGACCGCGGGCGCAAGGCCAACGGCATCCCTGCAATCTCCGATTCTTCCCTCCTCACGACTCGATTTTCTGGCAGCGGGGACAAAAATGAGTCCCCCGGCCCCCGACCACGATGCGTTGGATGGTTTCTCCGCAACGAGGACATGGCCCGCCATTCCGTCGGAAAACCATCAAATTATCCTGATGCTGACCCGGCTCTCCATCCGTTTTGCGATAGAGGCCGTCGAAAGTGGTGCCCTGCTCCTCGATGCCCCGCCGCAATACCCGACGGATAGCCTGATGCAGGCGCTCTATTTCCTCATTCGTCAGGGTATTCGCCCGGCGCTGGGGATGGAGACCGGCCACAAAAAGGGCTTCGTCAGCGTAGATGTTGCCGAGGCCGGCCACAAATCCCTGGTTCAGAAGCAACGGTTTGAGCGCCCCTGAACGTCGGGCCAGGAGGGTGGTCAAGAGTTGGGGAGTGAAATCGTCATCCAGGGGCTCCGGGCCAAGCCGACCCAGAACCTGGTCCGCATCTTCTACCAGGTAGACCCGCCCAAACTTGCGCATATTATTGAAGCGTAGCTCTTGCCCATCGTCCAGGCCGAAAACGATGCGGTCGTGTTTGTGGCCTTTTTTACCGGCAGGTTCGACCCGCAGCCAGCCGCTCATCTTAAGGTGGATGAGGAGATAATCGCCCCCCGCCAGGGTGAAGACCAGATATTTGCCCCTTCGTCTTATATCCTGTATCTCCTGCCCCACGATCCGCAGCCTGAATTCCTCCACCGCAGGAGCCACGATCATATCATCCCATGCGATCCAAACATCCGTAAAACATCGACCGATAAGAGGGGCCCTCAAACCTCTGACAACGGTTTCCACCTCGGGCAATTCTGGCATAGGTCCTCTTACATTATACCACAAATTTCAAAATTTTTGTATAGGAATCTGGTCTCATTTTCCTGATCCTGTTACGTCAGACCGGCCGGGCAACCCGATGAGGCATAAGCTCCTTCCGAAGCTTCTTGCCAGAGGGCCAGACTCCCTTGCTCTATCTAAAGTATAAGATATCAGGGCCTTCTTGTCAAGGGATAGCAACGATGTCGAGGGCCGCCACAGCCACAGCGCTCGCCTGGGACTCCCATTGGTGCCCTATCCCGGAATCGTTTTCCCCTTGACTTGGCGTGATATCAATGTTATACTGAATTTGTAATCGACCGAGAACGGCAACCAGCAATTTCTTGTGGGCAAAGGGGACATGAGGAGGAGGCATAAAATGGTTTTGAGCCAGGCTCTACAAGAGTCCGACATTTTCAAATGGTCGAGTCAAACCGATCTGCGGGCTTTGACCAAGATCGCTCGCCAGGAAACTTTTGAGGAAGGCGCCACTATCATCACTGAGAACAGCGAAGCCAAAGATATTTATATCATTCAGGAAGGCAAAGCAGAGGTAGAGATTCAGATTCCTTCAGGCCCTCATCAACCACCCCGGCGATTAACCATTCAGACCTTAGGCCAGGGTGAAAGTTTCGGTTGGTCCACCTTGACGGACTCACCCCACTACACCGGGTCGGTCAAATGTGTGGAGAAAGCCAGACTGGTGGTCATAGATGGCGCCGCTTTGAGCAGGCTGATAGAAAAGAAACCCTCTCTCGGCATCAGGGTAATGAAAGGGGTGGTCAACCTCATTGCTTCCAGGCTCAAAAATACCAGGTCGCGGTTGGCGAGCGAATGGGGTTTACTTATGCTCCACGATCAGGAGCCTCGATATTGATTATTCCCATTTTGAGGCAGGCGACTGGCACTATCGTGGAAGCGTCTGGTTTTATCTGGGCGCGTGAACTGCTCACCGGGAGGAACCAGGTTTTTGCCAAAAACCTGGTTCCTGGATAGTTCGTAGAAACTTCCAAAATGCCAGGCTCCTGAGATTCTAGTTCATGCCGAAATGGTTGCTGGCCAGTCTGGCCCCCAGCTCGTGCTGGCAGTCCTGGCAATAGAGCACCCTGGCTCTGGATTCTTCTTCCGTATACTCGATCAGTTCCGCCAGCGAGTGGGCCGGTCGCATGGCGCATGGTGCCAGGTACTCGGTCTCTTCCCGCCAGCCTGGAATGGGGATGCCTATCATCTGGCCCAGATAATGGGCCACCAGGCGCCGCAAGATCAGGTAGCGTTGCGCCCCCTGCTCCAGGGTTTGCAAAGGATGCACCGAGAGCACTACAGCACGTCCACGCACAGATACCCCAAAGACGTTATACCGAGTAACTTCGTCTAATAACGGCTGATGAACCACGGCCAGATCGTAGTGTGGGGTTTGTTGTTGCCACGGTTCGGCCAGGGCCAGTTGGAGATAGCGCCTGCCACGCAACTGGCGGCTTTCCTGATCTAAGCTGTTGTCGATGTACCATTGCATACTGCCATATTGCTGGTCTGCGGACGCCTCCTGGAGAACCCAGTAACCGAATGGTTTGACTTCGGGGACAGCGATGATATTGCCATGGTCCGGCCACTGTTGGCGGGCCTGGAGGAGAGCTTCGTACACGGTCTGCACGATCAGGACTACCTCATCGTGGGGGATATTCTCAGTCCAGCTCAAGGAGATGAATCTCATACGTTTCACTCCCATCTTGCCCAGGGAACATTTTAGCCAAACTCGCGGAGCAGAGCTTTACCCAGACGGTTGATACCCTCCTCGATCATCTCCGGTTTGGCGTTAGAGAAGTTGAGACGCATGGAGTTCCTGCCGGCGCCATCGGGATAGAAGGCGAAGCCGGGCACAAAAGCTACCTTCTCCTCCAAAGCCACTTTCAGGAATTCGGCGGTATCTACGTGCTCCGGCAGAGTGGCCCACAGGAAAAGACCGCCCTGGGGCCGGGTCCAGGTCACGCCTTCAGGGAAATGCTCCTCCATAGCAGCCAGCATAACGTCTCGACGCTCCTTGTAGACCTGACGTATCCTCTGGACGTGGCGCTGGATCAGACCTCGTTGGCAGAAGTTGCAGGCGATCATCTGGATAAAAGTGCTGGTGTGGAGGTCGGCCCCCTGTTTGGCCTGCACCAGCTTGGCGATGATTTTCTCCGGGCCAGATATCCAGCCCAGGCGGATGCCTGGCGACAGCGTCTTGGAGAAGGTGCTCAGATAAAGCACGTTTTCCTTGTGCAAGGCGCAGAGGGGGGTGATATCCTGGCCCTCGAAGCGTAACTCTCCATAGGGATCGTCCTCTACGATGAAGACGCCGTATTTGGCGGCCACTTCCACCAATTTCAGCCGTCGTTCGTAGCTGAGGGTCACGCCGGCCGGGTTGTGGAAATTGGGCAGGACGTAGATGAACTTCACAGGCTTCTCAGCCAGCACGTCCTCCAATTTGTCCACCTGCATCCCGTCGTCGTCGAGGGGCACGGTTACGTAGCGGGCCTGATAGGCATTGAAGGCTTGCAAGCCTCCCAGATAAGTGGGGGCTTCGGTGAGGATGACATCGCCCGCATCGATAAATATTTTACCGATCAGGTCGAGGGCCTGCTGAGAGCCGCTGCTCAACAGGAGGTTCGACTCCTCGACCGGCGCACCGTACTTTCTCATCTTGTCCACCAGGTATTCTTTGAGGGGAGGGTATCCCTCGGTGGTGCTATACTGGAGAGCCTCAGCGCCCTTTTGCTCCAGGACGTGGCAACAGGCCTCCTGGACATCCTGAACCGGGAACAGTTCGGGGGCCGGTAACCCTCCGGCAAAAGAGATGACGTCCGGCTGCTGCGTGTACTTGAGTATCTCGCGAATGACGGAACTGCCCATTCCGTCAGTGCGTCGGGCAAGGCGTTCTTCCCAGACGGTTGTGACCTGGCCGTTTAGAGCTGCCGCTGTTTGTGTGGTCATCTTTAGAAATCTCCTTTTCTCTCAGTCTTGATTGGTGCCTTTATTATAGCCCTCAATGGCCCTTGTGTATAGCTCCAATCCATACCAATTTTACTGATCCAATGCCTGGCTTACGTATACCTTGAGATCAGGGGGCGATAGCATCCAGGGCACAACGAAAGCCAAGATAAATAAGAGCTAAATTAGACATACTGGCGTTGCGATAAGCTAAACGAGCGCTAAAAGCGTCGGGCAACCAGGCCCCACCGCGCATTATCCTGAAATCGGAGACGGTCAGGTCTTCGCGCCCGTCGTCGGCCCGGTAAGGGTATTCTCGTTTCAGGCTGTTGGTCCACTGCCAGATGCTACCCGTCAGATCGCTCACGCCGTAGAAGCTGTCGGTCAGCGGCGAGTTCTGGCCCACAGGCGACGTGCTCCACAGGCCGGAGTCGGCGGCGCTGTATTTGCCGGGCACGAACTCGTTCCCCCAGGGATACTTGCGTTTGGCTTTCTCGTCCTCGTCCCAGGTGGCGGCCTTTTCCCACTCGGCTTCGGTGGGCAGCCGTTTGCCTGCCCACTGAGCGTACTCCAGAGCATCATGCCAGGTGACGTAGACCACCGGGTGGCTGGCCTTGTCTTTTGGGAAGCCACGCCGCCAATGATGCGGTGCGGGATGATCCGTGCACTCCACAAATTTATTGTAGTCGGCGTTGGTGACCAGATACTTGTCGAGGTAAAAAGCCGGCAGATAGACAGAATGGGCCGGTTGCTCGTCTTCGCGACCTTCGTCGTCGCCCATGATGAACTCCCCAGCCGGAATGAGGATCATCCCTTGGGGCGAGTTTTGGCGCAGGATCGACAAAGCCTGATCCGTGCCGATAGTTTGCAGCGCGGCCCGGGCCCTGGCTCTTACGTGGGGGTAATCGTCGTCCAGGGCCCTAACCAGATACTCCAGGGCTTTTTCATCCTTTGCCTGGCCCAACGTTTGGGCTGCTTCGGCCCGGTCGTTAGGCTTTCCTTTCAACAAGGTTTCGTACAGATCCATAAAAGCTTTTCCCTCCCTGACTAATAACGAGCCGCTTCTTTTTTTAATCGGGCCGGGGTGTATTCAGTCTCACGCTGAATTTTCTTTACCACCTCCCCCACTTCCACCACGTTGCTTATGGCGAAATCTACCACGCTTGTGTCTGCGTCGGGGTGGCCGTCCACCAGAATAGTGGTCATGCCCAGCCTCTTGGCCTCACGCAGATTGCGGACGCTATCTTCCACCAGGATACACTGCGGGGCGGTGGCCCCCAGGATTTCCAGGGTGCGCTGGTAGGCCGCCGGGTTGGGCTTGCTCAGGTAGCGCATGGCCCGCACGTCCACGATGCATTTGAAATGTCGGGCGATACCCAACACCTTCAACACCCGGCGAGCGTGTTCCTCCGAAGCGTTGGTGAAAACAACTTTCTCCAGAGCGATGTCAGCCAGCATCTTATCCAAAGCTTCGTTCGGCCCGATGTAATCCTCCAGCCTGATGTCGTGGACGTACTCCAGGTATTCCTCAGAGTCTATTTCATAGTTGATCTGCAAACCGCGCATAGTCGTGCCGTAGTTCTTAAAGTATTCGTGGCGCAGACGAACCCCTAACTCCGCAGGCAGGTTCAGCTTTTCCTGCATATATGAATGAATGAGGCGGCTGATCTCTTGCATCAGCCCCACCCCCCTGGGATAGAGGGTTTCGTCCAGGTCGAAAAGTATGTATTTTTTACTCGTTGACATTGGCGATTCCTTTTAATGATCAGATGTAAGAATGCAGATGTTCTTTCAAACGTCTCAGCCCTGTCTTCAGCACCTCGGTATCACAGGCGTAGCCCAGCCGCAGGTAGCCTTCCATTTCAAAACATTGGCCGGGCACCAGAAAGGTGCTTTTTTCTTTGACCAGGCTCTCACAAAGCTGTCGGGAAGGCACGTCCAGGTCGTATTGCAAGAAAGCGGTCGTTCCGGCCCGGGGCGGAACGTAGGAGACGAGCGTTTCTTCCGCCACCCAATCGTCCACCAGGCGAAAGTTGTTTCGCAGCAGGGTCAGGTTGCGGGCCATGACTTTGTCGCGGTGGCGCAGGGCCAGGGTCGCCAGCCGGTCGCCGACCATATTGCAACTGATGGTGGTATAGTCGCGGTGTATCTGGCAGGCATGGATGACTTCCTGGGGGCCAACCATCCAGCCCAGACGCAGACCGGACAGAGAATAAGTCTTGGAAAAGCTGCCGGTGGCAATGGCCCGTGGGCTTAGCTCCACGGCGGAGGGCACGGCGGCCCCTTCCTCCAGGTAGAGACCTCGATACACTTCATCACACAAAAGATAAGCGCCACAGTCCTCAGCCAGCCGACAGATGGCCCCTAACCCCTCTTCCTCGATGAGCGCCCCGCTAGGGTTGTGGGGATTGTTGACCACGATAAGCTTCGTCCGCCCGTCGATAAGCTGTTTCAGGGCATCCAGGTCGGGCAGAAAGCCATTTTCGCGGCGCAGCACCCAGCGCTTGACCGTGGCTCCAAAGGACTCGGCCACGCGGTAAAGCTGCTCGTAGGTGGGAAAGATGGATATCACCGTATCGCCCGGCTCCACCAGGGTGTAGAAAACCAGGAAGTTGGCTCCGATGGCTCCACCTTCTACCAGGATGTTATCCGGCTCCTGGCCGTGGTACAGGCCGGCCAGTTCTGTGCGCAGGGGCGGTGAACCCGGAATGTGGCCGTAAGTCAGGTGCATATCCGGTATCTCTTCCACCCCGGCCAGGGCCAGAAACTCTTTGAGACGAAAAGGCTTGACGCACGTTTCGGCCAGGTTGTATTCGACCTGGTGCTCGTAGGTGGACATCCACTCTTCAACGGCGAAAGGCGCGATTTTCATTCAACGACCTCGTGTCAGGGAAGGCAGCCACAGAAGGAGGCCCCCCAGGGCGAGAGAGAGAAGGGTAATGCAGCCCATTTCCATTCGCTGCTCCACCGGACGTCTACCGGCTGCTCTCGACCGCCATAGGCTTCCAAACTTACTCGTCTCGATAAGATCTAAGAGCAAATTTTCCACCCACAGAATCCCCAGGAAAACCCCGCCGCCTACAAGGGTGTATGGCAGGCACAATTCTAAGAGATATTTTGCCCCCTGCTCGAGTAGGGACATCGGCGTCCAGCGGGCAGGAAATTGCCACAGAAAGCCTCCCACGTAGAGAAGCACCAGGCCGAAACACCCCAGCCCGATCCCACGATCCACTTTCCCCGTTGCCTCCGGCTGCGACTCTCGACCCAGGCTGGAAAGCATAGCGCCTGTTCCCAGGTCGGGATGATGCCAGATGAGATTGCGCTCGCTAATCGTGGTCAGGATCGCATCCAGAATCCCGGCAATTAAACCTAACGCTCCTAATCCCAAAAACAGATATGGGAGATGCGCTGTAAAAGATTGCATGTGGCACCTCGTCTTTTTCAGGTGAGAAGGGAGCTGTTCTTTGACAACATCGGGGTGGTATCTCCCGGGCTGATGTATAGGGTATTATACTACCCCCTGCCCCAACCGTCAACTTGACGAAGCAGTTAAACTATTGTATAGTTTAGGAGCTTGTGGCGGTGACGACTGGTCAGCCATCCAGTAAAGCGCGAGGAGGGGCAATGAGTGTCAGTGGCAAAATTCGCAAAATGTCTGAACATTCTGCGCTCAGTTGGCATCTAATCGGGGCAGCGCTCCTGTTTGTCCTGACTCTGGCGGTGTACTGGATAACCCTGGCCCCTACGATCACCTGGGGGCATGATGGGACAGATGGGGGCGATTTTATCACGGCGGTACACACCCTGGGCATTGCCCATCCGCCCGGCTACCCGGCCTACATACTGATCGGCCAGCTCTTCTCCCTCCTGCCCTGGGAGGATATAGCTTATAAGCTCAATCTCATGTCCGCTGTTTTCAGCGCTCTGGCGGTGGCCCTCATTTATCTCGTAGCGGTAGAACTCGGCCCTTTGTCGGAATCGTCCCATCGTTTGACCGTCCTGATCCCCCCGCTGGTGGCTGCTCTGTGTCTGGCTTTCTCTCCTGTTTTCTGGTCACAGGCTGTCATTACCGAAGTGCACGGCCTGAACGCTTTCTTCATGGCCCTCATTCTCTGGCTTCTGGTGCGCTGGCGACGAAGCCAGACCCCCACGTTGCTCATTTTGTTGGGCTTCGTCTACGGCTTGAGTCTGGGCAATCACCTGACCATGGCCCTGCTCATGCCATCCGTGGCGCTGTTCGTCTGGCGGGAAAGACGCCCCTTGAGATGGACGCTGCTGGGAGCGGTGGCGCTTTCTCTCCTGTTGGGGCTATCGGTCTATCTTTATCTACCGCTGCGCGCTGCCCAGAATCCACCCCTTAATTGGGGCAACCCGCAAACTCCGCGCCAATTTCTATGGTTGGTGTCCGCGGCCCTATATCGCCAGTTCGTTTTTGCCCTGCCCTGGAGTCAGGTCCCTGCCCGGCTATCGGCCTGGGCTAACCTGCTCATCAGGCAGTTTGGATTGTGGGGCCTGCTCCTGGGCCTGGTGGGCGTCTGGTATCTGCAATACCGGGATCGTTCTTTCTCATACCTGTCCTGGCTGGCCTTTATCCTGTACACCATCTACGCCATGGGCTATAACACTTCCGACTCCTACCTCTATCTCATTCCGACCTTCATGTTTTTCGCTCTGTGGCTGGGAGGCGGTATAAACGTAGTCCTCTCCTATCTGGCGGACGTGTGGCCGAAAACCAGAGCCGTTGTCTGGATTGGGTATGGCCTGGCGCTGGCTATCCCTCTCACCTCCCTGGGAGCGAATTTCGGGGACATGGATCTAAGCCAGGATCGAACCGCCTACGATTTCGGTCGGGAGATAATAGATGCTCTGCCGGCAGAAGCCGTCGCCATCACCAATAACGACCAGTATATATTTACTCTGTGGTACTTCCAATACGCGGTCACTGGCCGGGTGGATCTGGCTATCCTGGACGAAGCTTTGCTGCCCTACCGCTGGTATAGAGAAAACCTGCAAATCAACCACCCCGATCTATCTGTGCCCGATACAGCCGATTTAACCACCTTCATTATGGCTAATATCGATCACAGGGCCGTCTATCTGGTGGGGGAGGAGCCATCTCTGCTGGCAGGCGGCGCTGCTCCCTCTGAGGGACTGTTATATCGCGTAGGCAAGCAGGATGAAAACACACCGCCCCCAAATCCTTGAGAAGAAAGAGAGTGCCTGTTAAAATGCCCTTGAATCGTCCCCAACGATCTTTGAGCGCGCTGCTTGTCGCCATCCTGGGCACGCTGCTGATATCCCTGCTCCTGCTGAAGTCCGGCGTGTGGGCTGCTTCCCGTCAGAATCCTCGGCGACAGACCGTGCCTACCCGCACGCCTACAGCGGCGGCGGAAGAACAGGAGGAAGAACAGGGTGAGGCCCTTAGCCCCACGGTCACGCCTGCCCCCTCTTTACCTGCTCCTACTCCAGAGGCCGAAGCAGCCCCCACCCCGGCCGCCGCCTCTGCGCCTGAGGAGAACGTCGTCGAAAACCGATCGTTTGAAAGCTTCAGCGGCAAGAAGGACGACGGCCAAACCGATACCTTCGCCGACTGGAAAGTTTTACAACAGCAGCAGGCTACAGGGATCGTAGAGGCCGTAACCGGGGCCAGGTCGAGCACGGCCCTGAAACTGACCATGACCGATGCCCCCGATGAAGGTCACTGGCTGGGTCTGCAACAGGTCAGCGGGACGGCGGAGGCCAATACCGCCTGGCAACTCTGGGCCGAGGTGTTCATCCCCGAGGACCCGCTGAGCTGCACCCTGGATATTAGAGCCTTCGTGATTAGACGCTCCTCCCCTCACCCCATCTACACCACCACGATCCTCCAATACCAGGGAGCTACTTACGGTTGGGTTCGTCTGGGGGCCGATATCGTTACGCCCTCCAGGTTCGGCACCTACGACGTGCTAATCCAGATAGGTCTCGTTTCCACCGCCCCCATGAGCGGTCAACGTAACGTAGTTTACGTAGACGACGTTGTGCTTAGAAAGAAATAATGGAATGGCCCAGGGGCCTATACCCAAGAAGAATAATATGTCTGAGAAAACAAACGAACAGCTTGTAGACGCCTCGCTGGTGAAAATCGGCCAAAACCTTCGCTCCGATCCAGGGGTGCTGATCGGCTACAAAACGGGACGACGCATCGCCGACTGGCAGCTATCCGTCGGCGACAACGCCTGTCTCCGCAGCGGCACGGTCATCTACGCCGGCACAAACATCGGCCACAATCTACAGACGGGCCACAACGTGGTCATCCGCGAGGAGAACGTCATCGGAGATGACTTCAACATCTGGAACAATGCCACCATTGATTACGGGTGCCGCATCGGCCACCGGGTCAAGATTCACTGCAACGTCTACGTGGCCCAGTTCACCATCATCGAGGACGACGTTTTCCTGGCCCCAGGAGTGACCGTAGCCAACGACCTCCACCCCGGCTGCCAGTTTTCCAATGAATGCATGACAGGCCCCACCATCAAGAGAGGAGCCCAGATCGGGGTCAACGTCACGCTCCTGCCCTTCGTCACCATAGGCGAGGAGGCCCTTATCGGAGCGGGCAGCGTGGTCACCAAAGACGTGCCCCCTCGCACCCTGGTCTACGGCAACCCGGCCCGGGTAGCCTGCTCCATAGACGACCTGGAGTGCAAACGGGGACTGACGGATAAGCCTTACAGCCTGACGGACATAGAACCTTAAAGAATCTTTTAACCACAAAGTACACAAAGAACACGAAGAGCACAAAGGAAAAGAAAATCTTTGTGTCCTTCGTGCTCTTCGTGGTTATAAAAATCAAAGGGTAGAAAAATATGAGGGAACACATCCCTGTGTACGAGCCTGACCTGAGCGGCAACGAGTTGAAATACGTGACCGATTGCCTCCAGTCAGGCTGGATTTCATCGCTCGGCCACTACGTGACCGATTTCGAGGAGCAGTTCAGCCGTTTCTGTGGGGTGAAATATGGCATCTCCGTAGCCAATGGCACGACGGCCTTACACCTGGCCCTGGTCACTCTGGACATAGGGCCGGGCGATGAGGTCATTATGCCCACCTTCACCTTTGTAGCCACCGCCAACGCCGCCACCTACACCGGAGCGCGGCCCGTCTTCGTCGATTCGGAGCGCGCCACCTGGAACATCGATGTGGCCGCCATCGAGGACAAGATCACGCCCCGCACCAGGGCCATAATCGTCGTCCACATCTACGGCCATCCGGTCGACATGGACCCGATCCTGGAAATAGCTTCCAGACGCCACCTGTACGTGATCGAGGACGCCGCCGAAGCACACGGGGCCGAATACAAAGGCCGTAGAACCGGCAGCCTGGGAGATGTGGCCTGCTTCAGCTTCTACGGCAATAAGATCATCACCACCGGCGAAGGAGGGATGGTCACCACGGACGATCCGGAGCTGGCCGAACGAGCCAGGTTTCTGAAGGATCACGCCATGTCCTCTACCAGATACTACTGGCATAGCCAGGTGGGTTACAACTACCGTCTCACCAACGTCCAGGCAGCCATTGGCCTGGCCCAACTGGAGAAGGCAGAACAGAGGATAGAGAAAAAACGGCAGATCGCCCGCGCCTACAACGCCCGGCTGGAAAAGGTCAAGGGGCTGACCCTGCCCCGCGAAGAAGCCTGGGCCAAAAGCGTTTACTGGATGTACTCGGTGCTGGTGGAGGAAGATTACGGACTTGATAGAGACGGGCTGATGGCTAAGCTGAAGAAGGCCGCTATCGATAGCCGTCCCTTCTTTCATCCCATGCATACCCTGCCGCCCTACGAAGGCCGCGGAGAGCGGTTCCCGGTGGCGGAGGAATTGGCTAGAAAGGGCATCAACCTGCCCTCGGCCTCCACCCTGACGGATGAAGATATAAAGAGGGTGTGCCAGGTGATCGGGCTATGATAGCGATCAGGGGCCTGGGAGCTTTGGAGCGCGGAGGCGCGGAATCCGCGGAAAAATAGCCTGGCCCGCGCCATTGAGCCTCCGCGTTCTCCGTGTTTCCGTTCCTCCGCGATGCCGGAGTTTGACCGTTCCGGCCTGGTCTGGTATAATGAACCAGCGCAGAGGAGGGGGCGCGCTGGCAAAATCAGCGGAGTGCCTGAGAGAAAGAGAGGTGATGACCATGAAAGCGTATGTCCTGATTCAGACGGACATGGGCAAGCCCTCAGAGGTGGTAGGAAAGTTGCGCACAATAGAGGGGGTGAAGGAGGCCGAGACCGTCACCGGCCCTTACGACGCCGTTGCGGTGGTGGAAGCCGAGGACCTGGCGGACATCGGCAAATTAGTGACCACAAAAATCCAGACTATAGAAGGCATCAGTCGTACCATTACCTGCCTGGCGGTATAAACTGTTTAGCGACCCACGTTGTTAGAGCGCCCCCTCGCTAAACACCATGGGCCAACAGGGGTCTGGCTCTTTGGAAGCTCTCTATGAACAGGAGCTCACGCCCACCGCTGAAACCCACCTGGAAGAAACCAGGTTTTTGCTATTTCTAGACTGATATGTCTACTCCACGATTTCCGCGGGGTCTGTCCCAAATTTTGGGAAGGCGAGATTTTGGGGTAAAATGGGGGCACCCAACAAATAGAGAGGTGAGAAGAGGAATCCGTAGATGATTTTATCGCTACCGTGCGCCAGTGGCGACGTGAAGACCTCAACAAGCAGGAGTCACCTTAATGGAGTACGTTGTACTCGATACCGATGTTTGCTCTTTTGGTCAAAGGGCCTGCAAAGGTGACGCCAGTTGCCTGTCACCCAAACTCTCAATGTACTCCAACGACTGATGGCGGAAATAGGTGTTGTACAACTCAGCGTAATGGCCGCCCTGGGCTATTAGTTCGTCGTGCGTGCCTTCCTCTATAATCCGGCCCTGCTCCACGACAATGATGCGGTCTGCGTGCTTGACGGTGGACAGCCGGTGGGCAATGACAATGGCCGTCCGGTCGCGCATGATGATTTCCAGCCCCTCCTGGATCTGGGTCTCGGTAAAGGGGTCCACGCTGGCGGTCGCTTCGTCCAGGATAAAGATGGCCGGGTCTTTGAGCAGCACGCGGGCCAGGGCCACCAACTGCCGTTGCCCCATGGAGAGGTTGGCTCCGCGCTCGCCTACGTCGGTGTCCAGCCCGGCCGGCAGGTCGGCCAGCCAGTCTCCGTGGCTGATGCGCATGGCCGCCCCGCGCACCTGCTCGACGGTCGCTCCCGGCCGGCCGTAGCGGATGTTATCACACACTGTGCCGGAAAAGAGGAACGGCTCCTGCGGCACCAGCCCAATGTGTTGGCGGTACTGGCCCAGGTGCAGACGGCGGATGTCCCGGCCATCGATCAAAAGCTGTCCTCCCTGGAACTCGTAAAAGCGGGCCATCAGCCGCCCCAGGCTACTTTTGCCCGCCCCGGTGTGGCCCACAAAGGCCAGCGTCTCTTTAGGGCGGATTTCCAGGGTAAAGTCGGGTAGCACAATCTCCTGGCCGGTGTAGGTAAGCTCAAGGTGACGGAATTCTATGTGGCCCTCCAGCCCGTCCACCGGCTCGGCTGCGGCCTGAACCACCCGTGGCTCGGCATCGATCAGAGCAAAGGCCCGTTCCGAAGCGGATAGCCCATCCTGGAACTGGCTCCAGAAAGAGGAGATGCTGAGCATCGGCCACCAGACAAACCACACCGCCTGCATGAATAGATACCAATCGCCGGGACTGACCCCTTGTCTTGTAGCCAGGCCGCCGGCATAGACCAGCGTTGCCATCCCCAGGCCGGAAGCGATGCCCATGACCGGGAAGATGGTATTGAGCGTCAGGCCGCGCCGCAGCCCCACCTGGTAAGCCTGTCGGTTATTGGCATCGAAGGTGGCATAGATGGCGTGTTCCTGCCGAAAGCTCTTGGCTACCGTGATCCCGCTGATCGACTCCTGAATCTGGGCGTTGATTTTGGCCGTCACCCGGCGGGCGCGCTGGGTGACGGTGCGGGCGATGTGCCGGAATCTGAGAGCGACAAAGACCACCAGAGGAGTCGTTCCCAGCAGCAACAACGTCAGCCACAGGTTGATGTTGAACAGCCAGATGGAAAGGATGACCACCAGCAACACCTGGCTGACCAGGTCCATCGTCAGGTTGACGACCTCAGAAAAGTCCTGGGTGTCGGACGTTACCCGGCTGACGATTTTGCCGGAGGGATGCTCGTCGTAAAAGGAAAGGTCGTGTTGGATGGTGGCGTTAAAGACATCTTCCCTCACCTTGAGCACCACGTCCCCCACTACGCGGGCGGAGAACAATTGCCGGATGAAGTTAAAGGTCCAGCCTGCCACGCCCAGCAGAAGCACTCCCCCCGTTATCAACAGCATTTTCTCGGTGGAGGGGTCTTCGGTCAGGACGTCAATTGCTTTGGCGATGAGGATTGGCCCGCCGGTGCCGGCCACCGATTGCAGCGTGATCATGATGGCTACCAGGATCATCTGTCGGGCGTAGGGCCGGAAATAGCCTATGATGCGGGCCAGCAGTTCCCTGTCGCTATAATTGCGGTCGTATGCCTCGGTGTCGAGGCCGTCCATGATGAATCCCATATTTTAGACCCTTTCAACCACAAATGACATCAAAAGCACCATATATAAAATCTTTGTGTCCTTTGTGCTCTTTGTGGTTAATCGTAACGGGCGAAGATGCGGCGATAGTCCGCGCTACGCTCCAATAGCTCCTCGTGCGTCCCCTGGTCCACCAACTCGCCGCGGCGCAGGATCAGGATGCGGTCGGCCCACCGGATCTGGCTGAGGCGGTGGGTGATGATAAAAGTGGTGCGCTGGCTGCTGATGCGTCGCATGGCGCGCTGAATCTGGTCTTCGGTGGCGCTATCGATGGCGCTGGTGCTATCGTCCAGGATCAGGATGCGCGGGTTGGTGAGAAAAGCTCGGGCGATGGCGATCCGTTGTCGCTGCCCGCCAGACAGGGTCACGCCGCGTTCGCCCACCTCGGTATCGTAGCCCTCGCCAAAGCTGGTGATAAACTCGTGTGCCTGAGCTTCGTGGGCCGCCTGCTCAATCGCTTCCTGGCTGGCGTCGGCGCAGCCAAAAGCAACGTTTTCGGCCAGGGTGCGGGAAAAGAGAAACACGTCCTGCTCAATAGTTGATATCTGCGAGCGGAGCGACTCCAGGTTCCAGTCGCGCACGTCCACCCCATCGACCAACACCCGCCCGCTATCAACATCAAATATGCGGTTGATAAGCTGGGTGAAGGTGGTTTTACCAGAGCCGGTTTGCCCCACAATGGCAATAGTCTCCCCTGGCCGGGCGTTAAAGCTGATATTTTTCAGCACCGGAGTGCCATCATAGCCAAAGCTGACGTTCTCAAAAACCACTTCCCCCCGGATCGGTCGCGCCATGCCGCTCTCGTTCTCGTCCAACTCCGTTTCGGCGTTGATCAATTCCAGAATCCGCTCAGCGCTGGCGACCCCCAACTGCACCAGGTTAAAGGAGAAGATGGAAATAAAGGTCGGAAAGCGGAAGGCGCCCATCAGCCCCATAAAGGCCACCACTTCGCCCAGGCTGATGCTGCCTGCTCGCCAGAGCAGCACGGCGTGCAAAAAGCCGCCGCCCCAGGCCAGGGCGAAAATCAACATCGGGAGATAGCGGGCCTGGATCTCTCCCTGGCGCACAAAATAGTCGCGGAACTGGCGGGCGTTATGGATAAATCTGTCCCCCTCCTGCTGTTCCTGGGCGTTGGCTTTGACCACCTCGATGCCGGCGATGGCCTCCGCCAGCCCGGCGTTCATTATCCCAAATTGTTCTCGCCTGGCAATGCTGACCGGGTTGAGCTTGCGGTTGTAATCGGCCAGGGTGATGACAAACAGGATGAAAAAAATGGCCGGCACAAGCAACAACTCCAATCGGAGCCAGCCGATCATGACAAGGGGGACGGCGGCCGCTAAGATCGAATCGATGATCAGCGACAGGCCGGGGCTGAGTATCAGGTTGAGCATACGCACGTCATTGGTGGCGCGGGCCATGATATCCCCGATCCGCTGCCGGCCGTGAAAGGTCTGGCTCTTGCCCAGTAAGCTGACGTAAAGCTCATCGCGGGCGTCCCGCTCCACGCGTTGGGCCAGGAACTCAATGGAATAGTTACGAGCCAGGCCCGTCAGCCCTTGCCCGACGGCCGCTCCTGCTATGGTCAAGGCCAGCCTCAGCAACTCAGCCACGCTCCAGCCAGGGGTGGAAATAAGGTCAAATCCCCGGCCAACAAAAACCTGGATGAAGCTGTAACATACGTTGTTCACGACAGCCGCCAGGATCCCGGCCAGCGGGAAAAACGGGTAGCGCATCAGGTGGGAGATGATCCAGCGCACCGGCCCGGAGCGGTTATAATTATATTCGCCTTCCAGCCTGAATTCCCTTTTGATCAACGAACTACCTACCTCTCTATAACTGTAAGCCGGAATGGATTATACCACAGACCAAACGGAAATCCAAACTCCCGCCAACCCTCAAAACGAGGGCGGGCGGGAGTTGTTCTGATGTAGCGAGGCAGCCTATCCCGTCTCAGTCGCTTCGTATTCTGCAAATTCCGCCGGCTGCACAATATCAATCGTATGAAACCGCTTGATGACAAGCAAATCGTTATCACCCGTGACGATGCACGCCGCGTTTCCAGCAATAGCCGTTCCTAAAATTACGTCGTCGTCCGGGTCTCGACAGACAGTAGCCCCCAAGTCAGCAGGTGTGACCACCTCCATCCTCGAACGTAGCAACTCAAAGGCTTCCTCGGCCTCCTCTGCGCTGTACTTGAACTTGTAAATCAGATGCTCGCGGAATTCGTTCAGAATAAAGTCTGATGTGACCAGCGTATGCTGTCGGACACAGTGTTCCAGCACATCGCTGCACACACCGCGCGTGATAAAAGCGGCAATGAGGACATTGGTGTCAAGTACTATCCTCATGAAACGCGATCGAAGACATCTTGCTCAGTATAGATGCCTTGCGTTTGTGCCTTTGGTATCATCCGCTCGCGCAGCAGCCGGAATTGGCGAAAGAAAAGGTACTCCTTGACAGCTTCGGCAACCAGTTCGCTAAGTGAGATACCTTCTTTTCGTGTCACCTCATCCAGAGCTGGCTTGATTTCCGCAGGCAAGGTAATGGTAATCGTTTCTTGCATAGGACACCCCTCATTAAGATTGTACCATACCAAAAGCCCAAAAGCAAATACTAAGGATGCTGTGCGACCCTCAAAACGAGGGCGGGCGGGAGTCTTTTGATTTGGCGAAGTAGTGAACGCTTTAGGGGAGCATGTCTTTCCAGGTCCTCTTCCGAACCTTTTCCAGTTCTTCACCTGTCCAACCCATTATTTCCCTGAGAAAAGTCCCAGAGATATACACGGTAAGCTGCGTTCGCAACCTGGCCGTGCTTTCATCCTGGTCAGAGGTTTCCATACTGCTCCCGAAAAACTTCTTTTTTGGTTTCCTCTAAGTCTTCCATCAACTGCTCTTCAGTGATTCCCCGCCTTTCAACCTCCTGACCAAACTTGTGGCTGAAATCCTCAAAAGCCTTAAGTCCGCGTTCTTTCATGAACTCTTCATAATCGGCAAAAGAAATGATCACCGCCATAGGGAAACCATCTCTCTCCACGATCAGGTGTTCATCCCCGCTATACGCTCTTTCGAGCATTTCCCCGAAATGACGTTGCGCTTCGGTGGCCGAAACGGTTACATATATAGACTTACGCTTTTTCAATTTGCTCACCTCGAATTTCAACTAACATAATCCGATCTGCCTTTCCCATCCATTAGAATACCACGCCTTATCTGGTTTGGCAAAGTCCAGAGGTAAGGGTGTTGAAAAAAGTCTCAAAGGAGTAGTCGGGTGTCCATAAGCTAAGAGCCAGGGACAACCACCCGAAAGCCGATGAGGTAGTCTGTATAGGACGGTGCATCGGCGTTGCGAAAGGCACAGCGGGTGAGCCTTTGACTGCTGTCCCAGGCCCCGCCCCGCGAAATCCGGGCGCCACTTGCCTCCAAAGCCTCCCGGTCGTCGTCCGCCCTGTAAGGGTATTTCATGTAAAGACTGTTCGTCCACTCCCACACGTTTCCGGCCATGTCCAGCGCGCCATAAGGGCTGGCCCCAGCTAGGTAGCTGCCCACTTTGATTGTATTGCCTGGCCCGGCCTCATACGAGTTTAGCTTGTTCGCATCCCAGTCGTTTCCCCAAGGATATATTCGCCCATCCATCCCCCTTGCTGCCTTCTCCCACTCGGCTTCAGTTGGCAACCGCCCTCCGGCCCATTCGCAGTAGGCTTTAGCCTGATACCAATCCACACTGATCACCGGATCGTCGGTGTAGGCAGGATCGTTGTAACGCCAGGTATAATGCGGCGGGGTGCAGGCCCCGGCCTCCACACACTTCCGGTACTGGTCGTTAGTAACCTCGGTTTTGTATACCCAGAAGGCGTCCAAGTAGACAGTATGTTGCGGCTTCTCGGCGTCGTACCACTCCCGTTCACAATCGGTGCATTCTGCCAGCACAGCATCAATATCTGCGTCGCTACTGCCCATGATAAACTCCCCGGCCGGAACGTGGACCATCTCCACACCGTCCTTCGGATTGGTTTTGACCGAGCCAATGCCGGGAGTGGGTACGGACGTATCTGTAAGCGTGGACGTGAACGTAGGCAGGACAGCAACAGAAGTAGGAGTCCCGAATAGGTAAGGGCCTGCGTTTGTCACCAACCACCATCCCAGGGCGATCAGCAAGACTATCACGCCAGCTGTGGCCCCTACCTTCTCCCAGTGCACTGGCCTATTGACTGGTGGCTCAACTGACTCGGTTTTGTCTGTCTCCTCCGGTGTTTCGGCTGGCTCCTCTTGCCTGTCAGACGAGACAGGGGTATCCTGCTCTTCGGTAGTCTCCTCCGGCCCTTCTCTCCGGAGCTCCTCCAGCCTCTCTTCCACCTGCTGCAGTTTTTTCTTCTCTTCTTCCAGAGCGTTGTTCCAGGAAATCTTACCAAGCCTTTCCACCGGATCAAGACTGGCTAGCGCCATTTCCAACCGACGGATGTTCTTTATATGCTTTTCTCGCAGCCCCTCCTGGTGCTTGATCTCCCGCTCTCTGTCCGGCATATCCCCTCCGCCACTTTGCAACGGGCAGACTCCTTCTGTTACGTTACATTATACCACCTCTTGCTCCTCAAGGCAACCCTAGCAGCAAAAACTCCCTGTCCACGCGCCGCTTATTGACACAGACACCTTTTCGTGCTAAGATAGGCGCAGATTTCAGCCAAAGGGGGAAATGAAAGTGAGTGACATGAAGGTAGTGACCGACCTGATGGCTATCGCCGCCAGGACCGCGCCCAAGTCGGCGGGGCAGGATTACGTGGTCATAGAGGTCATCGAGGGGGATAAGCTGGCCGAATTGGCCCAGAGGATGGTCGAGTACGGGGAGCGGACGGGCAAACGCAACTTCGACCGCGACGGGGCCAACGTGCGGGATTCGGCGGCCCTGGTGCTGATCGGCCTCAAGAACGCCAAACCTCTGGGCCTCAACTGCGGAGCCTGCGGCCAGGAGAAATGCCTTGAGATCAACACCTACGAGGGGGAGTTCAAAGGCCCTCAATGCGCCTTTCGCCTGCTCGACATGGGCATCGCTCTGGGTTCGGCGGCCAAGATGGCCGGCCTGCTCAACGTTGACAATCGCATCATGT
Organism: Anaerolineae bacterium; assembly: GCA_034417895.1. Taxonomy (GTDB): domain Bacteria; phylum Chloroflexota; class Anaerolineae; order CAZYHC01; family CAZYHC01; genus DAOULT01. Next base: position 24,777 of record DAOULT010000139.1, on the reverse strand, counting down.
ACCGGGCCGGAGCGGTGGCCCGCGAAATGGGCCTCATCGACGCCGATTACGTGATGGGCATCCCTCTTTCTGCTACGGGCAAGAGCATCTATTTCGACCGTTAAAATACCAACGGCCGGTGACTGTTCTAAAGATAAATTTGGAGGGCAGACAACAATGGACATCGACGAGATAAACCGCATCGCCAAAGAGAGATTCAAAGGAGCCTGTCTGGTCTGTCGTGTCTGCGACGGGCGGGTCTGCGCCGGACAGATGCCAGGCATGGGGGGCGTCGGCACAGGCTCGTCTTTCAGGGCTAACCTGGAGGCCCTGGCCGAGTACAAGCTTAACATGCGCACCATTCATTCCGCCTCTGAACCCGACATCCGCTTTGACTTTTTCGACCACGAGTTATCGATGCCCATCCTGGGGGCGGCTGTGGCCGGGGTGGGGCTGAACATGCGCGATGCCATATCCGAAGCAGAGCTGACAAAGGGGATGGTCGGAGGCAGCGCCGCGGTGGGCAGTCTGGGCATGACCGGAGACGGTCCCAACCCCATCCTCCTGGAGGTGGGGCTTACTGTCATCAAGGATCATGGTGGCCGGGGCATTCCCATCATTAAACCGCGCCCCAGGGAACGCATCCTGGAACACATCAGACAGGCTGAGGAAGCCGGGGCCTGGGCCGTAGGGGTGGACGTGGACGCGGCGGGCATCATTGGCATGGTACGGGCCGGCCAGCCAGTAGGCCCTAAAACCGCCGGAGAGTGGGAAGAGATCATAACCTCCACGGAACTGCCGTTTATTCTGAAAGGTATCATGACCCCTGACGAAGCAGAAGCGGCTCTGGAGATCGGGGCGGCGGGCATCGTGGTCTCTAACCACGGGGGACGGGTGCTGGATCATACCCCAGGCACAGCCGACGTTTTGCCCGAAATCGCCGACGTGGTGGAGGGTGACATCCTCTTGCTGGTCGATGGGGGGGTGCGTTCGGGCGTCGATGTGCTGAAGATGCTGGCCCTGGGAGCGGACGCCGTTCTGGTCGGTCGCCCCCTGGCTATTGCGGCCATAGGCGGTGGGGTCGAAGGCGTGGTCACCATCCTGAGCCGTTACGCCGACGAGCTGCGTTCGGCCATGATCCTGACCGGCTGCGCCTCGTTGGAAGAGATCGACGGTTCGGCGCTCTACGACTGATTGTTGCTCCAAAATCGTCCTCTCACGGCCTCTAATCAGCCTTGACGACGCTCCCGCAATGAGGAGAGCAAGAGTGTCTGACATCCGCCAGCGCCTCGAAAAGTTAAAGGCTCAAATTCGCTACCACAACTACCGCTACCACGTTCTGGATGACCCGGTAATCAGCGACGCCCGGTACGACCGCCTGTTTCGGGAACTCCAGGAGTTGGAAGCGCAACGCCCGGACCTGATCACGCCCGACTCGCCTACCCGGCGGGTGGGCGGCCAACCGCTGGATCGCTTTGAAAAGGTGCGTCACCCCCGGCCCATTCTCAGCCTGAGCAACGCTTTCAACGCCGAAGAGGTGCGGGAGTGGCTGGTGCGCATCAGCAAGCTGCTGCCAGAGGAAACGCCGGCCCCGGAGTACGTGGTCGAACCCAAGATCGACGGGCTGACGGTGGTTCTCACCTACGAGGATGGCCTTTTCGTCCAGGGAGCCACGCGGGGCGATGGGGAGGTGGGAGAAGACATTACGACCAATTTGCGCACCATCAAAAGCCTGCCCCTGAAAATCCCGGTGGATGGCCGGGCAGACGACAACTTCCATCCTGCCGCGCCCTCCGAGGCTCCGTCCCGGCTGGTGGTGCGTGGGGAGGCATACATGCCCCTCGACCGCTTCCAGGAATTCAACCGCCGCCAGGCCGAGGCCGGAGAAAAAACCTTCGCCAATCCCCGCAACGCGGCCGCCGGTTCTCTGCGCCAGTTAGACCCGACCATCGCCGCCGCCCGTCCTCTCAGCCTCTTCACTTACGCCCTCCTCGAAGCCGAGGGCCTGACCATCTCCACCCAGTGGGAGGTGTTAAGCTATCTGCGGCGGATGGGTTTCCCGGTCTGCCCCGATGTAAAATTTTTGCCCGACCTCGAGGCGGTTATTGCTTACTGCCAGGAGTGGATAGCAAAACGCGATCAACTCAACTACGAAGCCGATGGCATGGTCATCAAGATCAACGACCTGGCTACCCAGGAGGGGCTAGGAGCGGTGGGCAAGGCCCCCAGGGGAGCTATCGCTTTCAAATTTCCGGCCAGGGAAGCGACCACCAAATTGCTGGACATCGGCATCAACGTGGGCCGCACCGGCAGCCTCAACCCCTACGCCCTCCTGGAGCCGGTAGTCGTCGGCGGAGTGACGATCAAACAGGCCACCCTGCACAACGCCGACGACATCGCCCGCAAGGACATCCGTGTCGGCGATACGGTCATCGTCAAGAGGGCCGGGGAGGTCATTCCCTACGTGGTCGGGCCGGTGGTCGAGTTGCGCGATGGGAGCGAGCGGGTCTTTTACATGCCCGGCCGCTGCCCGGCCTGTGGCTCCCCCGCCGTCCAGCCCGAAGGGGAGGTAGCCTATTACTGCATCAACGCCGCCTGTCCTGCCCAGTTGGTGCGCCTGACCGAGCATTTCGTCTCGCGTGGGGCGATGGACATTGAGGGCTTTGGGACTCGCACGGCCAGGCTATTCGTGGAAAAGGGCCTGTTGAAGGATGTGGCTGACCTGTACTATCTCAAAAGAGAGGATATCCTGAACCTGGAAGGTTTCGCCGAGAAAAGCACAGACAATCTGCTGGCAGCTATCGAAGCATCCAAAAAAAGGTCCCTGGATCGTCTGGTGACCGCCCTGGGCATTCGCGGGGTGGGCAGCACCCTGGCTCAAACTCTGGTCAGGCGCTATCCGTCTGTAGAGGCTTTGATGGCCGCTTCGCGGGAAGAACTGGAGGCCATCGAGGGCCTTGGTCCGCACATAGCGGCCAGCATCGTGGGGTACTTCTCCCTGGAACGTAACCGCAGCTTGATCGAAAAACTACGCCGGGCCGGAGTGCAGATGGAAATGGAAATGGAGGCCGAACGCCTGGAGAGCGAGGAGAAGGCCAGACCGCTGGAGGGTTTGACCTTCGTCATCACCGGCACGTTGCCCTCCATGAGCCGAGAAGCAGCCAGGGGTCTCATAGAACAGCATGGAGGCAAAGTGACAGGCTCGGTGTCCGGCCAGACCGATTACCTGCTGGCCGGAGAAAACCCCGGCGGCACCAAGTTCAACAGGGCCAGGCAGTTGGGAGTGCCCATGATCGACCAGGCAGAGTTATGGCGCATGATCGGCGATTGACCTAATTTTTACCATAATCATCACTAACTACAGATAAGGAAAGGAGCATATTATGCGAACCACACCTATTGGCATTGCCATGCTGAACGACGAGCGTAAACACGTCTATACCGAAAACAACCCTGAAAATATGGCCGTCGTGCAACAGTGGGCGGAGCTAATCCGAAAGAACGTCAAAAACCGGGACGGATCGGCTCCAGAGGTGGTCACCGGCTCAGAGATCATCGTCAGCACCCGCACGGCCCAGAAGGTGGGAGAGGAACTGAGGCGCGCCGGTTGCAGGCAGATCATCATGTGCTACAACGTCTGGAACTTCCCCTTTCTGGCCTGGCCCTTCGTCAACGGCGTGGGCCGTGACGTGCCCATTCTGAGCCTGTCCAATAACCAGGGCAAGTATCCGGGCAACGTCGGTCTGTTGGCGACAGATGGAGCTTTACGTCAGGCCGGGGTACGCACCCACCGCATCGTGGGCGAGATCGACGACGAGCCTACCCGGCAGAAAGTCTTTGACTGGATCAGAGCCAGCCAGGCCCTGACTACCATGCGCAATGAGGTGTACGGCATCTACGGCGGTCACTCCATGGGCATGGAAACGGGCTATTTCCACCTGGTGCCGACCATCAAAGCCATAGGCTGCACTGGCCGCCAGATCGACCAGCTCTGGCTGGTGAAGGTCATGGAAAACGAGGTGGACGAGGCCGAAGTGGAAAAGGGCCTCAAGTGGTTTGAGGAGCTGCTGGGCGACCGCCTCAAGTACGACGGCCGCGTCCTCAGCCCCGAAACGCTCAAAACCCAGATTCGCCTCTACCTGGCGATGAAGATCGTCAACGAAGACAAAGGCTTCGACTTCTGCGGCCTCAAAGGGCAGCGGGAGATGACCGAGCACGTCTGCCTGGGCGACGTGTCGGAAATGCTGATGAACGATCCCTACGACTGGAACGGCCCCAAAGAGCCCGTCGTGTGCGCCACCGAAGCCGACGCCTACGCCGCAGTGACCATGCAGATGTTGAAGTACATCAGCGGTGGCCTGCCCACCCTCTTCATGGACGTGCGGCTCTACCATCCCGACCGCGACCTGTGGGACTGGTGCAACTCCGGCAACCACGCCAGTTGGTACGCGGCCCGCAGCGACGACCCGGCTGAAAACTTCGAGAAGATTAGCTTCCACCCGGCTCTGGAGTTCTATTTCAAGGCCGGCGGGGCCTCGGTGGAGTTCGACGCCGCCCCTGGCGAGATGACCTTTGCCCGCCTGGGCCTGTGGGACGATAAGCCTTACATGGTGATCATGCTGGGCGAAGCGCTGGAACTGCCGCCCGCAGAACGCAAAGCCCTCAACGCCATGACCGACCCCACCTGGCCCCACGTGCACGCCAAACTGCGCTGTAGCTTCGAGGAGTTCCTGGCGACCTTCCCCTGCAACCACGTGCTCGGCGTAATCGGCAACGAGGTGCGCTCCCTCAATTACCTGTGCGAGGTGGCCGGTATTGTCCCGGTCGTGCTCGGCCCGGAAGGCAGGGACCGCATCCCGCCCATCTGGGAGCGCGTGCGCTAAAGAAAGCAGCAGGCAGTCAACGGATTTTTGGAACGGATTTAACGGATTGCGTCGTAGTACATCCGTTAAATCCGTTTCTTAATCCACTGACCGCAATCCGTGTCAGCGTTTGCCAGGAAGTGCGATTGATGTTACAATTAGTCGAGGGCAAACGGTGAATCGATTCGTCCCTGGGGCGAGGTCGTCAGGTTTTTAGGGAGCGTGGACTATGGAAGCGGAAAGTGAACATTGAGATTATCAAAGCGAAGCGCCCATGCCGACCAGGGAGCCGATGAGGTTATCATGAGAGAGACACGTTGCCATTTTTGTGGAACGAGGCAGCAGATGGGCTATAGCCACCGATAGGTGCGTTCGTGGCGTTTACTGACCCTGGTGATGACCACCAGCCGCTCCTCGTCGCTGATCCAGTAGATCACGCGGTATCTGCCGATGCGAATGCGATAGAGATCATCTTCGAGCTTTTGGACACCCACAGGACGCGGGTTATCGGACAGGCTGGCGATAGCCTCCAACACCCGTTCTTGAGCGTCCAGAGGTAGTTTGTCAATTTGCCGCTCAACTCGCCTGCTGGCCGTCTGTACTTTGTACACGATTTCGCTCTCTGCGTTCGGCCAGGTACTCTTCCAGCGGGCGGCCTGCTCCAGCGCGATACTCTTCCAGAGCGATTTTGGATTCTAAGATGTCCTCCAGGTCTTCGATGCGCTCCAGAAGGGCCTCGTACTCTTCCAGAGGGAGCAGGATGACCTCTCGCTGGCCCAGGAGTTCCAGAGCCTCCTGGGGGCCGGTGATAGTGACCGTAGCTTTAGATGACATTGATAACCCTCCCTGAATGTGCTCTATCGGGGCAGTATTATTATACCATTGACAGAAGAATAAGGCGAATCTCGATTTCATCCATTATAACCACAAAGAGCACGAAGGGCGCAAAGCCTTTATACTCTTTGTGCTCTTGGTGTTCTTTGTGTCCCTTGTGGTAAGAGGAGCAGCCCATGACCTCCTCCGATTTATGTCAAGTGCTACGTACCTCTTTTGGCTTCGCCGACTTTCGGCCCGGCCAGGAGGAGGCCATCCACCATGTGCTGTCCGGCCATCATACGTTGGTGGTGATGCCCACCGGGGCCGGAAAATCGTTGATCTATCAACTGGCCGCTCTGCTTCTGCCCGGTACCACGCTGGTCATCTCCCCGCTCATAGCCTTGATGAAAGACCAGGTCGATAGCCTGGTAGCTCGTGGCCTGGCCGCCACCGACATCAACAGCACCATCGGCCCCAAGGAGCAACGTGGCCGCCTGCAAAGATTGGCCGAGGGCGGCTATAAGCTGGCCTACGTGGCTCCCGAACGGCTGCGCAGCCGGGCCTTTCGCCAGGCCCTAAGCCGCGCCCAGATCAGCCTGCTGGCCGTAGACGAAGCCCATTGTATCTCGCAGTGGGGTCACGACTTTCGCCCCGACTACCTTCAGATCGCTCCGGCCAGGGAAACACTGGGGGAGCCGATCACGCTGGCTCTGACCGCCACCGCCACCCTCCAGGTACAGGATGACATCGTACATCTGCTGAACCTGCCCAAAGCGCAACGGGTGGTGACCGGCTTCAATCGGCCCAACCTGATTTTTGAGGTAATCTATACCCCCGATACAGAGGCCAAACTGCGCGCCCTGCAAAATTTTCTGACCGAGGTTGAAGAGGCGGGCATTATTTACGTTGGCACCCGGCGCGAGGCCGAGGAAGTGGCCGCCTTTGTGCAGGAATTGGGTTTTGAGGCTCTCTATTATCACGCCGGATTGGATGCGGAAACACGCACCGCCGTCCAGGAATCCTTTATGGCCGGAGATACCCCTATCATCGTGGCTACCAACGCCTTCGGGATGGGCGTTGATCGGGCCGATTTGCGTTTTGTGCTCCACTACAGCCTGCCGGGGACGGTGGAAGCCTATTATCAGGAAGCCGGACGGGCCGGGCGCGATGGGCTTTCGGCTCGCTGCCCGCTGTTGTACTCCCCCGAAGACCGCGCTCTCCAGGAGTGGTTCATCGAAAACGATGCGCCCGGCGGCGATGAACTGAAACAGTTATACGCCATTCTAAAAAGCGAAGCGCAAGAAGACAGACTTTTTGTGACTCTGCATGACCTGGAGCGAACGACCGGCCAGAACGAGATCAAAGTCCGCGTCGGCCTGAGTCAGTTGGAGATGGCCGGGGCGGTGCATCATCTGGGCGATGAAGGGCCGTGGATGGAGCTGGAAATTGGGGATTTGCCTCCCGGCGCATTGACGGCCACCGCCGAGGAAGTCCAGGCCCGCCGCGCCCACAAACGTCGGCAACTGGCGCGGATGATCGCCTATGCCGAGGGGAACACCTGTCGGCGGCGGGCCATCCTCGACCATTTCGGCGATAAGGGCCTGGCCGAAGCCCCTACCTGCTGCGATAACTGCCTGGCCCAGACCATGCCCCAGAAAACCGAACGTTGCGCCGAAAGTCAGGCTGAGTGGGCGGCGCTCGTTATCCTGTCCACTGTGGCCGAGTTGAGGTGGGAGGTGGGCCGCAGCCTCCTGGCTAAGATCCTCAAAGGGTCGAAGGCCAGACAAATAAAGCAATTTGGCTATGACCGGCTGCGTTTCTACGGCAGGCTGGCCGCGCTCAGAATAAAGGAGATTGAGGACCTGATCAACCAACTGCTCGAACTAAGGCACCTCAAAATGATCGGCGGCGACCGCCCCGTCCTGCGCCTGACGCCCCAGGGCAGAGGAGCGCTCAAAGCAAAAGCGGCTATCCCGCTGCGATTAGCCCGGCCCATCTCGAAAGCCCGTTCCCAACAACTCCAGGCCCAGCAGGTGGCCGGAGGCACGGTGGCCTACACTGCCCAACTATGGGCCGAAGGACTGACCCCGGCCCAGATCGCCGCCCGGCGCAACCTGACGGAGAGTACTATTTATGGACATCTGGCTAAGTTGATCGCGGCCGGAGAGATCAGCGTGGATGACGTGGTACCGGCCGATGTCCAGAAGCAGGTGCGGGTTGTCATCAAAGCCGTCGGCGACGTTAGCCGCCTGGCCCCGCTCAAATTTCGCCTGCCCGAAAGCATCTCGTATGGGGTCGTTAGTTGCGTGGTCGCTGCCTGGGAGCGAGAGCATGACCTGGTGCCGGAGCGAACTCAACTGCCCTCCGAGGGGCCAGTGGACGAGGGACTTTTTCAAGCTTTGCGCGACTGGCGTTTAGCCGAGGCTCAGACCCGCAACCAACCAGCCTTCTGCATCTTTCACGACTCCGTTTTACAAGACATTGCCCGCCATAAACCGACCACCCTGGAGGCGCTAAAGGCTCTCAAGGGCATCGGACCGACCAAGCTGACCAGACATGGTGAGGATGTGATTCAGATTGTACAGGATTGGGCGCAGAAGTCCCCTGCTTCTCCCAGTCCTCCTCCGGCTGAGGATATCGACCCCGTGTCCTCTTTTCTCTCTCGTTCCCATCCTCGTCCGCTGTCGGGGCCGTGGGCTGCGGGCTGGGCGCTGGATTTCCACAGCGGCTTCAGCGGCGAACGCTGGGCGCGCACCGAGACCGGCGAACTGACGTACCGTTTCAAATACGAGGGCCAGAGAAGACTGGCCGGAGAACTGGTGAACCGCCTGACGGCTTGCATCGCCGAACGTCCCCATCTGCGCCAGGTCGATGCCCTGCTGCCGGTGCCGTCTACCACCAGGCGCGACTACGATCCGGTGAGTGAACTGGCTGCCGCCCTGGGGCAACGTCTGGGTCTGCCCGTCCTCAAAGGGGCTTTGGTCAAGACGCGGGCCACCCAACCCCAGAAAGACATGCACACCCTGGCCCAGAAGCAGGCCAATGTGGCCGGCGCTTTCGCGGCGCAGGAGGTCGTGCGCGGCAAAAAATTGCTGGTGCTGGATGATCTGTACGATTCCGGGGCAACTCTGGCAGAGGTGACGCGGACGCTGCAAGGAGCCGGGGCCTCGAAGGTAGTGGTTCTGACCCTGACCAAAACGATCCATACCGACTGAAGGAGAAAGCAACAATGAGCAAAGCGCACTGGCTGGCTTTAAGCATGGTGTCAGGCATCGGCGGGGCGACGCTGCGACGCCTGATCGAGAAATTCGGCCATATCGAGGCCGTATTTGAGGCTTCGAGCGGAGATTTAATCCAGGTGCCACGGGTGACGCCCGCCATCGCCGAGCGAATCAAGGCTATTTCTCTGTCCCAGGTCGAAGATGAGTTGATATTACTACACGAAGAGGGCCTGGCCGTGCTGACCCTGGAAGACGACGACTACCCGGCCAATCTGCGCCCCCTGTCCGATGCGCCAGCAGTGCTCTTCGTGCGGGGGGAACTGTTGCCAGGCGACAAGCAGGCGGTGGCTATCGTGGGTAGCCGCCAACCGACGGAGGCCAGCCTGGCCCTGGCAGAAACCCTGGGACGGGAACTGGCCCGGCGCGGACTGACCGTGGTGAGCGGCCTGGCTCTGGGCGTAGACACGGCCGCCCATCGTGGCGCGTTGGCGGCTGAAGAGGGACGCACCCTGGCCGTACTCGGCTGCGGCCTGCGCGTGATCCACCCCCGCGAGAACGTGGCGCTATCTGAGGAGATTGCGGCCCGCGGCGCTCTCCTTTCTGAACTGCACCCCAACACCCGACCCCGCGCCCGGCAGTTAATGGCCCGCGACCGGATCATCAGCGGGCTGGCGCGGGCCGTCATCGTCGTGGAGGCCGGCGAAAAGAGCGGCAGCCTGGATACCGCCACCAGAGGGCGCAAACAAGGACGGCTGATCTTCGCCGTCGGCGGCAGCCCCGGCGCCGAACAGTCGCTATCCGAAGAGGCCACACCCCTTCCAGCAGATGCCACCGCTTTCGACTTCGAGGAGCTAAGCCAGCGCATCAAGGCTTATCCTGTCCCCGGCAAACCAGAGGCCGTAATGCGTCAGAGCAGTCTGTGGTAAGAGCTTATCCGCCTGCTTTCCTGATTGTGGCTGCACTTCAGGTGAAACATGATGTAAATATTTATTCCACTTCAAGCACAGTCAGGCCCTCTTGATCTTTTACCCAAAATGGTATAAAATAGAATACAAGGTAGCAAACATTACCAGTCCAGGCCAGTCCTCTTGCCATAACAGCATCGGACAGGTAATCGACTGTTGCCCACGAGATGGAGATGTGTATGTTCTGGGAAGAGAGGTGTTTCGAGGCACTGACCGCCAACAGTGCACCGAACCGGAACAGTATCTCGTCCAACTCACCACCATGTTGAAAGGAGCAAACCATGTTGAAGAAAGCAGCCACCTTAATTTTGGCCGCCGGCGTTTTGGCTCTGATGCTCATGCCTCACACGGCTTTCGGCGAGAGTCCTATCCCCGAAACCGATCCATCCCTGATCGGGTGGATCGCCTATTCCAAATTTAACACCGGCTACGTTGTACCAGGCTACGATCTCTACGTCGCCAGCGCAGACGGCAAGAGCGGAAAGTTCCTGAGCATGGGAGCGCGCCAGCCTCACTTCCACGGTGGAGGGGTGCTGGTAGCCAACGATGAGGAAGGGGTTTTCAGCCGCGATGGCCTCATCGTCGTTCACCTGGATGGCACAGAACAGCCGATCGAGTCTTTCGCTGAAGACGCCTATCCGCGTTGGGCCTGGGATGGCCGACGGGTCCTCCTGGTGCACGATAAAGACGCCACCTGGCAAAAGGTGTGGTGTAGAGCGCCAGCCAGAGGAGTTAATATCGTGGGGCCTATTTTTGTCATCGAGGACATAAGGGGAGAGGACAAACGTCGCCAGGTGCATTACCAGGCCACCCCTCTCTTCGGCAAGTCTCCCGTCTGGGTATCAGACTATATGTTCATTTACGCCGGGTGCAGCGATTGGCGCGGCGACGGTCACTGCGGTCTCTACCTGGCCGACGTCCGAGGGGCGATGGAACCGATCCGTCTCACCGAGGGCCTTAGCGACATCGCCACCGACGTTTACATGGACTGGATGACCTTCATGTCCCGCCGTGACGATAACTGGGAGATCTACATCATGAAGATCGACGGCACCAGAATGATGAGGATGACCAATCACATAGCCAATGATGGGTTGCCCACCTGGTCGCCCGACGGGAAGATGATCGCCTTCGTATCCGACCGCAGTGGGGAATGGGCAGTGTGGGTCATGCGGGCGGACGGCAGCGGTCTGCGCCAGCTTTTCGAGCTGGGAGAAGAGAACTACGCCGACGAAAAGCGCTTCCCCGATCACGGGTGGCTCACCGAGCGCATTGACTGGTGGGGGCCAGTAGCGGCCACCGAGCCGCCTCCTGTATCCGAAACCGCGCCAGGCAGCTCTGAACCGCTGGCTCCGGCCACCCCTGTTCGGCCGGCCGTGCAGTCCTCCGGCGATAACCCTTATGGCCCTGCTTCCACACAACCGGCCAGCGACCAGCATTTGCCGGTCACCGGCGCGGGGGAAATCGATCTTGTCCTGTGGGGAGCACGCGCCGTCTTTGGGGCGCTGCTCGTCGGCGGGGGGCTGCGTCGCTACCTGAGACCCTAAAACGAACGCTACAAATAAGCACCAAGAGCGCGAACGTCTTTCGTGCTCTTCGCCACGGCCCCAAAATTCTGTTAGACGAGGGTGATAGATGCCACTCTCCGATGGCGGGGAGATCATTCCCGGCGGTTTGCTGGTGGAAGAGATTTGTCTTTTCCTGCGAGGCCGTTCAGTCGAAGCCTATCTGGTCGGCGGCTACGTGCGCGACCGGCTCCTGGGCCGTGTCTGCCAGGACATCGATTTTGCGGTCAAAGGCGAAGCTATGGCTTTAGCCATAGCGGTGGCTGACCGCTGGAAAGGGGCCTTTGTGCCCCTGGATCAAGAGCGCGATACGGCCCGGGCGGTGCTCAGGGACCGAAAAGGACGACGGCTTTACGTCGATTTTGCCCGCCTGCAAGGCGACAGCCTGGAGGCCGATCTCTCCCTGCGAGACTTCACCATCGACGCCATCGCTTTCGATCCAGATAAGGCCAGCCTCATCGACCCTCACCAGGGACAAAGAGACCTGCAAAATGGAGTGGTACGGGCCGTCTCCAAAACGGTCTTCCAGGACGATCCCTTGCGTACCCTGCGGGCCGTGCGCCTGGCCGTCCAGTTGGGTATGACCATCGAACCCCAGACCGAGGAGTGGATAAGACGCGACGCCCCTTTGCTCCCCTCGGTGTCTGCCGAGCGTATTCGCGACGAGCTAAGCAAGATCGTGGCCCGGCCAGGGGCAGCCTATAACCTCCGTCACCTCGACAATTTAGGGCTCCTCGCCACTTTGATCCCCGAACTGGAGGCCACGAAAGGCGTCGAGCAATCTCCCCCCCATTACCTCAACGTTTTCGAGCACACCTTAGAGACGGTAGGACACCTGGAGAAGCTATGCGTCTGCCTGGCGCAAGAGTGTGGAATCCAGACCGAAGCCTTACAGGTGGCGTTTTGGAGCCTGCATCCCTTCTCTGAACAACTCTGCGCTCATCTTTCACGACCTATGGCCGATGGTCGTCTTCGCCTGACGCTGCTGAAAATCGTGGCTCTGCTGCACGACCTGGGCAAGCCCTCAACCGCCAGCCGCGATGAAAACGGACGCCTCCGCTTCTTCGGCCACGAAAGAGAGGGAGCCATTCTGGCCGCAGAGATTCTGCGGCGTCTGCGCTTCAGTGCGGACGAGGTGAAAGCGGCGCGCACCATCATTGCCAACCACATGCGTCCTCCCCAACTGGCGGCCCAGGAAAAGTTGACTGCCAGGGCTATCTATCGTTTCTTCCGCGATACAGGTCAGGCCGGCGTGGACACTCTGCTCCTTTACCTGGCCGACCACCTGGCTACCTGGGGGCCAAACCTGCCGCCTGCCCTGTGGCGGAAACAGGTGGAGATGGCGACCTCCCTGCTCTCAGCCTGCTACGAACGCCACACCCAGGCCATCGCTCCCCCTAAGCTGATCGGGGGCCATGATTTGATGGAACAGTTTGGTCTGGAACAGGGGCCACATCTTGGCGAGCTGCTGGAAATGGTGCGGGAGGCCCAGGCCGCAGGAGAGGTGAGGAGCAGAGAGGAAGCCCTACAGCTCGTAGAGAATACGCTGGCTAATCAGAGCCGAGCCGGGTTGAATTAAAAGCCAAACAATGGTATAATAATTTTGATGAACATAATCAGCCACGGGGGTTGATCTACTTGGCGTAGAGAGGAGAGAGAGATGCGCGGGAGCACAGACGAATTCCTTAACTGGATCGTTGAGGAAAAGGAATGCACTCCCAATACTGTAGCGGCTTACCGCAACGACCTGACCCAGTTCCTGACTTTCCTGGAAAGCAAAGAGATCACCCACACCTGGTCAGACGTGGTCGAAGAAGATATACATTTCTATATCCAATGGTTGGATGGCAGGCAATATGCTTCTTCCACAATTGCCCGTAAGCTGGCCGCCATCAGATCTTTCTTTCACTTCCTGGTCGCCACAGGAAAATTGAAGGATGATCCTACAGTGAACGTAGGTTTCGCCCGAACCGGCAAAGCCTCCCTCAATACTCTCTCCAAAAGTGAGGTGAGACTGCTGCTGGGCAACAGGCAAAGCGAAGCCCTCCCAAAACGGCTGAGAGATCGAGCCTTGTTGGGGCTGGTGGCTATCGCGGGCCTGAAAGCCAGTGAGGTGGTTTCCCTGAACGTTGAGGACTTGAATCTGGAGGAAGGTAGTCTCTGTAAACGGGGCAGACGAGGAACGGAAGTGCCGATCAGGTTGGATGCTGCGCTCCACGATACCTTGAAAGGCTATTTGGAAGAAGAACGATCTAAATTGGCGCAAGATAAGACCGAGCCTGCCCTGTTTCTTAATTTGCGAGGACGCCGCCTGACCAGACAGGGATTGTGGCTGATTGTGAAAAAACGAGGCAAAGAGGTAGGCATCGAAAGCGATATCTCACCCCGAACGCTGCGACGAGCCTACAGCGCAAAAGAGGAACAAAGGGCTTTTGACTAACTCATACTTACATCCCGTATATGAGTATGAAAGGAGGAGTTTTGTGATGAAAAAACTAACTATTGTCCTGGTAATAGCCGCCATGCTGCTTATGGGAGGGCCAGAGGTCGTTCTGGCACAGTGCACCCCTGACGCTTTATATGTCGCCGATGTGACTGTCCCCGATGACACCGTCTTGCAGCCCGGCGAGAGCTTCACAAAAATTTGGCGCCTCAGGAACAGTGGCGACTGCGAATGGGGAGCAGGCTACGTTCTGGCCTTCGTCGGGGGCGATAAGATGGGCGCTCCAGATACTCAGCCCATAGAAGGTACTGTTCCTCCTGGAGCAGAGGTCGAAATCGGAGTTAACATGCAGGCCCCGCCAGAGATGGGCACCTACACCGGCCACTGGCAGATGAAAGACTCCTCGGGCACAGCCTTTGGGGCCAGGATTTACCTCAGAATCGTCGTTCCTGGGCCTGGTGGTGCACTTCCCAAAACCCCCACCGCTCCTGGAGAGCAGGCCGCTAAGATCATCTTTACCGTCCTGGTCGAGCACCAGCCTGCCGCCCTCTACGATCTCTTTATCAGCAACCTCGACGGCAGTGATCGCCAGAAGCTGGCTGAAGGGATGCGTCAACCCGATGTCCGAAGCGATGGGCTGATCGTGGCTAACGGCGAGGGAATAGTCGGCCAGGAGTTTCTCACCGTGATGAAACTCGACGGCAGCGAAAGGCAAGAGGCCGGCCCCTTCGCCAGCGACGCCCGCCCCCGCTGGTCCCCCCAGGGCAATCGTCTCCTGGTCTCCCTGGCCGATACCAACGACATCAGCATCCAGGAAGGTTACGCCAAAGACTCGCCACGCCATCCATTACCTTACACCATGTTCGACATCAGGGGCAAACACCACACCTGGCTGCCGGATGGCCGTATCGTCTACAATGGCTGTATCGGCAGCAACTGTGGCCTGATTCTGATCGACGAGTTTGGCTCACCAGCCATCATGCTGGTCAACATTCCTGACGCCCTCGCTCCCGATGCTTCGGAGAACAAAATTGCCTTCATGACTCAACGTGATGGCAACTGGGAAATTTACACCGTCAATTTTGATGGCAGCAACATGACCCGTCTGACGGATGACCGCGCCGCCGACGGACTGCCTTGCTGGTCGCCGACGGGGGAGCAGATAGCTTTCCTCTCCAGCCGGGGCGAGGGCTGGGCGATATGGGTTATGAACGCTGACGGGAGCGAGCAGGTGAAGCTCTTCGATCTGGGCGGACCGATGCGGGATGACTGGCCGGACGAGACCATCGCCTGGTGGGGCAGCGCCGCGCCGGCGGAGACGCCCCCCCCACCGACCCCGATGCTCCCCATAGCGACCCTCACGCCCACCCCACCACCCATGCCCCTGCTGGGAACCCCAACGCCTACGCTGCCAGCCATCCTCCCCCTGGAGACTCCGGCCACGCCGCCCGTCATCCTCCCTCTGAAGACCCCCACGCCCACGCCCACCTCACCGCCCCTCCTGCCCACCCCCACGCCCACCTCACCGCCTCTCCTGCCCACCCCCACGTCCACCCCTTTGATCCTGGCGCCCACCGATACGCCTACCCCGCTCCCCATCTCGCCTTACCAGCCTCCGCCGGGCAAAGGGTTGCTGATCATCAAAAGCGAGATCGGCGCGGAGATGACCTTTACCATCGCCAACACCGAGAACAAGGTGCCACCCAGCGGCGAGATCACCATCCCTCTCGACCCGGGGCATTATACCTGGACGGCCAGCATCCCCGGCGCGGCCCTCAACGGCGAGGTGGACATTGCCGAGGGAGAGGCCAAAGCTATCAGCTTCAGATAGAGCGAGAGCCTAATGGCAGAGAGCAAAGCCGCGTGCGTGATCCGCAGGCGGCTTTGACTTCTCCCTTAAACCCTTTTGCTTCCTTTTGAACAAAGCGCCAGGCAGGGACCTCTGTTTCTTTTTCATTGCCCCGGTTGCTGCTTACCGTAATCACTGCCCCACAGAGCCATCCAGGCCTGCCGCAGCCAGGAGATCACCAGGCCCTCATAGCGTTTGACCATAATGACCGTCTTGGGACAGCGGGTAGCCAGCCTCTCAGGAATGGAGCCGAAGAGCAACTGCTCGAAAGGCCCAGGTTGAGTAGCGCCCACCAGGACGAGATCATAGTTTTCCGCTTCGGCCAGAATGCCTTCCAGAACACTATCGGCCCTGATGATCCTGGCTTCGTACTCATAGGGCAACCCGGCCATAATCTGGGCAATGGCTGTCTCGGCCCAGGATATTCTCTCCAGGCTGGGCTTCTCGGAAACGACGTTGAGAACCGTGATGTGGGCCTTGTACTTTCTGGCTAAGGCGACGGCCAACCTGGCCGCCAGAGAGGCGTTAGGCCCCCCGGCGGTAGGCACCAGGATGCGCCTGATGTCCCCCAGATTTTTGAGGCTGACCACGGCCACGTGGCAGGGAGGGTGACTGACCAGGGCGTCGATAACGCTCCCAAAAAGCCTGTTCTCGCTGCGGGTATAACCCCGCCAATCGAGGACCATCAAGTCCGCTTTCTGCTCTCGACCGGTCCGAGAGATGGCTCGCACCACGTCCCGACCGATCCTGATCATGCTGTGCACGGGGACATCCAGGGTTCTGGCCTGCTTGATGGCCCTCTCCAGAAGCGGTTTACCTTCCCTGAGAAACAATCGACCACTGGAGACTGAGAGTTGGCCCGGCACCCTGACGATGTGCAGGGCCAGAATCTCGCCCTCATTTTCGGCGGCGATGGCGGCTACCAGCGGGATCAGGCTCTCTATCCTGGTCTTGCGGTCCAACGGAAAGAGCACAGAATACCCCCTGACGGCTACCATCTCTTCGTGAATGATCTTGAAAGGCTCTTCCAGACCCTCTTCGGCCTCGGCCAGACGCGAAGTCCCAAAAATATAAATCAGGAGGCCCACCCCGATCCAGAGCAGGCTGAGATACCAGGCCAGGGGTTGAAAAGTGTACTGATAGAGGCCCAGAGCCAGACAGCTTATCAGGCCCAAAATGGGCGGCCAGGGATAAAAAGGAATAGAATAACCGCGCTCGATGTCCGGCTCCTGGCGTCGCAGGAGAATAACCGACAGGTTGACCAGCGCAAAGGAGATCAGAAAAAGCAGGCTGGCCGCTGACCCCACAGTGACCACCGGCACAAAGAAGGCCAGAAATACCAGAATGAGTCCGCTGGCTATCACCGCCACGTAAGGAGTACGACGCTGGGGATGAATAGTGCCCAAAAAGGCCGGAAGCATCCGATCGCGGCCCATGGAGAAGGCTACGCGCGAAGCAGCCAGGATAGTGGCGTTGAGGGCCGACATGGTGGAAAACAGGCCGCCGGCCACAATGAGCGCCACCCCGAACCAGGGCATGAAATTCTCGGCGGCTTTGACCACCGCCGTCTCCTGAAACTGACTCAAAAACTGCCAGGAGGGCACGTCGCCGGCGTCAATAGCTCCCAGGGATACGAAGATGACAAACAGATAGATGATCACCGCGATCCCCAGGGAAGCAAAGATGGCCCTGGGGATATTGACCGTTGGCTCAGCCACCTCCTCGCTGACGGTGGCGATCAAATCGTACCCCTCGAAGGCAATGAAGGTCAAACCCATAGCCACGATCACCCCGCCTATCCCTCTGGGGAAAAGAGGGGTGAAACTGTCCAACGCGGGCTGGGGATCGGCCAGGATAGCCGCCAGACCGAAGGCCACAAAGATAGCCAGGATCACCACCTTGGTGGAGGTGACGACATTCTCCGCTTTACCCGTGACATCGGTGCCGATGACGTTAAGGGAAATAAAAAACAGGCTGATGAGCAAAGTAACCAGCCCTTGCGCCCAGCGCTGGCCCAAAAAACCGATGATAAGCTCATGCCCGGCAGGGAAATACTTAGCCACAAATTCCAGAAAGTAGCCGGAAAAACCCAGGGCGTAGAGGCTACAGGCCACGATGTAAGCAAACCACAGCATCCAACCGGCCAGATAGCCTATCCAGCCGGGCATCGCCCGCCTGACGAAAGAATAACCACCCCCGGCTTCAGGAATGGCCGAGGCCAGTTCGGCGTAGCTGAGGGCCGTGAACATGGTCACAATGCCGTTCAAAGCGAAGGCGATGATGGCCGCCGGCCCTGCTTCTCCGGCGGCGATGCCTGTCAGCACGAAGATGCCGGCCCCGATCATGGCTCCCAGACCGATCATGGTGGCCTCAAAAAAGCCCAAAGTCCGAGCCAGAGTCACCCCCCCTTCTTGCTGTTTGTTTTCGATCATCGAATTCTCTCCAACGCTATGACTTACCTCACCTTGACGGTCTCAAGTCTGAATCGAGAAGCCCCCGCTTGAAGCGAGGGCCATTTTGTCTGATCACACTACCGCCGCTTAGAGCTAACCAGGGTCAGAGAACAACGTCGTCTCTACATCATCTTCTCTGCTCGATAGAGACTTAGCTCCACACCATGTAATTTTACCACATCTTGCCTGAACAATCAACATTTGCCAATAGCCCACAAACTATGTTATACTAGGCACGATCAGGGGACTCAAAAAGGGGCCTGGATGGCTCAATGCCCCTTGACCTTTTAGAACAAACGTGCTATAATGGACACCGTAGAAAGACGGATGAATGGCATGGCCGAAAGGACATCGCCGGCTAGCGATTAAAGTGTGGGCCGAACATCCAACAGAAAAGTGATAGAGGAGGACGTAACATGCCCGAAAACGGCAGAGAGAAAGCGCTGGAAACCACCGTCTCCAGCATCAGGAAGCGATTTGGAGAAGGAGCGATCATGAAATTGGGCGAGGCCACCGACATGCACGTGGAAGCCATTCCCAGCGGCTCGATTGCCCTCGATCTGGCCCTGGGGGTGGGCGGCGTGCCTCGTGGCCGGGTGACCGAAATCTTTGGCCCCGAAGCGTCGGGCAAAACCACGCTGGCCCAGCACATCATCGCCGAGGCTCAGCGCATGGGCGGGGTGGCCGCTTTCATCGACGTGGAACATGCCCTCGATCCCGTTTACGCCGAGAAGTGCGGAGTGAACGTGGATGACCTATACATCTCCCAGCCGGACACCGGGGAACAGGCTCTAGAGATCGCCGAGGCCCTGGTGCGCAGCGGAGCAGTGGACGTGGTGGTCATCGATTCGGTGGCGGCCCTGGTGCCCCGCGCCGAAATCGAGGGCGAGATGGGCGACGCTCACGTCGGCCTCCAGGCCCGTCTGATGAGCCAGGCCCTCAGAAAGCTGTCAGGAGCGATCAAACACTCTAATACGGCCATGATCTTCACCAATCAGCTTCGGCATAAGATTGGGGTTTTGTTCGGCAGCCCGGAAACGACTTCGGGCGGGATGGCTCTCAAGTTCTACTCCTCGGTGCGGCTGGACATCCGGCGGATAGAGGCCATCAAGCAGAGTGGCGAGATAATCGGCAACCGCACCAGGGTGAAGGTGAAGAAGAACAAGGTGGCGCCCCCCTTCAGGCAGGCCGAATTCGACATCATGTACAACGAGGGCATCTCGCGGGAAGGGGATATCCTGGACGTGGGAGTGAACATGGGCATCATCGAGAAGCGCGGATCGTTTTATTCTTTTGGGGAGGCCCGTCTGGGACAGGGGCGGGAGAATTCCAAGACCTTCCTGCGGGAAAACCCGACCATCAGCCAGGAAATCGACAACATTATCCGCGATGAGGTCGGCCTGCCACACAAAGTAGGAGTCCCCTCCCTCTCCGCGCAGGAGCAAGAGGAGGATGTAGAGGTAGTAGTAGAAGAAGAGGAGTAGGGAGTAGATCGGAAGAAACCAGGTTTCTAGAGTCACCTGGGCTTCAGGCTAAAGTCGCTCCACTTCGATCCGTCCGAGCAGACTCTCCACCGCTGCTCTGGTGCAGACGCCGGTGCCTCTCTCCATGGCTGCCGCCGTGCCGGAGGCTACCGCCCACCTGGCTATCTCCGCCAGGCTCAGGTCATTTTCCATTGCCCAGACCAGGCCGGCCAGCAGCGAATCTCCAGCCCCGATGGGGGTTTCTACCTTCACGCGGGGAGGCCGGGCAGACACGATCCCCTGGCCGGCGCCGATCACAGCCCCGCGTTCTCCCAGGGATAGGGTCACGATCTCGATGTCCCTTGCCAGGAAAAAGCGCACGGCTGCCAGTATATCCTTATCCGAGGTCAGTTCGCGGCCCATGACCTCCCCGGCTTCGGTGGCGTTGGGCTTGACCAGATAGGGACCGACCTGGCTGCCCAGGCCCAGGGGAGGGCCGCTGGTATCCAGGCAGGCCCTTCCCCCTCTTTCCTTGACAATGGCAATCAGCCTGGCGTACAGGTCGGGGGGAGCGCCGGGCGGAAGGTTGCCCGCAAAAATCCAGATGTCCGAAGCCGTGGCCCGGCGGCGCACTTTATGGAGCAGGCTTTCTATCTCCGTCTCGATTGGGTGGGGACCGGCTTCGTTGATCTTGGTTTGCAGGCCACGCGCCTGGTCAAAAATAGTAATGTTGGTCCTGGTCTCGCCTTCCACGGTCACGAAGTCGGTGTCTATGCCCATAGCGTTCAGACCCCGGCGCATGAAATCGCCCGTGGCTCCGCCCAGAAAACCCATCGCTAGGCTGTTCAATCCCAACCCCAACAGGGCACGAGACACGTTAGTGCCCTTACCTCCCAGGTCAACCTGGATCAGCCGGGCGCGATTGATGTGCCCTACCTCCAGAGCGGGGACGACGAGCGTTTTATCCAGACAAGGGTTTAGAGTGACGGTGACAATCATAGGACATCAAACGAGGGCCATTTTCCGGCCACCACCTTGTGGTATCTCTCCCTGACCATCTGCGCCAGGTGGCCGTCTGGAGCCAGGCCGCACACCTCGGTCAGAACGTGATCCAGCCCCTTCTCGTCCAGTAAAGCCTGGAGCTTGAGGGCCGCCTGGTCGCGAGGGTCGTCGAAGGTCAGGCCCGCAGCGATGCCCCAGGCCAGGGCGTCAGGCTCCAGGCCCTGCTCCAGAACCAGATTGGCCGCCCCGACCAGCCGATCCGTAGGCCCCAGCTTCCTGATAGGATCGCGGCCCAGGCGATAGATGGTATCGCCCAAGGCTCGGTTGCGAAAACGATGCTGCAAGTCTTCGACGTGTTTCTCCAGGGCCAGCCGGTCGAGGCCATGCCTGGAGATCAGCGCCCGCTTAGATTCACTTAGAGCCTGGGAGAACACGGAATAGATGTCCGGATCGTCCATGGCCTGGTAGCCGTATTCCAGGCCCTTGCGGTATCCCAGGTAGGCCAGCACGGCGTGTCCGGCGTTGTGGATGTAGAGCTTGCGATCCGTGTAGGCCACGAAGTTATCGTAAGGCTCCATGCCCACGATGGCAGGGACAGGCCCCACAAAGCCGGAGCGGCTGACCGGTAGCTCCTTATATGGCTCGACGATGACCAGGCTGGGGTCCTTCTGGCGCAGTTCGGGCGGCATAAGGGGTACCATGCGGCCAATGACCGTATCGACAAAGCCCACGTATTCCGCCAGGTAGGGGTGATACTCAGCGGCCAGATGCTCCTGCACCATGCCCCGGAAGATCTGCGAGGCGTTTTTGAGGTTCTCGCAGACGATGATGTTGACAGGATCGGTCACGCCAGCCTCGGCACGGCGGGTGAGGCCCAGGGCCACGGTGGGAGCCAGGTGAGGCAGAGCGCCCACCCCCACCGCCGTAGACATGATGTGGGCATCCACGACCTCGGCGGCCACGGCCTGACGGTCGCCGCCGTGCACGGTCCGTACCCCGTCGATGGTTACCTCCCGACTTAGCTCGTTAGTCACCAGCCGGATCACGTAGCTCCCACGCTTCAAAGCGGCTATCAGCCTGTCATCGACATCTACAAAAACCACCTCATAGCCCGACTCGTGGAAAAGCTGGCCCAAAAAGCCCCGGCCCACGTTGCCCGCTCCAAACATTATGGCCTTTTTCATAATAGACACATACTCCTTAAATAAGTTGCTCCCTTGGGGGGCGCATGGCCCGCAGTTATTATAGCACACTCTGCCGAGAAGGGGAAGAGAGAGCGGTATGTAAGGCTTTCCGAAAGTACCAAGCACACCCTGAAAGGTTCGTCTGCACGCAAGCGGCTAATGGAGGTCGGAGATTTTCTCCTCCGAAGCTTCCTGGTAATGCGGGCAGCCAAGACATTCAGAGAGGTCGGCCATCCGCTCGCCTTTCAAAAGACACCCCTGCCCGGCCTCAATGATGTGAAGCCCGCCCTCTTCCACTTGCAGGAAGGTGTAAAAATCGAGATAGCGGCAATGAGAGCCCCGGCTGATAACAGGCACCGGGCAGACGTGGCATAGCTTCCGCCCCTCCTCCACCCAGCAGAAGTTAACCCCGATCCCACAGCAATATAAGGTCCCTCCCCTACAGCCCGGCACAGTCTCCAGAAACTGGCAAAGGCTTTCCATGAAAGTTACGCTCCTTTCACCTTCCTTATCTCTTCTTCAGAACCCTTTTCGACGAGCGGGAAAGCCCCCAGAAGGTCTAAATCGGCCAGGGGGAACTCCTGGGCCACCATCGGCAGGAGGGAATTCATCAACTCTGCCCTCTCCTCCCGCCCCAACCCGATCAATGCCTGGCTGATGTTATCCTCGATGAAAGCTTGAATGAAAGCCAGCTTCTCTTCCCGGTCCATCTGGGCCATCAGCCGGATGGCGGTCTTTTGCGCCACCTCCTGCAGTTCCTCCGGGGTCAGAAGCTCCGTCGCCAGTTGAGCCACGCGGGTTTTCAAACTCATGTTTCATCCTCCTTCAAAAGCATTTATTCTAACCTCTTGTGGAAGCGGTTGATACTTATTGCCATCAGCGCCAACCCTATGACGCCAGCGTTCTTCCCATCGTTCAACCTCCGGCGCCCATTTCGTCTCTATCCACTCCTGGCTGCCCCCTTCTATCTGGAATGGTTTCGGATAACACCTGGCGTTTTCTTTCCCCCTCCTTGCTGAAAGTGAAATTGGAGCCAACCCACTGCGTCATCCTCTTTTGCATCCTCCGGATCAAGGCGATTACCTCTTCCCGGTGGCTTTGGAAATGTTGGTAAAAGGGGGGAAAATCCTCATACCAGGAAGGTGGGAAAGGACGCCAGCGCTCCCGCCAGTCCAGACGAAGCGTCCCCCTTCCAGCCCCATTGACCGGAGAGGCGGTGTGCTGGCCGAAGCGATAGTCAAAAAGCTCCTTCTGCACCTTGCCCCCGGTCATCAGGCGCAATTCAACGAGAAAATACTTGGCCGAGAGATTGAACCTCCCATCCTCGTCCAGTCTCCTGACCGAGACTGGTATTTGAGCCGAACTCAGGATGCCGAACCTGCCCACCTTGCTGGCCCTCTGCACGTAATCGTGGTCTTCGGCCAGCTTCAAGCTCCCATCAAAGCCGCCGATAGCCCGATGAACCTCCTGGCGGCTGAAGATGCAAAAGCCCGGCGCGTGGGGGAAGATGGGCTGAGTGGCCCGCAGGTAGAAATTGGAGAAAGCGTGAAGTATCGAATCAATGTCCCGCTCGCTCAAAGGTGCGACGTAACAGGTAGCCACATCTAGCCTTCGCCTTTCAAACTCCTGCAAGGTCTTTTCCAGGAACGTCCTATCGGGGAGCACATCGGCATCCAGAAATAAGAAGACGTTCCCTCGCGCCGCCCACGCCCCTTCGTTCCTCCCTCTGGCGGGCAGCCCCCCTCTGACGACCCGGCAGCTGTATTTCCGGGCAACTTCGACCGTGCCGTCCACCGAACCGGCGTCGGCCACGATGATTTCATCAGGCGGGCGGCTCTGCCCGGCCAGCGCGGAGAGAAGGCGGGGCAGAAATTTTTCCTCGTTAAGGGTAGGGATAATCACGCTCAGGTAGGGATACATTGTTGCCTCCCTGTGCATCTTTTTAAAAAGGAAAAGAAAATGAAAAAGACGAAAAAAATTGACCAAAAAAAGGCCGCGCTCAGGTTCCCACAATTTTCAACACTTCCTGAGCAAAATCGGAAAGTCGCTGCTTATCGTCGCTGCTCAACTCCACCAGATATTCCTGGTATCTTTGCGTATAAGAAAGGAGCAAGGTGGTAAAACGGCGATTGGCCCGCTCCACGAAAGAGAGGCCCACTATCAACCCGGCTAGAGTGCTCAACCCCAACTCACCGGGCAGCCCCAGGGCACGCAACTTCTCGAAGGGCTTTGCCACCGCCAGCCCTCGGAGTTGATGCAGGTTCAAAATCACGGCGGTTATCATCTCGGCCATGTAGAGCATGGGCGATTTGTGTTTGGGGATGCGCAACAGTATCTCGTTCAGTATATCTTCATAATCGCCTCTCTGGCCCTTCCGCAGAGATTGCAGGATTTTCTCCTTGACCTCTTCCCATTCTCCAGTATCCCACTCTTTCCCAGCCAGGTGGGTGAGCACGGCGGAGGCCTTCTCTGTAGGGCGGAAGACGATGCTGGAACGCCCTCGACCCCGTTCCCCTTCAGGCAGAAAGTATTCAGAAGTGACCAGCCCCCGCTCTTCTAAAAGGCGCAGCATATCGTAGGCCGTGATTTTGCCCACCCCCAGCTTTTCGGCCACATGGGTGTAATGCAAGGAGGTTCTAGCTTCCCGATAGAGGTCCAGGAATCTGCCCAGGAAATCTTTCTGCCGACCGGTCAACCTCATGACCGTCTCTCCTTCAATATGCCTTCTGTGAAGGTCAATAATTTCCGAAAAAAACAAATTAATTCAAAGTTATTATACCACTCTTCCGCCGCTCTGTCAAGTCGGATTTAGTGGTAGTCGGTTGCAAAAAGTGTTGCTGCTCTTTTTTGGCCCGTTTGAGTCCAAATCCGCCCCTAGATGTTGTAGTTAAAGTCAGTTGGACCACAACCTGTAGTAGTGATTGCCTTTGCCGTTAGCGCCCAAAAACACGAGCAACAATCTTTGCAACCGACTA
>DAOULT010000138.1:0-37731 GCA_034417895.1 Anaerolineae bacterium | reverse complement strand
TGAGCGCCAAAGTTCTGGCCTTCATTGAATACTACAATCGCACGATGGCGAAACCGTTCAAGTGGACCTACAAGGGCAAGGCTCTCGCTGCCTGACCCTGGACTTATTTAAGCCAAAGAGCACTAGTATGAAAGCCGTTGGTTTCATCGGGGCGTGTGACCGCAGACCCTTTGGGTTTTAGAAACCCGAAGGGTCGGCGGTCATATCTGCTTCCGAAGTGCCAGGCCCCTGGCAATGGTCAATTTCCTTTTTTCTCCTGATATCTGATATAATATCGCCCAGGAGGGGAATGGCAACGACCATGATCGCCTTGCTCAGCGGAGAAATCGGAGTGGGCAAAACCACGATCTGTCAGCGGGTGCTGGCCCTGGCTCGTAAAAGGGGCTACCGCTGTGGCGGACTGTTGACTCCGGCCATCTTTAGCCCGGAGGGGAACAAGATCGGGATAGAAGCGCTCGATCTCCTGAGCGGTCGAAGCTGGCTCCTGGCCCGTACCGACCGACCGATGGATGGGCCCCAGATAGGCCCTTATCATTTTGAGGCCAGAGCTTTACAACGATGCCTGACCGTCATCGACCAGGCGGCCCAAGAGTGCGACCTGTTGGTGATCGACGAGATCGGCCCCTTAGAGTTGGAGCAGAACAAGGGCCTGACCCCCGCCCTGGATATCCTGCCCCACACTCCACGAGCCCTGGTGGTGGTGCGTCACGCCCTGCTGGACAGGCTATCAGCTCATCTGAATGGAGTCGAGATGGCGGTCTTCACCGCCACCGAGGAGAACCGCGACGCTCTGCCGGATCGGATCGCGGCCTGGCTGTTCAGTGGCCTGAGACACTGATCACTTCCCTCTTCTCCCGCTGCCTTTCGCCCCTCTTTCCCCCTTCAACACCACTTTCCCTTTACCTGATCTTAACCTAACCTCAACCTATTCTCAACCCAAAAGGTTGGAAGGATGTGCTATCATACTGATAACATCGGGCGTGTTGCGCCTTCCGCCAGGGTGCGGCTCCTATCGCCTGAGTCAAGTTGAGGCGTCTCCAGGGGTGAGGAGGGTTTTCATGAGCGAAAGCATATTAGTCATCGGTCCCAATGCTCATTTCAACGAGGAGGCCAGTCTGTGGCTCCAGGCCAACGGTTACGAGGTTAATTCCGCCACCACCGAAGCAGAGGGGCTGCACAAGTTACACGCCGATATCCCTATCCTGTTCCTCATCGATGTGAGCGAGACCACGACCGAGATGGATAGCTGGCAATTCTGCCAGGGGGTGCGGGCTGTGTCCGATCTGCCCATCATCGTGGTTATCGCTGCACACGACCGGGATAGCCAGACCAGGGCGGCCGCGCTGGAAATCGATGGCTGCCTGGTAAAACCCCTCGCCCCGGAAGAATTGATGGCCGAGGTAAAAAACATTCTACAGCGCGCCGCCCTGTCCACCTCGGAGAAAGGCGTAATGGTTTACGTTGATGAGAACCTGAGCGTGAATTTGTGCGCCCGCCAGGTTAAAGTGCAGGACCGTTCCATCAACCTGACCCCCAAGGAGTTCGATCTGCTTTCCTGCCTGCTCAGAGAGGCCGGTCGCCTCTTCACCTGCGACGAGCTTCTGGAACAGGTCTGGAACGGCGAAAAAGCCAACCGCGCCGCTCTGAAAGCCTACATCTGGCGCCTGCGCCAGAAGATCGAAGAAAGTCCCCACACCCCCCAATATATCCTGACGCGCCGAGGGATCGGCTACTTCTTCAAACCGCTATCCTGACTTTGGTTTTCCCCCAACCTGACCGTCGCCTCCCCGGTCAGCACCTTGAGCCTGTCCTGGTTGAAACACTCCGTCCGCAAGGTGACGATGCGCTGCCTCCCGTCGTAGGCGATCACCTGGATCACGGCGGTGATGGTATCGCCGATGCGCACCGCCTCCAGAAACCTGAGATTCTGGCTCAGATAGACGCAACCCGGTAAATCTTTACTCAGCAGGGCCGAGATCAGACTGGCCGTCAACATGCTGTGGACAATGCGCCCCCCCACAGGCGTCTTCCTGGCGTACTCCTCATCTAAATATAAGGGGTTGCGGTCGTCCGTGATCTCGGCAAAAGAAATCACGTCCTCCTCGGTGATGAGCTTGCTAAACATGGCCTTATCGCCAACCTTCACTTCCTCCACCTTATCTCTTCCACCTTTGCCAGACGTTTTAACCTCCAGAACCAGCCCACAGGGTAGCCGATCATCTTAGCCACGTCGCCTGTGACCCTGATGACCGGCACCCACAGCACCGCTTTGATCCTCTCCCCTGGACTGAGAGAAGCCATCATGGGCCGCAGCCGTCCATACGGGGGCCACAGGTAAGCGGCAAAGCCTGACCCCAAAAGAAAGAGCCAGAAATGCCCCCGCCACAGACCAAGCACAAACAGCACAGGGGCAGCGCAGAGATAGACGAAATAACGTAAGGCGTGACGTTTGGGCCACAGGTTGGCCTTGCCATCCCCCCTGGCATAACGATAATACTGGACGAAGAAGGCCCCCAGGTCAGACCGCGGACGGAAATGGGCTACAGCTTCGGGCACGAAGGGGAAAGGGCCATACAGGTCACGCAGCCTGAAATCGAAGACCAGGTCTTCGCAGTAATCCAGCCATTCCGGGTAACGGCCAGCCCGCTCCCAGGCCCCTTTACGAAAGGCCACCGAGCGGCTGGAGGGTAGAAAACGTTCCGGATCGATATCCTCCAGGGCAGGCAGGATCGTAGCGCCCATAGCCGTTTCAAAGGTGGTCTGCGGATCGGCCACAAAGAAGCCGCTGACCACCTGTACCTCGTCCTGGCTCTCAAAGGGCCTGACCAGCTCTTCCAGCCAGTTGGGGCTGAGCCGCACCCCGGCGTCCGTGGAGGCGATGACTTCTCCCTCAGCCTCAGCGATGGCCGCGTTACGTCCCTCGGAGATGTTGCAGCCTGGCCGCACCAGCACTCGCAGGGGCAAAACGTCGGCGTAAGACTCCAGCACCTCGACCGTGTGGTCGGTCGAGCCGCCATCCACAAAGACCACCTCGTCTGGTGGGCGGGTTTGGATGGTCAGCGAATCCAACAGCCGACGGATGGCCTGCCCTTCGTTTTTGATTGTGGCGATGACTGACACTTTCACGCTCAACTCCCAAGCTCAGCAGGTGGAGCAATTCCGCTAAATCTGCGCCAGGGCCTGCTCCAGGTCGGCGATGAGATCGTCGGCCTCCTCGATGCCCACCGAAATGCGCACCAGACCGGGGCCAATGCCGGCCTCGGCCAGTTCCTCCTCGCTCAGCCTGCGGTGGGTGGTGCGGGGTGGATAAGTGACCAGGGTATAGATGTCGCCCAGACTGACCACCGGCAGGCAAAGCTCCAGGGCTTCCATAAAGCGGTAAACCTTTTCCGCATCCCCGTCTACGATGTCAAAAGAGACCATGCCCCCATAGCAACCTGCCCGGTACTGGCGACGGGCGAGGGTGTGCTGAGGATGGCTTTCCAGGCCGGGGTAGTTGACGTGGGCCACCCTGGGGTGTCTCTCCAGCCAGGTAGCGATCTTCATAGCGCTCTGACACTGCCTCTCCAGGCGCAAAGGCAAGGTCTTGAGGCCGCGCAGGGTCAGCCAGGCCTCGGTAGAGCCTAACGCCCCGCCCAGCTTGGCGTGCAATTCAAACATATTCTCAAAATTCTCCTCGAAGGTCATAACGGCCCCACCCAACACGTCGCCGTGGCCGCCTATGTACTTGGTCATGCTGTGCAACACGTAATCGGCCCCGTGTTCCAGGGGTCTGAAGAGGTAAGGGGTGGTAAAGGTGTTATCCACGACCAGTCTGGCTCCGGCGGCGTGGGCCAGGCCGGCGATGGCCGGGATGTCCGTTACCCTCAGCAAAGGGTTGGAAATGGTCTCGCAGATGACCACGGCTGGCCGCATTTCGTCCAGGGCCATCTCCAGGGCGCTCAGGTCGGTGATGTCCGCAAAGCCCGTCTTAATGCCCAGCGTGGGGAGCACTCCTTTCACCAGGGCGAAGGTGTTGCCGTATATGTCGTAGGCGCACAGTACCCCGCCTGGGTCGGTGGCTCCGGCGGCCAGCAGCGCCAGATTTACGGCCACCATGCCCGAAGCGCAGGCAATGGCTACTTCCGCCCCTTCCAGGGTAGCCAGCGCCGTCTCCAGGGCGAGGTGGGTGGGCGTGCCGTGGCGAGAGTAAACGAAGCCTGGCCGTTCCTTATCCATAATGGCGTCTAACGTAGCCATTTGATCGTAACCGTAACTGACCGATTGGTAGATAGGGGTGACAGTGGGGGTGAAATTGGGCCGCGCGGCGCGTTCTCCGGCGTGCACGGCCTGGGTAGCAAAGCCCAACTGACGGATGTTGTTGGTCATCTGAATCCTCCTCGTTATTTGTAATGTATATTATAAGCACAACCCGGCTCAAGTCAAGCGGCGCTCTCCAGCCATGGCCTGTCAGGGGCCCGGCGCTATTATGAAACCAGCCAACACGGATTTTGGTCGCGGAGTTCACGGATTGAGTTTCGACGGAGCGTGTGAACAGAGGCCGGTCCGTGACATCCGTGAAGGAAATCCGCGTCTGCTCCGTTCATTAAAACCCTTGCCCTCCCGTATAATTTGTGATAAAATATATATACATACCGTATACCTTTTACGGAATTTTTGTGAGGAAGGAGGATCAATCATGGGCAAGCGCTTCCGACGCATCTGGACGGTTCTTTCGCTGGCGGCGCTCATCATTCTGGTGTTGCCTCTTCCTGCCCGCGCCCACCTTCCCCCCGGCGAGCAGGTGTGGACGACCTACACTAAGGAAGATGGCCTGGCCGGAGGTTATGTCCAGGCCATCGCTCTGGACCACGAGGGGGCGCTGTGGTTCGGGACGTGGGGCGGCGGGGTGAGCCATTTCGACGGGGAGAAGTGGACGACCTATACCACCGAGGACGGCCTGGCCGATGATCGCCTCTGGGACATGGCCATGGACGCAGAAGGAGCGCTCTGGTTCGGCACGGAAGGCGGAGTGAGCCGCTTCGATGGACAGAACTGGACGCCCTATACCAAAGAGGACGGCCTGGCCTCGACCCACGTCCGGGCCACCACCATAGACGCCGATGGGACACTCTGGTTCGCCACACAGTACGGGGGGGTGAGTCGTTTCGATGGACAGAAGTGGACGACCTATACCAAAGAGGATGGCCTGGCCTCGAACTACGTCTGGGCCGTAACTGTGGACGCCGGTGGCGCGCTGTGGTTCGGGACGCGGGGCGGCGGGGTGAGCCGCTTCGACGGACAGAAGTGGACGACCTACACCGCAAAGGACGGCCTGGCCCATTACGATGTCTACGCTATCGCCGTGGATGCCGATGGGGCGCTCTGGTTTGGCACGCGGGGCGGGGCGAGCCGCTTCGACGGACAGAACTGGACGACCTATACTACCGAGGACGGTCTGGCCCATAACCGCATCCAGGCCCTCGCCGTGGACGCCGAGGGGACGGTCTGGTGCGGCACGATGGGCGGGGTGAGCCGCTTCGACGGACAGAAGTGGACGACCTACACCAAAGAGGACGGCCTGGCCTCGAACGCGGTCCGGGCTATAGCAGTGGGCGAGGAAGGGGCGCTCTGGTTTGGCACTGACTGCGGGGTGAGCCGCTTCACTCCGCAGAAGGAGGGCCAGTAGCCTCGAATCGTGAACTTTTTGCGAGGAAGGAGTACAAATCATGGGCAAGAGGTCACGACACATCTGGACGATTCTTTCGCTGATGGCGCTCGTCATCCTGGCGTTGCCTTTTTCTGCTCGCGCTCGCGGCCAGGCCACCATTCTTGAGACGGTCGCAGCCGAGGATGAGGACCAGACCGAACCCACCCCTGCTCCACCCGACGAGCGGGTTTGGACGACCTACATGGCAAAAGATGGCCTGGTCGGAGGCTATATCCGGGCCATCGCCGTGGATGCCGAAGGAACGCTGTGGTTCGGCACGACCAGCGGGGTGAGTCGCTTCGACGGACAAAGTTGGACGACCTACACCGTCGAGGATGGCCTGGCCTCTAAACGCGTGGAGGCCATCGCTGTGGACGGCGAGGGGGCGCTGTGGTTCGGCACAGGCGGCGGGGTGAACCGCTTCGACGGACAGAAGTGGGCGACCTATACCGTAGAAGACGGCCTGACCTACAACGGCGTCCAGGCCATTGCCGTGGACGGCGAGGGGGCGCTGTGGTTTGGAATGTACGGCGTGAGCCGCTTCGATGGGGAGAAGTGGACGACCTACAGCAGGGAGGACGGCCTGGCCCATAACCTCGTCCAGGCCCTCGCCGTGGACGAGGAGGGGACGGTCTGGTGCGGCACGATGGGCGGGGTGAGCCGCTTCGATGGACAGAAGTGGACAACTTACACCGTAGACGATGGCCTGGCTAATAATAACGTGCGGGCCCTCGCCGTGGACGCCGAGGGGACGGTCTGGTGCGGCACGATGGGCGGGGGAGTGAGCCGCTTCGATGGCGCCGCCTGGACGACCTACGTCGAAGAGCACGGTCTGGCCTCGAACTTCGTGCTGGTCGTCGCCGTGGACGGCGAGGGGACGCTGTGGTTTGGCACGGAAGACGGGGTGAGCCGTTTCGATGGGGAGAAGTGGACGACCTACACCTGGCAGGACGGCCTGATCAGCAATTACCTCCAGGCCATCGCCGTGGACGAGGAGGGCACGCTCTGGTTTGGGACTGACTGTGGGGTGAGCCGCTTCAGGCCAGGGTGAGGCGTCTGGCACTAATTGTGAAAGCCAAGGGCCTTTAGAAACCAGGTTTTTGCTAAAAAACCTGGTTTCTTCCAAACTACCGAAAATCTGGACGCGCCCTGCGCCCAGAACACTTTGACAGTCTGGTTTGAGGTGTGTTATAATGAGCGAAATTTCCCCCTGGCGTAGCGTTGGATTGATTGTTATAGACAGCAAGGAGGCCGTATCCAGATGGAACTGGTGGAGATTATCAAGATAGCTCGTGGGGAGAAGGAAGCCGATCTCCTGCTCAAAAATGCTAAAGTAGTAAACGTGTTTTCGGGCGATGTCCATGAAACTGATGTGGCTATCGCCCGTTCACGTATTGTGGGCCTGGCCGATTACCGGGCCAGACAGGAGATCGATCTGAAGGGCCGCTATTTGTGTCCGGGCTTCATCGACGGGCACCTCCACATCGAAAGCTCGATGATGACCATTCCCGAGTTTGCCCGGGCAGTGGTGCCCAGGGGCACCACCTCTGTCATCACCGACCCCCACGAGATCGCCAACGTCCTGGGGCTAAACGGCATCCGCTACATGCTGGAGTCCAGCAAGCACAACCCGCTGAGCGTTTACGTCATGCTCCCCTCCTGCGTGCCTTCCACCAACATGGAGACGACTGGCGCCGAGCTTCTGTGGTACGACCTGTCTATGTTTTTCAACGAGGAGTGGGTGCTTGGTCTGGGAGAGGTGATGAACTACCCGGGCGTGCTCTTCTACGATCAAGCTGTGTTGGACAAGATCCGGGCGGCCAGGGGCAAACGTATTGACGGCCATGCTCCAGGGCTTTCTGGCCGAGACCTGGCTGCTTACGTGGCCGCCGGGGTGCGTTCTGACCACGAATGCACCACCCCGGAGGAAGCGCGGGAGAAGCTGCGCCTGGGCATGTACATCATGATCCGCCAGGGCACTACCGCCCACAACCTGCGCGCTCTCCTGCCTCTGGTCACGCCCGCAAACTCTCGACGCTGTATGTTCGTGACCGACGATCTGCATCCAGCCGACATAATGGACAAGGGGCACATCGACCATCTGATCAAGATAGCTATCGAAGAGGGCCTGAACCCCGTCACCGCCATTCAGATGGCGACCCTCAACCCGGCCGAATATTTTGGCCTGAACGATCGGGGGGCGGTCTCGCCGGGCTACCGGGCCGACCTGGTGGTCTTCGATAATTTCGAGGACTTCAACGTCGAAAAAGTCTTTCGCGGCGGTCAACTGGTGGCCGAGAACGGTCAGATGTTACCCCACATCGCCAGGCCCCAACCCGTCCCTATCCGTAGCTCGATGAACGTCAACTGGGAGGGGGTTGATTTTGAAATCCCGGCCCAATCTGGACGGGTGCGGGTCATCGGCGTCGTGCCCGATCAGATCATCACCCGCCACCTGATAGAAGAGGCCAGGGTGGAGGATGGCCTGGCCGTGGCCGACGTGGAGCGGGATATCCTGAAAATAGCCGTCATCGAGCGGCACCTGGCTTCGGGCAACATGGGTCTGGGCTTCATCAAGGGTTTGGGACTTAAGAAGGGGGCCATTGCCTCTTCGGTGGCCCACGATTCTCACAACATCGTCGTGGCCGGCACGAACGACGACGATATGATGACCGCCGCTATAGAGGTGGTCACCATGCGCGGCGGGCTGGCGGTCGTGGTGGATTACGAGGTGCGGGGCCGTCTGCCCCTGCCCATCGCCGGCCTGATGTCCGACCAACCCCTGGAAATCGTGCAGGCCCAGATGGATGAACTGCTGACCGTGACCGCCGAGATAGGCTCGCCCTGGCCCGACCCCTTCATGATCCTGAGTTTCATGGCCCTGCCCGTCATCCCCGAACTCAAGCTGACGGACAGGGGGCTGGTGGACGTGACTCAGTTTAAATTTGTGCCTCTGTTCGAAAGTTAGCCGCAGAGAGCACAGGGCTTTCTCCGAGTTCTCCGTGGCCTCTGGGGCTTGAACCAGGAGATTGAAACACCCTTGCCCTTTCTCAGCACATTTAGTTATAATATTGTAACACGTAGCAGGAGGAGATTGCAACATGAAGCGAAACCTTTGGTGTCTGGTGGCCGTTATCTTGTTGGGCCTGTCCTTTATGACGGTCACGATCACCTCGGCCCAATCCCCTGCCCCCGGCGAAGGGATCATCACCTGGACGCCCATCGAGACCTCGTGGGGTGGGGAGAACGTCTTGAAAAGGGCCAGGATTCAAGCCCTGGCGGTCAGCCCCCAGGAAGCGGCCACGGTCTACGCCGGCGCGGCCTTGAAGGGCCTGTTCAAAAGCACCGATGGCGGGGACTCCTGGCACAAACTGCCTGTACCTCACCCCAACACCATCGCCCTGGCTATGGAGGCCGAAAATATCTACTATGCTACCGGGGGTGGCATCTTCAAGAGCAGCGACGGGGGACAGAGCTGGCAGGCCGCCGATACAGGTCTGGG
This sequence comes from Anaerolineae bacterium, assembly GCA_034417895.1. Lineage (GTDB taxonomy): Bacteria > Chloroflexota > Anaerolineae > CAZYHC01 > CAZYHC01 > DAOULT01. Next base: position 28,540 of record DAOULT010000138.1, on the reverse strand, counting down.
AGATAACCTGGCCTACGTCCTGGTGGTAGACCCTCATGCTCCAGGGACCGTTTACGCTGGCAGCGATGGCAAAGGGGTGCTCAAAAGCACCGACGGCGGGAAGGGCTGGTTCGCCACCGGCCTGACGGCGGTTAACGTTCTCACTATGGCCCTGGACCCGCAGACTGCCACCCTCTACGCCGGCACCATCGACACCCTGGACGAAACGAAGACCCCCGGCGGTAAAATCTTCAAGAGCACGGACGGGGGGCAGAACTGGGAAGTTATCAGTGAGAACTTTGTCCGCGCCCTGGCTGTGGACTCGCATACTTCTGACCTCTACGTCGGGACCATCGGCAAAGGCATCTTCAAAAGCGCAGACGGGGGGGCGAGCTGGTCAATCGTCAACGAGACATTGAAAGAGGTCATTGCCCTGGCGGCGGACTCAGGCACGATCTACGCCGGAACGAGCCAGGGTGTTTTCAAGAGCGCCGACGGCGGAGCCAGTTGGGCGGCCATCGATCTGACGGCCAACGTGATTTTAACCCTGGCCCTGAACCGTTCCGACCCCGGCGCCCTCTACGCCGGGACGCTGGAAAACGGGATTTTCAAGAGCGCCAACGGCGGCGCAGAATGGGTGGCCGTCAACAAAATCGCTGGCAAAGACGCCTCTTCTGAGGCGGTGGCGGTGGCGGTAAGTCCCCTCGAACCCCAAACCGTTTGCCTGGCGACCAAAGGCGCAGGCGTTTTCAAGAGCGTGAACGGGGGAGCGGACTGGCAGGGCATGAACGAGGGGTTGCTCGACAGGGATATCCGCGCCCTGGCGCTTTCGGGACGGGCGCTCTACGTCGGGACGGAGGGAGGCGGGGTGTTCACCACCGGGTACGAGGGTCTGTACTGGAAGGAGGACAACGAAGGGCTGACCAACAAGGACGTGCGCGCTCTGGCCCTGGACGCCAGGACGAACACTCTGTACGCCGCGATGTGGGGAGGCGGCGTCTTCAGGAACAGGCCCGACGACCCCGGCTGGCAGGCCGTCAACGAGGGCCTGACGAATAAAGAAGTCCAGGCCCTGGCGGTGCTTCCTGGCTCAGAAACGGTCTACGCCGGAACGGGCGGAGGAGTGTTCAAGAGCGCCGACGGCGGAGAACACTGGTCGGCCATCAACGAGGGCCTGACCAACACCAGCATCAGAACCCTGGCCCTGGCTGCCCGTGCGCCGGATACGATCTACGCCGGCGTCTATGGCGGAGGAGTGTTCAAGAGCGTCAACGGCGGGGCAGAGTGGCAAAGCCTGCCCCTCTCAGCCAAATTCTATTCTATGCTGGTCGATCCGTTGGAGGCGCAGGTCATTTACGCCGGAACAGGGACGGAGATGATGACCAGCAGGGACGGCGGCGCAACCTGGGGACAGGTTGAATCTTTGGGGAAGTCTGTCAGTTACCTGGCCCTGGCTCCCGGCGACCCTGAGATCATCTACGCCGCCGGGCGAGATGGCCTCCTCAGGGGCGCCATCGACCGTTCGGCGCTTATCCCCCCTTCGCCGTGGTGGAGGGTGGGCATAATCGTTCTGGCGGTAGTGCTGGTGGCGGCGATCACGTTTCTCGTCGTGCGCTATCGTCGCCGCCCCCTTCAATCTTCAGAAGGAACTTAGCTGGTTTCATATAGCGCCAGGCACCTGATAGATCTGCTCCAGGCGAGGCAAGACTTTCTGCCAGTCGTAACGCGCCTGCACTGTCTGGCGGCCAGCGCGGCCCAGTTTGGCCCGGCGGTCGGCGTCTTGCAGCAGGCCCACGATTTCAGCGGCGAAAGCAGCCGCTCCGTCGGCCACCACCACGTCCCGGCCGGCCGCCAGGTGCAGCCCTTCGCTCCCAACGGTAGTGGTCGCCACCGCTTTGCCCATAGCCAGGGCTTCCAGTATCTTGAGCCGCGTGCCGCTGCCGAGGCGCAAAGGGGCCACGTATAAGGCGGCGCGGGCCAGGTAGGGGCGCACGTCCTCCACGTAGCCGGTGACCACCACGCCCCTCGTCTCCAGATGGCGCACGGCCTGGGGCGGGTCGTGGCCGACGATGCAGGCCGTAACGTCCGGCGCCTGCTCCCGAACCAGGGGCAATATCTCCTGGCAGAGAAACAGAGCGGCGTCGACGTTGGGCAGCCAGAACATCGCTCCGGTGAAAACCAGGCTATTCTTTTCTGTCTCTCCCTGCCGAGGGGCGAAGTAAGCCGTATCCACTCCATTGGGCACCACCGAGATGGTGGAGACTGGACAGAGCCGGGCCAGGGTGCTCCTGTCCACCTCCGAGACGACGATCACCCGGTCAAACAGGCGGGCCACCCGACCCTCGTAACCCCGCAGAGCCAGCCACTCCAGGCAGGCCAGGGCCTTCCCCCGGCTGAATCCCCTTTTGTGGTCGAGCGTCCGACGTTTGAGCACCCATTCCAGGTTGTGTTTGCTGAGCACGGTGGGCAGGGACGAGGCCAGGTGGACGTAAGAGGCCACCCCCAGGTCGTCGAAGTGCACCAGGTCGAAGTCTCCTGTGGACAGGCGATCTTCCAGAGCGGCGGCCATGTCTGCCGCGCGGCGGGGCATGACTATGTCGCACGGGGCCAGGAAAGGACGCATCAGGCGAGAAAGAGGATCGACTTTCAGAACAGGGGCGGGCACAACCTGAACGGCCTGGCACATGCTTTCCAGGCGGGGCACGTGTTTCAGCTCGGAGGGATGATGGTAGAAGGATAGCAGGCTGACCTGGTGATGCGCGGTCGCCCATTTGAGCAGGTGATAGGTTCGTATCCGCCCCCCGCTGTCGGGTGGGTAGGGCAGGTAGGCGCTGACAAAAAGTATTTTCATTGATTTAACTATCCAGACGACTGAAGTCGTCACTACACCTTGTAGTAACGACTTTAGTCGTGTTGAGTCCCAGGCGGGTTTTATCTCTTAGAGACCAGGGCATCGACCACCTGGCTGGCCTGGCGGGCATTTTCATAGGCTTCTAACGCTTCGTCATTTCGGCCCAGGGCAGTGTAAGTATCGCCCAGGCAGGTGTAGGCCAGGACGTGGTAAGGGTCGAGGCTCAGGGCTTGCTGGTATTTCTGGAGGGCCTCATCGTACCTTTCCAGAGCGTGGTAAACCAGCCCCCAGCGGGCGTAAATTTCGGGGTTGGTGGGGCTGAGGGCGGCGGCCTGGCGGTAAGCCCCCAGGGCCAGGTCCAATCGGTCGGCAGCGAAGAGACGGCCCCACCGATAATACAACTCTCCCAGGGCCAGACGATAGCCCAGGTCGAGGGGAGACAGGCGCATGGCGGTTGACAATTCCGCTTCGGCGGCCAGAAAGTCGTCGTTATCTCGCTCCCCTGCCAGGGCACGGTTCAGATAGCCCGCCGCCAGGAAACGGTGATAGCGCCCCTGATGCGGGCACAGCCGGAGGGCCTGCTCGTAGGCTGCGATGCTGCCGTCCCAGTCCCCGACGGCGGCGGCCTTCGCCCCCTGCCTGGCGTAGATATCGGCCACCACAGGCACGACGTTGGTGAGCGCCCCGAACGCCAGGACGAAAGCGGCGAGAAGCCCATAACCTGTCAGACGCAGACCTCCCGGATGCGTCGAGAGAGGCCCAGATAACGTCGGGCCAGAGACGCCCTGTCTTTGCATTTTCTCCAGGGCCACTATCACGGCCATGAACAGCCACAGCAGAGAAAAAGACGTAACCGTGCCAAAACTGAGCTGATTCTGGGCCAGGTAAGCGGCTATGGCGCTGAGGAGGGTGATGGTGATCGCCTGCCGACGAGGAGGGGCGTCGTCCAGCGCCTTCCATCCCAGACGGAAGACGGCGGCCAGGACGAGCAGGTAAAGAGCCGCTCCCGGCACACCGATAGTCACGGCCAGATCGAGCCACTCGTTGTGAGCGCGGCCACCGGTGGCTGGCGGCCCGCCGTAGATCGCCAGGCGGGGAGGATACACCCCGGCAAAGGCCAGGTCGAAAGACTCCGGGCCGTAGCCCAGAAGAGGCCGCGCCCCGATGAGCCGCACGGCAGCCTCCCACGCCAAAGCCCGAATCTGGGCCGCCGCCGACTTGCCTCGCAGAAAAGAGTGCACAGGTTCGAGAGGCGAATAGGAGAAAAGACCGCCAGGATCGAGATAGGCCAGGCCGGCCAGGATCAGGAGGAGACAGCTAAGAGCGATCATCAATATTAAGAAGCGCCTCGTTTTTCCCCGCCTGAGAGTCCACAGGAAAGCGAAGACCAGCCCCGCCATTAGAAAGGCCAGCCAACTGCTGCGCGAAAAGGTGAAAAACAGGCAGACTATCTGTGAGACAAGAAGAACAACATAAATACCGACACGGCCCGGCTTTGGAAATGAATTCAGCAGACGGCCCACCGTGAGAGGGATAACCATCGCCAGATAAGCGCCCAGAAAATTGGGGTGGTGCATGGTGGAGAAGACGCGGCCCACCGCCGTCCCCTGCCAGGGCAGAGGGTCCAGGCCGAAGCGCTGTACAATACCATACAGGCTGACGGGCAGGCTGGCGCACAGAACGGCGGTCAGCAGACGGGCCACCTGAGCTTCCGAGCGCAGGTTACAGGCCGCCACGAAGAAGAGAGTAACGTAGCAGAGAAAGGTGTAAGTCCCCTGCCGCCATTCGTAGGAGCCCCACAAACTGAGGCCAGGCGAGAGAGAGGTGAGCGTAGCCAGCAGGTAGATGCCTCCCAGGGCCAGAACGAGAATGAACACCCCCCGGCATCCGTGAAATCCGCGCCGTTCGTTGTTCAAACCCGCGTCGGCCTCTTTGACGAGCCAGGCCAGGGCCACGATCAATACCAGGGAGCGGAACAGGGTTACTTTGTCCGGCTCGAACACGCGGTTACTGTAGGGGTTGAAGTACAACGGCACCGCCAGTACCACCATGAGCCAGCCATATTCTATGGCTCCAGCGCACCAGCGGCTAAGGAGGACGTTCTTTCTATCATCTAACATCGTCTGGTCGAGTTCGACAGGCCCACCAACATTAACGGCATGGGGGGCCGTCGTAGTCAACGAGTACGCTGGCCCACCTGTCGATAACATCTCCCTGGTCGTTGAGCACCACGTGCAGGACGTAACTTTCATTGTGCTCAGGACACACCTGCACACTACCCTGGCCGATCACGCCCTTCAGGGGGCTGCCCTTGGGGGCCGACAGGTACACCTCCCGCACGTTCTCCACAGACCACCGCAAGGTGGTGCATTCTCCGCGTGTGATACATTGTTTGTCTACCCAGAAATTAATCACCGGCTCGCCGGCTGGCAGGGAGGGCGGCTGGTAGGGCGGCGCTGACGTCCAGGTGGGTATTGGTGTAGGCGTCGGCACAGGAGTAGGCGTAACCTGCACCAGGATCACCATCCGCACCGTGGGGCCGAAGGGTTGGCCTCCTGAATCCCGCATGATCCAGTAAGAAGTGTAAGAGCCAGGCTGGTAAGGCGCATAGAAGGTAACGGCCACGTCGAACACGCCGCCAGCAGAGACGGAGGGAACGGGCACAGAGGCCGGTGCGCCCATCAGATCGCCGGACTGGTAGGCCAGGCTATAGCCCGCTTCCCAGGCGCAATTCCCGCTGTTGCGCAGCCTCCATATCTTGTCGATGCGCTGGCCGGGAGCGAAGACGGTCCCATCGGGGACGGCGACGTCCTGGACGAAAGCGGCGTCAGAGACACAAACGGGCGCCGGCGTTGGGGCGGGGGTGGGCGTAGCCAGCGGGGTGGTGGTCAGGGTGGGCGTGGATATTTGCAGCCGCCAGGTGGGAGTGGAGGTGGGCGTCGGCGTGGGCGTCTCGGTGGGGGTCTCGGTCGGGGCGGGGGTGAGCGTCTCGGTGGGGGTCTCGGTCGGGGTGAGGGTGGACGTCTCGGTGGGGGTCTCGGTGGCAGCCTCCACCACGTTGACGACCACGAAGGTCGGGTCGCTGGCTACCTCGTCCTGGTCGTAGGCTTTGACCATCAAAACGTGGCTGCCGGCGGCGGAAGGCGTCCAGCGCAGGATAGCCTTGAAGTCGGGCTGGCTGCCGCCGGGAACATTGGTCGTGTCGGCCAGAACCTCGTCGGCCCACAGTTCTAGCCTGGTTACCCCGCCAGGAGCGTGGGCTGTAGATTGGACGGCCACTTCCTGGCCCGCTATCACTTCCTGGCCCTCGGTGGGGGAGTCAATGACCACGGTGGGCCTGGCCTTCCCCGGCCCCCTGCTCCTCAGGGCTACGAAGCCTACCGCCACGATAAGAGCCAGAACAACCAAAGCTCCTACGCCGATAGCCACCATCCCCAGAAATGATCCTCCAAAGAGGGATGTCGGGGCCGCCGCGACCGGGGTTGCGACGACCGGAGCAGGGGCCGCCGGGACAACGGGATAGGCTACCCCCTTTTGCAGCTCAGGAGAGTGGAAATCCAGAAGCACCTCGCTCAAACCGATGACATCTCCGTCATACACCTCTTGAGGAGCGGTGATCCGCCTCCCGTTGAGAAAGGTGCCGTTGGCGCTATTCAGATCCCTGAGCACCAACCGTCCCTGTTCCCACGTCAGGCTGGCGTGATGACGCGATACCTTTTCATGGTTGATCGCCACGTCGTTATCTTCCAGGCGCCCGAGCGAAATGGCGTTCTGGGAGAGCGTAAAGTTCCTGCCCGGCGTCGGTCCCTGGCGTATGATCAGAGTGACCAGGGGCGCCTGACCAGGCATGTGAAGTACCGTAGCTCCGCCTCGATCCCTATCCCCCATTTCTGTTTTCCCCTTTCAGTTGCTTTTCCGCGTCATTCTCCGCGCTTCAGGGATTAGCCACAGAGCGCCTGCCCACCACCTGGCCTGCCCGGAGGTAAACTCGCGTCACGCGGGGCAGGATGCTGGTCGTCACCTCGTAGTTGATGGTTTCGGCCCAGGCGGCTATCTCGGCGGCCCGGATTTCTTCCTCTCCCTGGCGGCCCAGGATCACCACTTCGTCGTCCTGTTTCACGTCCGGGAGGCCCGATACATCGACCACAAACTGATCCATGCAGACCCGTCCCACGATGGGCGCTCGCCGACCACTGATGAGAACCGCTCCCCGGTTGGAGATGAGGCGGTGATAACCGTCGCCATAGCCAAACGGCACCAGGGCCAGCGGCGTGGGGCGGCTGGTGATATAGGTGCGGCCATAGCTGATGCTCGAACCTTCCGGCAGAGTGCGCACCCTGGCTACGCGGCTCTTGAGGGACATAGCCGGTCTCAGGACAATAGCCGGAGGCACCTGGCCCGAAGGAGGCATACCCAGGAGAGTGAGGCCGCAGCGCACCATATCCAGGTGGGTCTGCGGCACATCGAGGGTGGCGGCGCTGTTGGCAGCGTGTTTGAGGGGGAAGACGAAACCCGCCTCCCCCAACTGCCTGACCACCTCCTGATAGAGAGCAAACTGACGAAGGGTGTAGGTCTTGTCGGGCAGGTCGGCCACCGAGAAGTGGGTAAAGAACCCTTCCAGATGCAGGCCGGGCAGGGCGGCCACCTCCCTGGCAAAATCCACCACCTCTGCGGGCAGAAGCCCAAAACGGCCCATGCCCGTATCCACCTTGAGATGTGCAGGAACGGTTTTGCCCAGGCGGGAGGCAGCTTCCGACAGGGCAGCAGCCATCTCCATAGTGGTGACGGTGGGGGTCAGATCGTACCGGGCGGCGGTTGCCATCTCGGACGGCAGGGCGTAGCCGATGACCAGGATAGGGACGGTAAGGCCCGCTTGCCTGAGTTCCACGCCCTCGATGACGCGGTTGACGGCCAGGCGTTCGGCTCCACCTTCCAGGGCGGCTCCAGCCACCTCTACCGCCCCATGACCGTAGGCGTTGGCCTTGACTACCGCCATCAGGATGGTCTCTTGTCCGACGTGCTGTTTCAGGTTGCGGGCGTTAAAGACCACCGCGTCCAGGTCGATTTCGGCCCAGGTCAACTCGCTTTTGAACACGGTCTCCTCCTTAGACATTATGTTAAAGACATTATGTTAAAGACATTATGTTAAAAAGCCCCCTCTGCTATTCCAAAATCAAGGGGGCTTGCAGAACCATCTTATGAGCTTTGTTTCAGCCGCCCAGATAAGCTTTCTGCACTTCAGGATTGGTAGCCAGTTTTTCCGAGTCTCCTTCCAGGACAATGTTGCCCGTCTCCAGCACGTACCCCCGGCTAGCCAGCCGCAGAGCCATGCGGGCGTTTTGTTCCACCAGCAGGATGGTGGTGCCTTCGGCGTTGATCTCCCGCAGGACGGCAAAGAGTTCTTTCATCAAGACGGGAGCCAGGCCCATCGAAGGCTCGTCCAGGAGCATGAGGCGGCCCCGGGTCATAATTGCTCGCCCCACGGCCAACATTTGCTGCTCCCCGCCCGACAGAGTATCACCCAACTGGTTTTTTCTCTCCTCCAGGCGAGGGAAGAGACGAAAGACCCGTTGGAAATCCCTTTCGATTTCGTCCTGACGGGTGCGTGCCCAGGCCGCCAGTTTCAGGTTTTCCAGGACGGTTAGATTGCCAAAGATGCGTCTTCCCTCCGGCACGTGAGCGATACCCAACTGGCTGACCACCTCGTGAGGTTGATATTTAAGAAGGTCTTTGCCTTCATACGCAAGGTGGCCTGACCGGGCAGGTATTACCCGTGAGATGGTCATCAGGATAGTTGATTTACCCGCCCCGTTGGCCCCGATCAGGGTTACGATCTCTCCTTCATCCACGTGGAAAGAGACGCCGTGTATGGCCTCAATTCTACCGTAAGCAACGTGCAGGTCTTCGACTGCAAGCAGCATCTCACTCCTCCTCTCCCAGATAGGCTTCGATGACCCGCCGGTTACGCTGAATATCTTCAGGCGTGCCCTCGGCGATGGTTTCTCCGAAGTCGATGACCTTGATCCACTCACAGATACCCATGATGACCCGCATCTGGTGCTCGATGACCCAGATAGTCAGGTCAAACTCCTGGCGCACCCACTGAATGAATTCCATCAACTCCCCAATCTCGGCCGGATTCATGCCTGCCGCTGGCTCGTCCAGGAGCAACAGCCTGGGTTGAGCGGCCAAAGCACGGGCAATTTCCACCCGTCTTTGCAGACCGTAGGGCAGGTTAAGAGGCAACTCGTAGGCCGCTTCACGCAGGTTCAGGATCTCCAGAAGCTCCAGAGCGGTTTTGGTCAATTCCTGCTCCCGGCTCCAGTAGCGTCTGGTGCGCAGAAAGGAATCGAGCAGGCCATAACCGAGCTGGTAGGAGTGGGCCATCTTGATGTTGTCCAGGACGGTCAGCGCGTTCCAGAGGCGAATGTTCTGAAAGGTGCGGGCGATCCCTCTGGCCGTGATCTGGTGGGGCATAAACCCTACCAGGTTGGTACCGTTGAAGGTGACTTCCCCTTCCGTGGGCCGGTAGACGCCACACACCAGGTTGAAAACGGTGGTCTTGCCCGCCCCGTTGGGACCGATCAGGCCCATCAACTCGCCTCCCTCCAGGGTCAGGTCAAAATTGTAGACGGCTTGCAGCCCGCCGAAAAAATGAGTCAAACCTTTGATTTGAAATAGGGGCATAACTTACTTTCTACCTCCTCCTCAAGCTTAGGCTCTGTTCTTCCAAAAAGCGCCCAGGCACTTTAATTTGCAACAGAGGCATAGCCTTCTACCTCTTCTTTAGGCCGGAAGAGCGGCTTCAACTGGGGGATGATATCATGGATCTCTTTGTTCCCCATGATCCCCTCCGGGCGGATGAGCATGGTCAGAACCAGGAGCAAAGGGATCACCACCCATTTCCACACCTGCAAAGGCCGCAACACCTCCAGCAGCAGGGTGAACCCGGTGGCGCTGATGATGGAGCCGGTCAGAGACCCCATGCCTCCCAGGTAGATCATGACCAGCGCCTCGGTAGACTTCATGATAGTGAAGGTGCCGGGGTTGACGTAACCCAGGACGTGGGCGAACAGTCCACCCGCCACGCCGGCCAGGCCAGAGGACAGCATGAAGGCGATGATCTTGCTGCGGCGGGTGTTGACGCTCATCAACTCGGAGGCGATCTCGTCCTCGCGGATGGCCACCAGGCTTTTGCCGTAGGTGGAAGCCACGAAGTTGCGAACCAGGTAGATAGTTACTATCGTAGCCATGAAGGTCCAGATCATCATCCAGGGAGCGTTGACCACCTCTTCCATAGCGTTGGTCACCTTCTTCATGCCCATGAAGCCCCGCGGGCCGCCGATGACCTCCATGTTTTCGATGGCGCTCTTGACGATGTAGTTGACGGCCAGGGTGACGATAGCCAGATAATCGCCGCGCGTTCTGAAAGAGGGGATAGCCACCAGGAGACCGACTATAGCCGCCACGATCCCGCCCAGGATCAGAGTCACGGGGAAAAGAAATATCCCCATCCAGGGGGCCAGCACCGGAGCCCCGAAAACGTCGTCCTGGGCAAAGAGCCACACAGTCAGCACCGAGGTGGCGTAGGCCCCCACCGCCATAAACCCGGCGTGCCCACAGGAGAACTCTCCCATGTAGCCGTTGATCAGGTTCAGGCTGACGGTCATAATGATGTTGATGCCGATGTACATGAGTACCAGTTGCGGGTAATCGCCGATGGCGCCTGTCCACGATCCCCCTACCACCACGATGAAAAGCAAGGCGACAATGAGGGGTATAACAAATTTGTTCATCTTTTTCTCCCAATTCAACTGATGGTTGACATCTGATGGCCGGTGGATGACCATAGGCCAAAGAGAGTAGTAACGACTTAAGTCGTCACTACAAGGGCCGTTAGACTTTCTCCCTGGCGGCCACGCCAAAGATGCCCGTTGGTTTCAGGCTCAGGATAAGGAGCAGCAGGGCAAAACCGATCAGATCGCGGTAGGTGGAAGGGAAGAAAGCGGCCACGAAGATCTCCACAAAGCCCAGGATGTAGCCGCCGACCATCGCTCCTCGAATCTCCCCGATACCTCCCACCACCGCAGCGATGAAGGCTTTCCACCCAATGAGGATGCCCATGTTGTAGCTGAGCACCGGATAGGCTGTCCCAAACAGGCAACCGGCCACCGCCGCCAACGACGAGCCGATGACGAAGGTGGAGGCGATGATGAAGTTTCGGGGCACGCCCATCAGCGGTACGGCCACCCCGCCGTAAAACTTGTTGTCATAGGAGATGGCCCGCATAGCCATGCCCACTTTGGTGCGCCGCACGATGATCTCCAGCCCAATCATCAACAGAATAGCCAGCACGATGATCATGATCTTGACGTTGGTGAAAGTCACCGTCCCTCCCAGCGAGGCCCCCAGGTCTACGTTAAATATTGTCTTGGGGATGAGGGCCGGGAACAGGCGGCGGGTGGCCCCCAGAGAGGCCAGGTTCACGTATTCCAGCAGCAGGCCCACCATCAGGGCGGTGATGACCACGTAGAGCCGGTTGGCCCCCCGCTCTCGCAGAGGGCGGTAAGCTATGCGCTCGATAGTCACCCCCAGGCCAGCGGTCAGCACCATGGAGCAGATGACCGTCAGGACGAAGATGAGCACCGAGGGCAAACCAGCGAGCTGCCCCAACAGAAAAGTGGCGATGAAAAAGCCCAGGTAAGCGCCTATCATCACGATATCGCCGTGGGCGAAGTTGATGAGCAGCAGAACGCCGTACACCATAGTGTAGCCCAGAGCGATCAGGGCGTAGAAGCTGCCCCACTGCAAAGCGTTCAAAAATTGTTGTAAAAAAATGGCTAGTGTCACTAACAAACCTCCCTAAAAGATAAGAGAGGCGGGTCGGGATCACCCAGCCCGCCCTCTTCTTTATATCTTCTAACAGAGAGTGGTTAGAAATTGAAGTCGTCGATGTTGTCGATGGTGTAGCGGAAAGCGGGTCCCAGCAGAATCTCGTCCCCGCTGATTTCCTTCATCCCCAGATGTCCAGCTTCGAGCGAGGTGGCTCCGGCCTCCAGTTCACCGGCCAGCATGGCGTGGGCTGCATAGACGCCCAGGTAGCCCAGGTCGACCGGGTTCCAGAGCACCACCGTTGTCACCGTGCCGCGCTTGACGAACTCGCGCATCCCGTTCGGGGTAGCCAGGCCGGTGATCACGATCTCTCCGGCCAGCCCGGCTTCCTCCACCGCATCGGCCACCGCCGGGAAGGCTACCGAGGTGGGGGCCACGATGGCGTCCATGTCCGGGTAGGTGTTGATCAGGTCTTCCGCCTGGCGACGGGACTCGGTAGTGTCGTCGTTGCCGTACCGGATGTCCAGGATTTCCATGTCGGGGTAAGCTTCAGCCATGTATGCCTGCATGGCCTCGATCCAGGCGTTCTGGTTAGCCGCCGTCGCTGTGGCCGAGACGATAGTGTATTTGGCATCCTCGCCGGCTTCTTCGGCCACCACGTCCACCAGTTCCTTGCCCACGGCCTCAAAGGAAGCCTGGTTGACGAAGAAATCTCGTCCCCCGTTGGCGTCGGCGTCGTAGGTGACCACCGGGATGCCAGCCTCCTGCGCCCGCTTCAGGACGGGCACGATGGCGTCCGGGTCATTGGCGGAGACCACCAGGGCATCGACGCCACGAGTGATCAGGTTGTCGATGATCTCGATCTCGCCGTCCACATCGGCCTCGATGGTGCCCGTGAACTCGAACACGTCTCCCAACTCGTCGGCTGCCGTCTGGCCGCCCTGCTGAGTGGCGATGAAGTAGTCGGCTCCGGTGAACTTGGGAACCATGACGATGGTGTAGCCGCCGGCCTCCGCTGGAGCCTCGGCCAGCTCAGGCGGGCAGGCCTGTTTGTAGAAGGTGAACTCGCCGTTCTCGATCTTGACGATCACGGCGCACTTGATGGGGTCGCCTTCCTCGGTGAAGGTCATCCGCCCGGTGATGCCCTCGAAGTTCTTGATCTGGGCCAACTGGTCACGGACCGCCGCCCGATCAGCGGCCAGATCGCCCGTCAGCCCGCCGGTGTTCTGGATGGCCTGCAACACGATGTGGATGGCGTCGTAGGTCAGAGCGGCCACGTCGCCGGGCACGTAGCCATACTTCTCATTGAAGAGATCGATGAACTCTTTGGTGGCCCCCGTGGCTCCTGCGGCGGCGTAGTGGGTGCTGAAGTAGTAGCCCTCACACGCCTCTCCGCACAACTGCAAGGTCTGGGGGTCGCCCCAACTGTCGCTGCCCATGATGGGGAAGGTGATCCCCAACTCCTGGGCCTGCTGCACGATCAGCGGCACCTCACTGTAGTACTGCGGCGTGAACAGAAACTCCGCATCCGTGCCCTTGATCTTGGTCAACTGGGCGCTAAAGTCGGCGTCGCCGGTGGTGAAGGTCTCGAAGGCCACCACCGACCCTTCGCCGTGCAGTTCCTCCCAGGCGGCCTTGAAGAACTCCGCCAGCCCCTTGGGATAGTCGCTGGCTACGTCGTAAAGCACCGCTGCCTTGGTGAACCCAAACTCCTCGGTCACGAAGTTAGCCACCACCGGCCCCTGGAAGGGGTCAAGGAAGCAGGCGCGGAAGACCCAGGGCCGATCCAGGGTGGTCCTGGGGTTGGTAGACCAGGGGCTGACCATCGGCGTCTCGTTGGTGTTCGCCACCTCGCCGGTGGGCACGGCCTGCTTGCTGGCCTGCGGCCCGACGATGACCAGCACCTCGTCCTGGGTGATGAGCTTGGTGGCGGCGGCGGTGGCCGACTCGGCCTTGGACTCGTTATCCTCCACGATGAATTCCACCTTGTAGGTCTGATCGCCAACCATCAGGCCGCCGGCGGCCTCTATCTCCTCGGATACTATCTCTGAGGCGTACTTCGACTGCTCGCCCACCTTCGGAATATCGCCGGTCATGGGCACGTCCAGGCCGATCTTGATCACCGGCTCCTGGGCGACCACGCTCGCCGCCGGCAACATCACGCTGAGCATAGCCAGGAGCGCTATGAAATACAGAACCTTCTTCAACATAATAATTTGTTCCCTCCTTTGTCATGTTATATTTTTGTTAGCGGAATAAGGCTCCAATTTTTTGCCTGCTACCACCTCCTTTCGGCAGACCAAAGACTCTCCATTCTCAAGGATCAGTTCCGGGGACAGGCTCCACGAGCAAATCCGAGATAGTAACGTGGCAAGAACTTGCGCTAAAAAGCATCACTCCTCCAAAGAAAAGTTCGGAGGGTGATAGGCGAGTTAGCATATTAGAGTTGATGTATAAGAAAAAACATCGCCTCCATAAATTCGCTGAACCAATATCCATGTAGAATGCAGAGAGGATGTAAGCGTCACCATCGATGCTCGCTCAATTCGGCGGGATAATCGGGATAAGCTTCTAACGCCACAACACCAGTCTCCTGGAGACTCGGCGGTCGTTAAACTATGCCCGCCTTTCTGAAGGAATATGGCCTCATTATAACACAGGAAAATCGTTTTGTCAAAGATTTTTCCCTGTTACTCGGTTGCAAAAAGTGTGGCTCGAATTTGGGGCTCAGCCGAAGTAGTCAAAAGGCCCACCTCGTGGTAAAGTTAAGAAAAATCACTCTTGCCGATTTTCGGAAAGCCCTGGCTGGAGTTGACAGGGGCCTGGCGCTTCGATTGGAAGAATAGAGGGGCCTGGTTTTTGGGTTGCGGGGCAGGGCCAGGCTCCTGATAGGCTCGCAGAGGGATTTATCCAAGATAATCCTTCAGCTTGCGGCTGCGGCTGGGGTGACGCAGTTTCCTGAGAGCCTTGGCCTCAATCTGGCGGATGCGTTCACGGGTCACGCCGAACTTGCGTCCCACTTCTTCCAGGGTATGGCTTCGACCGTCCCGCAAGCCGAAACGTAGGCGCAGAACCCGTCCCTCACGAGGAGTTAGAGAGGTCAGAACGGCTTCCATCTGCTCTTTTAGAAGCTGATGAGAGGCCGCCTCGGTGGGCGCCTTCGTAGCCTGGTCTTCGATGAAGTCAGCCAGGTGGCTATCTTTCTCTTCCCCGATGGGCATTTCCAGAGACAGGGGAAGCTGCGATATCTTGATGATGCGTTCTACCTTGCGGGGAGTAGTGCCTAACTCCACGGCGATCTCATCCGAGGTCGGCTCACGGCCCAATTCCTGTACCAACTGGCGAGAGACGCGGATCAGCTTGTTGATCCGTTCGCACATGTGGACGGGAACGCGAATGGTACGCCCCTGGTCAGCGATGGCCCGGGTGATGGCCTGTCTGATCCACCAGGTGGCGTAAGTGGAGAACTTGTAGCCCCGCCGATAATCGAATTTCTCCACGGCCCGAATGAGACCGATATTGCCTTCCTGGATAAGGTCGAGGAAGGATACCCCGCGACCCAGGTATCTCTTGGCGATGCTCACTACCAGACGGAAATTGGCCTCAATGAGGTGCTGGCGGGCCTTTTCCCCCAGTTGACATTCCTGTTCCAGTCTCTCTCTCTCCTCAGAACGCGCTACCTCCTTAATCAAACGAGTCCGCGCCATCTGTCCCCGTTCGATCTGGGTAGCCAGTGCGACCTCTTCTTCAGCGGTTAGCAGGGGAATGCGACTGATCTCTTTCAGATATAGACTGACGGTATCATCGATTCCTATTTCACCCAAGTCAAAACTGTTTTCCACCTCATCTTGCTCCTCTTCTTGCTCCTCCTCAATTCTAATTTGGCCCCTCCCGAATGTATCGAGAAAGTTATCGCTTAAACTTTGCACTTTTATACCCTCGTCTGGCAACACTACATACATCTCATCAGGTTGCTCCAGGCTGGTCTCGGCTTCGAGGAGCGCTTCCAGCCTCCCGTCCCGACTGGCGAACGTTGGGGATTCTTCCTTACCAGGATGGGCTGGCTGGTGCCATCTGCTTCCTCAGCACCCAGGGCCCTGGGTAACGCCAGTCTTTCTTTTGATCGCTTCCAGTATAATAGCATAAAGAGACAGGTTTCACTATCCGTCTCTTTTAATATTATATAACAAATTATCCCAAAAGGCAAGGGGATTTGAGACGGTGAGACCTCGGCGAATAGATTCCCAGGCGCCAGGCGCTAGTATGAATGCTGTTGGTTTCTTGGGGGCGTGTGACCGCCGACCCTTTGGGTTTCTAAAACCCAATGGGTCGGCGGTCATATCCACTTCCGAAGTGCCAGGGGCCTAAACTGAGGGGGGACTTGGGTCTATCTCAAATTTTTGGGGGGATGTGTGCCTGGCCCTCTGGGAAGAAACCAGGTTTTGGCAGGCGCCTACCACAAATCTGGATGCAGCCGAGAACAGAAGAAACACTGGCTTTTTTTCCCAAAATATGGTAAAATGTAAGCGCAGTCACGGAAGAGGACAAAACTATGGTCAAGAAAATTCTAATCGCTGACGACGAACAGACTTTACGCCTTCTGGTGCGCGCTACCCTGGAAGATGAAAACTATGAGATTCTCGAAGCGAGTGATGGACAGGAAGCATTAGAGATAGCGCGACGAGAACAGCCCACCCTATTGCTGCTGGACGTCCAGATGCCGGCCATGACCGGCTTTGAGGTATGCGAACAACTGAAATCTGATCCGGCTACAGCCAACATCGTGGTGGTCATGCTGACGGTCAAGAGCCAGCAGACAGACAAGGAACAGGGCAAGACTGTAGGAGCGGACTACTACTTCACCAAGCCCTTCAGACCATTGCAATTGCTGCAATTGGTAGATCGAATTATGAGAGAAGACTGACTAACCGGCCACCGACTGCCGACGAGATCTGTTCATCAGCCAGAAAATGATGGTCAGAGCCAGACCCGCTATCAGTATGCCGGTCATAGCTGCCATGGTCACATCTGGAATGGGGAGGCGTCGCGTGCCTCGGGCGGTAGTTTCCAGAACGGCCCGCGGCTTGATGATCACAAACCCACCTCCGCCCCCGCTGACCCCTTTTCCAATCGTCCCTTCTTTTTTGATGTAGGAGATCACGCGGGCCACAGGCGTGATCTCCTTTTCACCGATCACAATGGACTCCCCGTGAATGGTCTCCACTGTTATCGGTCCCAGCTTGCCCACGTTTATCTCTCCTTTGTCATTTCCTCGAACAGTTCGAACCAGCGAGCGGCCACAAAGCGCACAAAGCGGGCGCACGTCTGGCGCACGTCTTTAGCGTGGAACATCTCGCTCCAACGCTCGTCGCCAGGCTCCACCCCCACCTCGTCCCCGATCAACTCACAACAGAGAACTGTCCCGAATTCCTGCCGGAAGCCCTGTATCAGGGCGTCGGCCAGGTTATAGGCTTGTTCTGGCCCTTCTTCGCCCGGCTTGTCCCTGCCCCACAACGCTCCCGCGGCCAGCACTCCGCCGGAGAGAGCGCCACAAACTAACTGGTGGCTGCCTCCCATCCCCCCGCCCAGAGCGGAGGCTACGCGGGGGACGATCTCGTTCTCAAGCCCCTGGCTCTCCACGAGAGCCAATAGCGTGCTCTCCGCTCAGTTGAGGCCCTGCGAGAAATAGTCAGCAGCCCTGGTGATAGTTTCTTCTCGTCGTAATTTTTTAGTCACGTGTTTTGCTCCTTCATCTGTAGATTAAATTATGCCGTATGCTTTGTGAATTCAGGAAGCAGCTTTTGAACCAGGGCTGCTTCTTCTTCCAGACTGGCGATCTCACCATCCAGGCGAGCGTCGCGCAGAGCGCCAAGCAGGCGGCTATAGATAGGGCCTGGCGGGACGCCCATCCCTTTCAGATAATCGCCGTCGATTTCGGGCCTGACGTGACGCAGCTCCCGCTGGTACAGTGTCAGTTGCCGTCGCACCAGCGCCGAGTCGGAGGCCACCCATAGGATAAAGAGGGCCTGTTCGGAATAAGGGTTCAAGAGGCGATAGACAGCGCTGGGGTGAGATTCATCGCCGGCCAGCCTGGGAGCCAGCGTGCGTAAGACGTTGACTTCGCGCAGCAGGGTCGCATCGTCACGGGTAATTTTGAGTTGAACCAGGAGGGTCTCTAACTCCTCGGCCATCAGGCGAAAGGTCAGCAGGGCCATGTAGTACAGGGGCCAGTCATGCTGGGGAGGAGCATCGGGCGCGGAGTGCAACATCCGCCAGTCCCCTTTGTCAGCCCGTAACCGCCGGAAGCGGTCCTCTAACCAGCCATTGCAGCGCAAACTGGGATGTATCTGAGCCAGCACTCCCAGTTTATCCAGGCGACGCAAACTCTTTTCTGGCTCCTCCTCCTGGAAGATCAGATACAACTCGTGGCGGATCCTCTCCCCGGAGATGCGGTCCAGCAGCCCCAGAGCGTTGGCGATCAGTTCCTCGGTGCGTTCCTCGATTCTAAACCCCAGGCGTTGCTCCAGGCGAACGGCGCGCAATATGCGGGTGGGGTCCTCCACAAAACTCAGGCTGTGCAGCACCCGGATCAGGCCCTCTTTCAGGTCTTGCTCGCCGCCGTAGAAATCCAGCAGCTCGCCGTAATGTTCCGGGTCGAGGCGAATAGCCAGGGTGTTGATGGTGAAATCGCGCCGATGGAGGTCTTGCTTGATGGAACTGCGCTCCACCTCGGGCAGGGCCGTGGGGTGTCCGTAGAACTCGGTGCGGGCGGTGACGAAATCGATGGCCGCCGGCCAGCCGTCTGGCGCCTGCCCGCCGTCGGCCAACAGCCATTTGGCCGTGCCGAACCGGGCGTGGCTGCGCACCCGACCACCTTTCGTCTCGGCCAGACGGTCAGCCAGGGCGATGGCGTCTCCTTCTACCACCAGGTCGATATCAAAGTTAGGAAGCCCCAGCAGGAGATCACGCACCAGGCCGCACACCAGGTACAGAGAATAGCCCATCTCGGAGGCGGTGCGACCAATTTCCTGGATTAAATCCAGCAAGGGGGGAGGCAACGCCTGTTCGATAAGCCGGGCTATCTCCGCCTTGCGCGATTTTTGGGGAGGAGCGCTCCACAGTTTGATCAGATCGGTGCGGGTCACGATGCCGAGGATGCGCCCATCATCTACCACAGGCACCTGGCCCAGACCATGCTCCATCATTATCTGTTGCACCCGCTCCACCGGGTCGTCGGGCGAAACGCTGATCTCGCCCTTATACATGTATAGCTTGATGGAAGCCCCTCCCAGGCGATGGTGAAGGGCCTTGTCGATCTCTCGGCGGGTCAGGATGCCCACGATGCGTCCCCCTTCTACCACGGGGAAGCCCTCGTGGCCGTAGCGCCGCATCATTTCTCCGGCTTCGGCTACGGTGGTATCGGTGGTGAGGGTGTGGACGCCGAAAGACATGATCTGGCGCACAGTGACGGTCGGCCTGACCATGATTTCGAGCAGTTCGATCAGTCGGGCCAGGGTCTCGATCAGGCTTGGGCCTCGAATCAGGGCCGCGGCCGCCTGGCTGTGTCCTCCTCCCTCGAAGCAGGCGGCTATCTCTCCCACGTCGATGGCCTGGCTGGCGCTGCGGGCCACCATCTGGATGTGATCGCCCAGATCGACCAGGAGGAAAAGAGCAGCCGGGTCGTACAGGTCGCGCAATTTGTGGGCCAGGGTGGATATCTCTTCCACGTAATCTTCCACCACGGCGGTGGCAATGATAACCGATTGGCCCGCAAACCGGAGGGTCTGGATGTTTTCGATCAACTGGGTGTATAGCTGCTGCTGCTTATCGGTCAGAGGATAACGCAGGAAATTGCTGACCACCTCCAGGCTGGCTCCCTGTTCCAGCAGCCAGGTGGCGCACCGCAGGTCACGAGTGGTGGTGGTGGGATAGGACAACGAGCCGGTGTCCTCGTAGATGCCTAACAGCAACAGGGTGGCCTCTATGGGGGAGATGGGGATGGCCTTCTGTCCCATCTTCTCCACCAGCAGGGTCGAGGTGGCTCCTACCTCCTCGCCACGGTAGGTCATGTGCGGGGCCAGTTCCCGGCTCAGGGGATGGTGGTCGATGATGCGCACCTCGGTCTCGGCCCGCACGCCTTTGGGCGGCGAAAAGGTCTGGGTATCGACCAGGATGATGCGTTCGATGGGCCGGCGCGGCAGATCGTCGGGCTGGATAAAAGGTAGCTCGTCCCAATAGAGGGTCAGGAAGTCGCGCAGGTTGCGGTTGAGGCGGTGTGGCAGAACCGGCACGGCCCCCGGATGTAGCCTGGACGCCCCTAACAGGGAAGCCAGGGCATCGAAATCTGCATTTTCGTGCGTTAAGATGATTTCCACAGGTATATGCCTTCTCAAACGAGTTTATCTCTTTGATTTGCGCCAGCTAACGGTCTGGATTGCTTACTTCCTTCGTCCCCAAAACTCTGCCGGTGTGATACCAAGGTTACGCAGGATGGCCCGCAGAGTACCGGTAGGAATCTCCTTACCAGCATGTCGAGAGATTACACTGCGCCGGCCAGTCTTAGGATTACGCCAAATCTCGTGCCCTCCAGCCGCTTGTCGATCAAATTCACACCCCTGCCGACGCAACCGGCGGACAAGCTCTCCGTAGCGCATGTTACGCTACAACCTGCTGAGGTATCTCTATCTGCCAGACAATATCTTCCGGTCTCACCTGAGGCTGGCCGGTCACGAACGTCAGGCCCTCGTCCTGGCACATTTCATAAAGAGCCTGGGCATTCCCCCGCAGGTTGTCGAGAGCCTCGCCTATAGTCTGCCCTTCAGCCAGCAGCCCTTCAATAGCCGGGCATTGCACCAGATACCAGCCGTCCTCCAGCAGCTCGACCTCAACTTTTAGCTTTACCATAGGCCTTTCTCCGTCGCTTTTATTATAGCACAACCTCCCTGCGCCGTCTAGCCAACCGCTCTAACCATCATCTTATAACGCGGGTAAAGGTCGGGGTCGGAGGAAGCGGCGTGAAGGTGGCCGGGAAGGTAGGCGTGGGGGTCCTGGTAGAGGTGGGGGTGGACGTGGCGCTCGGCACGGCGGTGAAGGTGGGGGTCACGGTGGGAGAGGGCGGGGGTGGAGATTCGCTGACCAGGGCGGCCTCCACGTAGCCCACATCACGACCGCGCCTGACCCTGTAAAACGTACCGTGTTCGTTGCTCATTTTGTCCAGCACCTCAACCTGGTCGCCGTGACGCAGTTCTACGGGGTTTGGGCCGGCGTTAGCCAGGGGTTGTTGCCAGATGTAGGCTGGCCCGCTTGGGCTATTTATGTAGGCCACGTCGCCTGACGGGGTTGGAGGCGGAGCAGCGATCTGGCTACAGGCAGTGATGACCAGGAGGGCGCTGCCGATAAAAGCCCAGGTTTTGTAGTTCACGATAATCTCCTCCTTCTGATCATGTATAACGTTGCTTGTATTATAACACGATTTCCAAAATAGTCCAAAAGTATGCGCAATTCTACGTGTAAGGCAGAATTTCCGTTGTTGACAATGGCGCCGCTTTCTGCTATACTATGAGTGAAGAGAGAGAGAAGAGAATAGGCTGCCATTATGGTCAGGAGGGATGGCCGAGCGGACTATGGCGACGGTCTTGAAAACCGTTGTGGGGCAACTCACCGGGGGTTCGAATCCCTCTCCCTCCGCCAGGCATGCCCAGATTCGTCCTACGGGGAGGTGCCAGAGTGGACGATTGGGGCCGCCTGCTAAGCGGTTGAGGGGTTAATAGCTCCTCCCAGGGTTCGAATCCCTGCCTCCCCGCTATTGTGCGCCCGTACCTCAATTGGATAGAGGAGCGGTCTACGAAACCGAATGTTGGGAGTTCGAGCCTCCCCGGGCGCGTGCAAACGATATACAAATCCCTCAAGTCTGGCGAGGGCATAAACCGCCTTTGAGTCTCAGGGTGGTTTATTTTCTTTGGCTTACGAAACCAAAAAATCAGGTGTCTTCCAACTGAGTTTCATCGGGGCGTGTGAACTCCTGTTCATAGACGGCTCTCTTGATAACAGCGGCCTGATTGGTCTTTTTTTTGATGAGGAGGCGGAAAATGCCAAAAATTGCAAATAACGTCACCGAGTTGATCGGGAATACGCCCCTGGTCAGATTGAACCGTCTGACCGAGGGAGCCGTGGCCCGCGTGGCAGCCAAGTTGGAACGCTTCAATCCGGCCGGCAGCATCAAGGATCGCATCGGGGCGAGCATGATCGAGGCCGCCGAGAAGAAGGGCTTGATCGGCCCCCAGACGGTCATCATCGAGCCGACCAGCGGAAATACAGGGGTGGGGTTAGCTTTTGTGGCTGCGGCGCGTGGCTATCGCCTGATCCTGACCATGCCCGACACCATGAGCGTCGAGCGGCGTAGCCTGCTGGCCGCCTATGGCGCGGAGTTGGTGCTCACGCCGGGAGAGGAAGGTATGCCCGGCGCGGTCAGGAAGGCGCTGGAACTGGCCGCAGAGATGCCCCACTCCTTCGTCCCGCAGCAGTTCGAGAACCCGGCCAATCCAGAGATACACCGCCGCACTACAGCCGAAGAGATCTGGGCCGATACCGACGGTGAGGTGGACATCGTGGTGGCCGGAGTAGGCACCGGGGGCACGATCAGCGGCGTGGCCGAGGTCCTCAAGTCGCGCAAACCTTCCTGCCAGGCCATAGCTGTAGAGCCGACCGCTTCCCCGGTCCTGTCCGGCGGCCAGCCCGGCCCGCACCAGATTCAGGGCATCGGGGCCGGGTTTGTGCCCAGGGTGCTGAATACCGACATCCTGGACGAAATTTTCCAGGTGACCGACGAGCAGGCCCTGGAGACCGCCCGCCGTCTGGCCCTGGAGGAAGGATTGCTGGTCGGTATCAGTTCTGGGGCGGCCACTTACGCCGCCCTGGAGGTAGCTAAACGCCCCCAAAACGAGGGCAAACTGATCGTGGTCATCCTGCCCGATAGCGGCGAGCGTTACCTGAGCACGCCGCTCTTCCGGCCAGAGTGACGAGTACTCCACTACACAGATTTTGATGGCTCGTAGTAACGACTTTAGTCGTCGTTGAGACGGAAGAAGCTACGAACTCACCATAATCACTGTGGTGAGGTACGAGAGCAGATTATGTCAATCAACCTTTTATCACCTCCCGTCTGTACCACTCCACGAAGCGGGCCATGCCCTCTCGTGTATCGGTGCGGGGTTTGTAGCCCAACAGCCGACGAGCCTTGCTGACGTCGGCGCAGGTGAGAGGCACGTCGCCCGGCTGGTTTGGGACCTGCACGATGCGCGCTTTCTTCCCCACTGCTTCTTCCACCACGGCAATGAAATGGCGCAGGGTGATGGTCTGGGAGTTGCCCAGGTTGATGATCTCGAAGCTCAGGTCAGCGTCCAGGGCCGCCACCACCCCGGCCACAATG
This sequence comes from Anaerolineae bacterium, assembly GCA_034417895.1. GTDB lineage: Bacteria > Chloroflexota > Anaerolineae > CAZYHC01 > CAZYHC01 > DAOULT01. The sequence goes on along the minus strand of DAOULT010000138.1, from coordinate 5,450 downwards.
TCGTCGATGTAGGTGTAGTCGCGGCGAGAACTGCCGTCGCCAAACATGGTCAGCTCTCGCCCCTCGAAAATCCACCTGGCGAAGAGATAAGGAGCCATGTCCGGCCGGCCACGAGGGCCATAGACGGTGAAGAAGCGCAAAGAGGTACACCGTAGGCCGTAAAGGTAATGGTAAGTGTAGGTTATAAGCTCGGCGGCCCGTTTGGTGGCGGCGTAAGGGGAAATGGGCTGTGAGACCGGGTCGTCCTCTCGGAAGGGAGCTTTGGACCGCGCCCCGTAGACCGAGGAGGAAGAAGCAAGGACGAAGTTGGCAACCTGGTGGCGGCGGGCGCACTCCAGCACGTTGATCGTGCCCTCCACGTTCACCTGGGCGTAGAGGTCGGGATGCTGGAGAGAATAGCGCACTCCAGCCATGGCCGCGATGTGGATGACCTTGTCTATGTCCTCCTGGTCAAAGACTTTCTCCAGGGCGGCGGCCTCCCGGATGTCGGCCTGGTACAGCTTATAGGCCGGGTGGTCGAGGAAGGGGGCCACGTTCTGGCGCTTGCGTGCCGGGCGGTAATAATCGTTGAAGTTATCGAGGCACACCACTTGGTCGCCGCGTGCGAGCAGGGCGGCGGTGGTGTGGCTGCCGATGAAACCTGCCCCGCCGGTGATCAGTGTTTTCAAAATGAACTCCTATAGTTTTCGATTTTTAATGGTGAAGTCAGCTTTCCAGGGGCAGGATGACCACCTTCACGCCACACAGCTCGCGGAAGCGTTCGGCATCTTTTTGCGTCCCGGCCACTCCGGCCCCGTAGTGCATGGGGATGGCTATCCTGGGCCTGATCTTGTCCGCAGCCTGGGCCGCCTCGTCCGCGGTCATGACGTAGGTGCCGCTCACCGGCAGCAGGGCGATGTCCGTCTCGATGTCCTCCATTTCGGGGATGAGGTCGGTGTCTCCGGCGTGGTAGATACGCTGACCGCCTGTCGTGACGATGAAGCCCACGTGACCGGCCACTTTGGGGTGAAACGATTTGTTGACGTTGTAGGCCGGTACGGTCTCTATGGGCACTCCTTTGACCGTCAGGCTGTCCCCCGGCTTGACCGTTCTGACTTCCCCCTTGAGCTTTTTGGCCGCCGCGGCGATAGTGACCACCACTGTGTCGTCTTTCTGCACCCTGGCTACGTCGGGGGGTGAGCAGTGGTCGTGGTGATCGTGAGTGATGAGCACCAGGTCGGCTTCAGGCGCATCCTGGGGCAGCCTCCAGGGATCGATGTAAATGATCTGCTCCCCATCGATGCGAAAAGCGTCGTGGCCCAGCCAGTGAATGTTCTCCGTCATCTCAGCACCTCCTGTACTTGTCTATTGCTCACAAAAAGAGTATAATATTAACTCGAAACGTTTCAGCGCGACTATGAGGAGAATTATAATGTCAAAAAGACGCTACGATGCTATCCTGTTCGATGTGGGGCATACGCTGGTGTATTTTTATCCCTCCATGGAGGCCCTTAACCGGCAAGCCTACCGGGAGGCGGGCGTCCAGGTGGAGGCCGATAGACTATGGACTGCTCAGTTGACGGTGTGGGACAATTACTACAAGGATGCAGCCACCGCCACCTTCCAGCCTAGCAAGGAGCACGACCGGGCCAGCCAGTGGGAACGCGAACGGCGCATCCTGGCCCTGCTCGGCGTCCACGATGAGACTGTCTTGCAGGCCGTGCGCGACCACAAGGAGGCCCTTTACCTGGCTCCGGGCGCCGTTCGTCTCTACCCTGAAGTGAAAACCGTGCTCCAGACGTTACGAGCGCAAGCCTATCGATTGGGTATCGTCTCCAATTGGAGTTGGAACCTGATCGAGTACTGTAAGCACGTGGGCATCGCCGAAGATTTTGAAGTCATCATGGCTTCGGCCTACGCTGGTTGCAATAAGCCTCATCCCGGCATCTTTCGCCTGACGCTGGAGCGCCTGGGGATTCCGCCGCAGCAGGCCCTGCACGTGGGCGATAGCTACCAGGCCGACGTGCTCGGAGCACGGGAGGCCGGGCTGGAGGCTGTCCTGCTCGACCGGGACGACCAGGCCGGCGACGGTGAACGGGATTGCCCGCTCATCGGCGATCTGACGGAGCTATTGGCTTTGTTGTAGCCACGCTTATCCGTGCAGAGCCAGCCATTGCAGGGCGATGATGGTCTTGGCATCGCAAATCTGACCGCGCTCCATCATAGCCAGCGCCTCTTTGAGGGGCAGCTTAATGGCCCGGATGTCTTCGTGTTCGCCACTTGCGCCTCCGCCGGTTGCTATCCTGGCCCTGGGGGCCACGCGGCCCAGGTAGAGATGGATCCTCTCCGACGAGCCGCCGGGGCTGGTATAGAAGGTGGTCATGGGTTCCAGCTTCTCGACTTTGTATCCCACCTCTTCTAAAAGCTCGGCGTGGGCTACGGTGAGGGCCTCTCTCCCTTTGTCCTGCATACCGGCCACAGTCTCCAGAATCCAGCCCGGCCCACCTTTGACGTAAGCCGGATAGCGGAACTGTTCGATCAGGATCACGGCCTCTTCGTCCTGGTCGTATAGCAACACGGCCACCGAGTCGCCCCGCTCGAAGTTCAGGCGGGTTATCTCCTCGCTCATCGTCCTGTCGAAACGCTCGTGGCGCAGGACGGCCTTGTCGATCTGGAAGAAACCGTCGTATTCCCGGCTCTGGCTTATAATTTCGACTTTCAAAGCCTGTCTCCTACTTCCCTTCTGTTTTTTGCTCCTCTGCTTCTCCCGCACTTTCCGGCTCTTCCTCGCCTTCCTCTCGCAGAAACTCGTCGTACATTACGATTTGAAAGAAAAACATGGTCAGACCGAAAAAGATGAGAGAAGCGATGATCAACGGGGCGATGCGTTGTTGGAAGAGGGGCCTCAAATCGAGCAGGGCGCCCCCTACCACGAAAGTCAAGCTGTCGAGAAGGGCGATCAGAGTCATGGAATAGAAGAAGACCGTCCATTTCTTCCCTGGGATGGGCAGGGTTTCGGTTCGCCAGCGGAAGGCCTGCACCAGTTCCTCGGTGGAGAAGTCCCTGGCATGTTCGAGGTAAAAGTCCTTTATGCGATTCATGGTCTGGGCGCTGTCCCACCAGCCCTGGCGCAGCCTGATCAGCTTCAAGAAATAGAGCCAGCCAGTGATACACACCAACCACAGCAAGATGGTGCCCACGTAAGTATAAGGTGGGATCCTGGGCTGTCCCCCGGCCCCTACTTTGGGCATGAACTTGTCCACCAGCCCGGCCCCGAAGATCACCCCGCCAGCGATAATGAGGTAGAAATTCACCATCGTATGTCGATCTCGCATGGCCTCGCTGGCCGTCGTCCGGGCGTACTCAAATTCCCAGGCCAGGATGTCCTTTGGATCAAGCCCCTCTTCTACAGACCCACCCACTCTGATGTTAGGAGGTTTCTCAGGAGATTTCCTCCTTTGCTCTTTCAGAATCCAGTCGATGGTGACCATGATGGCCCCCAGGAAAGCAGCCGAGAGGCTTATATTCACTATGTTCGGCCACAGGTAGCTGACCACCACGCCCGCCATGACGATGACCACCAGCAACAAAATGTACTTGACGCCTGCGCTCTGCGTCCCCTTTACTTCCGCAGTCATTTCCCGCCTCCTCTCGTTATTCCTTAAGAGATGACCTTGCGGCGGTGTTTACGTTCGCTCTGCCCTGAGTGAGCAAAAAAATCTGTGTCCTTCACTATTATTGTACTCCAACTTCTGCGTAAGGGCAAGCGGTCAGCGGATTCCACTCCCCAACATTCTGTCAATTGACAAACGTGCTTCCGGGTGCTATACTTGGATAAATCGCTGGTTGAGGAGATAACTGGTTGGGCTATTTTTTGGCGGTTTGTGCTGCGGTGCTGTGGTCTCTGATGGGGGTGTTGGGCAAAACCCTGTACCGTTACGGGGCTGACCCTTTGACGGTAGTTACCTTTCGCGCCGTTATTTCCTTTGTCACTCTGTTCCTCGCCCTGAGCGTAATCAACCGCAAGCTGTTGCGTATCGAGGTAAGAGATATCCCTTTCTTCGCCGTTTATGGCCTGTTCGGGGTCACTTTCAACTATGGCTGCTATTTTTACGCCCTCCGCTGGACGACCGTTACCACGGCCATCATTCTGCTGTACACCTACCCGGCCATTGTCACCGTCTTGGCGACTCTGTTCCTGCACGAGAAGATCACCCGCGTTAAGGTTATCGCTCTGCTCCTGACTTTTGGCGGCTGTTTCCTGGTGGCTCAGGGGTACGACCTTCAGGCCTTCAGCCTGAACCTATACGGCGCCCTTTTTGGCTTTGGAGCCGGTTTGAGCACCGCCCTGTACTCTATCCTGGGCAAAAAGGCGCTGGTCAGATACGAGTCCTGGACGGCGGTGCTGTACGCCTTCGGGTTTGGAGCTTTGTTCCTGCTCATTCTGAGGTCGCCGCTGGCTCTCCTACAGGTGGATTATCCTTTGCCCGCCTGGGGTGCGTTGTTGGCTTTGTCTTTGCTTTCTACTTTGTTGGCTTATGCTCTGTTTACCACCTCCATGAAATACATCGAGGCCAGCCAGGCCAGCATTACCTCTACTCTGGATGGGCTGTTGTCTGCGCTATGGGCTTTTATTTTTTTGGGAGAAAATCCGGAAACTTTCCAACTGCTGGGGGCGGCTCTGGTGTTGATAGGAGTGATGGCTCTGCAATTTTCTCCCAGACAGAGACAGACGAAAGGGGGTGATGGTTCAGAGATAAACGTTCAGTAACGTTTAGAGCTTGGCAAAGTATTATTGAGGCTATAAAAGGAGGTAGAGAAAAATGAAAAGACAACTGGTTTGGCTGGTCATGGTTGTGGCCTTGCTGTTGAGCGTGGCGCCTCTGGCAAGCGCCGAAGAAGAACCCTACAAGATCGGCTTTTTCTCCCCCACGACGGGCTTTGCCGCCGCGGACGGCACCAGCGCCCTGCACGCCGCCCAGTTGGCCGTCCAGTTCATCAACCAGGCCGGGGGCGTTAACGGTCATCCCCTGGAGTTGGTGTACTACGACGATGCGGTCAAGCCCGACCAGGCCGTCAGCATCGCCAAGAAGCTGATCGAGGAAGACAAGGTGGTGGCGGCGGTCAGCGGCTCGTACTCCAGTTCCACCCGTGCGGCGGCCCCTGTCTTCCAGGACGCCGGCATGGTCATGGTAGCCGCCTACGCCATTCACCCGGACGTCACCGCCGCCGGAGACAAGATCTTCCGCGTCGGCACCCCGGCCGAGATCGAGGGTGGGGTGGGGGCCGAGTTGGCTATCAAGAACCTGGGGGCCACAAAGATCGCCATCCTGACGATGGACAACGACTTTGGGGTGTCGTTGGTGGAAGGCTTCAAGGCGCGGGCCGAGAAGCTAGGGGGAGTGGAGATCGTGCTGGAGGAGAAGTTCCCTCTGGGAGAGGAGGACTTTCGGCCTCTGATCGGGAAGGTG
>DAOULT010000137.1:0-12705 GCA_034417895.1 Anaerolineae bacterium | reverse complement strand
CCTCCAGCCGGCAGCCTGGGACTCGAAGTCCCGGTCTGGCTGCTTGAAAATACTTTGGAGTGCTCTTTAGCGCCCCTGGGCCGTCGGCAGGGAGCAACTACGGTCGCCACTACGAACCCATCGTAATCGCGGTGGTGAGATTAGTCAGGGATGGTGGACCTGGCGCCCTCTTCTTGCAGTCGAGAGAAAGCCTCCACAACCTCGACTATGGCATCGGTCACGACTTCCTGCATGGGCAGGGGCATGGCCTGAACCCGTTCCACCACATAGGCCAGGCGAGGGGGGATAGGTTCCTCTTTGCCGGTCCGATGTCCGGCCAATTTGAGGACGTAATCCTCGCTGACCCCGGCCACGCGCGCCAGTCGCCGACAAGAATCGGGATCGGGGACAATTTCGCCGCTGACCCAGCGGTAGACGGAAGTATGACTGCGCCCTACCTTCTTAGCCAGACCGGCCTGGGTGGTACCCAACTGCTCAACCAACTCCTGCAACCACTGTTGCATATTTTTGTTCTCCATGTTTACATTATAGTCACTATAAGGGAGTTTGTCAAGCAGGGTACTTTATAGCGTGTCAGGCACCTCTAGAAACCAGGTTTTTTACAAAAACCTGGTTTCTTCCGATTGGGGTTCAGCGGGGCGTGTGACCGCCGACCCTTTGGGTTTTAGAAACCCGAAGGGTCGGCGGTCATATCTGCTTCCAAAGCGCCAGGCACCCGGATCACGGTCCTCAGATAGCCCTGGTAGAACTGCGCGAGCGGGCAGGCAAAATGTTCTTGATGCGCTCCAGATGGGTCAGAGAGTGGGTCTGGTTGGCCCATTTCTGCAACTGGTCGTGGCCGTACTTACGCAAGACGGGGACCAGGAATCTTCTTTCCAGCATCTGTCGGCTCCGACTGCTCAGGGTCTCCTGCGCGATTTTGGCTATTTGCTCCCGTTTCTGGGGGATCATGGACAGCACGGCGATGCGGGGCAACTGGAGGCCGAAGCGGTATTCTCGCAGCGTCAGCCAAGCCAGATAGGGCAGACTTTGGAAGGCTCTGACGGTCAACAGCTTGATGAACTGCCAGTTAGAATAGAAACGCATCATGGCCTTGTAGGTCTCTACCTGTAGATCGTAGGGGCTTATCTTGGCCGGTTGCACCAGGGCATGGTGGCCGTCGTACAATCGCCAGTCGTAGGAAAGAATGCGTCCTTCCTCTTCTATGCGCCTGAAGTAAGGGGTGCCGGGACAAGGGGTCAGGATCAAGAACTGGACGGTATCGATCTTGTGCTTGAGGGCGAAATCCACCGTCTGAAGTGGGGTGTCCAATTTGTCCTCATCAGAGCCTAGCACAAACATGCCGTGCACGTGTATGCCATATTGGTGAAAAGCTTCAATGCTATCCTCTACAGTCTGGACGCTCTGCTTTTTGTTATAAGCCTCCAGGGTGGCCGGGTTCACCGACTCGAAGCCGCAATATACGGCCATGCAACCGGATTGTTGCATCAGGGCCAAAAATTCGTGGTCTATCTCCTTGTTGCGCTTACTTTTGTAGACCATCTCCGCTCGCACCTGAGCACCCCAGGGGGGAGTCAGCCCCCGTTCGATCATGGCCTGTAACAGCTTGGCCGTGCGCTTTTTATTGACCACGAAATTGTCGTCGTAGAAGAAAACACGTTTCCCTGGATTTTTCTCCAGATCGGCCAACACGTCCTCAATGGAACGATGGCGCACCCGGCGACCGAACATCTCGATCACGCTGCAAAAATCGCAGTTGAAAGGGCAACCCCATTGGGTCATGACGGGAAAAACAGATATGTTCTCGTGGCCTTCGATGAGGGTCAGATCGGGGGCAGGGAGGGCAGCGAACTCTTCCTGAGCGCAGGCTGGTCGGGGCGGATTGTGGACCTTACGGCCCTGAGCGTCGTGGTAGGACAGCCCCAGAATCTCATCGAAGCCCTCACCTCGCTCCAGGGCTTCTACCAACTCCAGGGCGGTGACCTGTCCTTCTCCTCGCACCACGTAGTCGCAGTGGTCCAGGCCCTCGTCGGGCAGAAAAGTGGCGTGGGGGCCTCCGATCACGGTGGGGATCCCCGCCTGGCGGAGCCTGTCCGCGATGTCATAAGCCGCCGGAGTGGTAGCGGTGGTGGTAGAGAATCCTACCAGATCAGCCTTCTCCAGAGCGCCAAAATCGATAGGGGCCAGCACTTCGACGTAGATGCGAACATCATGGCCCCGTTCATGCAGCAGGCGACCGAGGAGAGGCAACCCCAGACGAGGCAGACGGGTCTGGTCATAGACGTTAAGACCAGGCGGTTTTGTTTCGACGAAACGAATCTTCATTTTACTCAAAACTCCTTTTTTTATAGCCGCTGAAGAGATTATCGGACAATCCGAGGAGGGCGAACTCTCCACCGTTCTCGCCGGTTCCTCCGATAAGCTCTTGAGCGATAGCGTATGCTAATATAATATAACCCCAAAGCGCTGAAAAAGTTTCTCCCCTCTCCACCAATTCTTCACCAATTCTTCACCATCCCTCAACCCCTGATTTATCCCAGTTATGGTAAGCTAAGGTCAGAACGCAAGTCAGGTCCTCTCTTTTGAGTGGCATTTTGGTAATTTATGTCAAACGAGGCTTGCTATTTTTGCCCACATGTTGTATAATACATATACCGCTCGCTTACCTAGAGCGCAGATTCTTACGCCGTCGATATACAAAAAGAAAAGGAGGGTCAAAACATGAAAATTTTCCTTCGACGGAAAGTGATGGTAATTTTGTTAACCATCATGGTTCTGCAATTGGTGGTTCTGCCGATGGCAGCCAGCGCTGCTCCTGCGGCCTCAGGAGGTTTCTGGCACACGGTCAGTCGGGGTCAGACCCTATTCTCCATCGGGCGGTTGTATGGGGTCAACCCCTGGGCCATCGCCCGCGCTAACGGTCTGGTCAATCCCAACTACATCCAGGCCGGCTGGCGGCTGTGGATTCCCGCCGCCTCATGGCCGCCGGGGCCACAGCCCGGGCCGGGATGGTGCCGGGCCTATCATACTGTGCGATACGGTGATAACCTGTACCGCATCGCTCTCTGGTATGGGACCACCCCCTGGGCCATCGCCCAGGCCAACGGCATCTACAATCTCAACTACATTTATGCCGGCACCACGCTGTGCATACCTTGAGTAAAAAACAACAGATGGTGTGGGGGGGCCTGAAAACAACCTTGAGACGGAAAGGGAAAATGAGGGCAACCCCCTCCTCAGCTATAACCACAAAGAGCACGAAGAACACGAAGGTTTTACACTCTTTGTGTTCTTTGTGGTTGAAAGGTTCTGATCCTGGTTAAAGGAGGCAAACAATGAACAGGACTTCCTGGCCCGTTGCCTTTTTTTTGCTCATCTGCCTGCTGGCGGGTCAATGGTTGTTGACTGCCGAAGTCGCAGACGCCGCTCCGCCAGCCGATGGTCCCCTCTGGCACGTGGTCAAGCGGGGAGAAACCTTGTTCTACATCGGGCGGCTTTACGGCGCAGATCCCTGGCTTATCGCCGACCTCAATGGCATCTGGAGCCCCAGCGAATTGTACGTCGGGCAGAGGCTCTTCATCCCGGATGGCGGGTACTATCCGTCCTATCCCTGTGGTAAGGACCAACCAAGGTACCAACCCCCTCACCATTATTACCCGCCTTACGGGGGCTATGCACCAGGTTGTTCCTATTATGGATATCCTGCCTATGCCCATTACCCGTATTACCCCGCCCAAACCGGCGGTTACTGGACGCCCTATTAGTACTACGCCCCCTGAGAGTAGCATCACAGGCGGGGAAGTTAAGAAGCCCCCTCCGCTTCCTTGGAAAGCGAGAGGGGGTTTGTTTTGCGCCGCCGACCAGAGCAGAGCGTCCACCGCTTCGAGGCCGGACTTTACCAGGCTTATCCAGGTTTTGCCAGGTAAGGCTGACCGTTGCCTGGCAAACTGATGACACCTCAGGTAGCAAAATGCACAGAATAAACGTAGAGGTTAATTAACTTTATTTTTTTCAAGAAAGTTAGGGATAATAAGGTAATAAATACCCCATTATTACCGGAAGGGGGGACAAAGCGCCAATGTTTGACAAAATTTTTATTTGATGTTACAATATTCCCCACTAAGACACTACGGGCGAAATATGTGCCACCAAGAGATCATAAACGCTTTGAGCAATCCGAGAATGTGCCACATATACACAGCGAACTTGGTGTGGAAATCCTTTTCCCCATCCAGGTTTTTGTTCAATAAAAACAATAAATAAGGAGGCAGATGATTAGTCTATACCCACATTTCTGTATGGAGAGCCGATAAACCAGGTCTACGTAAAAAATGAACAAACTGCATAAGGAGGAGAATTATGCAATCCCCAATTACCCCCGCGAGCATTTTCATCGATTTCTACAATTTCGTCAGAACCAGGGCGCTAGACACCGCCATCGAACTGGAGATTTTCACCCACATTGCCGATGGCCGAGATAGGGTTGAGGAACTGACGACTGCCCTGGAGGTTGACCCGGAAAGACTGCGAATCCTGTTAGATGGGCTGTGTTCGATGGGTTACCTGTCCAAAAGTGAGGGGAGATACAGCCTCGTCCCCGTGTCCGAAACCTTTCTGGTCAAAGGCAAACCCGCCTACCAGGGAGGCTTCTTCGAGCAACTACAGTTGCTATGGGAGCCAGTGGCGAATTTAACCCAGGTGATTAAAACAGGTCAGCCCCACGTGGCTGCCGATGAGCAAGAGGTCGGCCCGGAGTTCTTCATCCACATGGTGGACGCCATCTTTGGCTTCAGCTACGAGACGGCCCTGTTACTGGGGCGACATTTGGGCCTCGGCGAAACCTGGCGCGGGTTGGAGATTCTGGACGTGGCCGCTGGTTCGGGCGTCTGGGGATTGGGCTTCGCCTCCCTGGATCCGACCTCCAGGGTCATGGCCATAGACTGGCCCAAAATCCTGGACGAGGTCATGAAAAAGCACGTGGCAGAAATGGGTCTGGAAAAGCAATTCAGCTACATGCCCGGCAATCTGCGCCAGTTGGACTTCGGCCAGGAGAAATACGACCTAGTCATGGTCGGTTACGTTTGCTGCACGGAAGGCGCGGAAGCCTCCCAAGACCTGATGGCCAAAGCCTACCGCGCTCTGAAGAAGGGCGGCAAGCTGGTTGTGGCCGACATAATCTCGGACGATGAGCGGAAAGAAGACTCTTTTTCCCTGATCCTGGCTGTCTCTTTGACGGCCGGGGCCACTCATGGGAATGCTTTAACCGCAGCCGAGTGCCGCCAGTGGCTTACTGAGATCGGGTTCAAAGAGATAGAAGTTCTGGAGATTTCCCCTCCCTTCCCTTTGATTGTAGCTGTCAAATAAAGCCCCTTTTACAGTGCTCCCCAGAGGGGAAGCGGCTGTTTTCAATAGTTACTGCTTTGTTACTGCTTTAAGGAGGTAAAGCTGCACCTCGACTTATACTACTTTGTGGGGGTGGTCCCAAGGGTCAAGCGTGGTGAACTACTATTGAAACGAGGAGGTCAAAATGGGTTACGAAGTCAAAATGGGAGAAGATGGCGTCCTATACTCGCGATTGTCGGGATATATGAGCGACGAAGAGGCCGCGGAGTACAAGCAGATGTGCCTCCAATACCTCGAACAGGCGACAGGGACGGTCAGCACTTTTGTGGATTGCCGTGAGATAAAGAAAATGTCTTCCCAAGCGCGCCGCGTCATGGCTGAGCTGAACGATCACCCAAACGCAGGCCGGGTGGGGGTGGTAGGCGTCGGCCCCTACGTTGCTGCTCTTACCACCTTCATCAACAAACTCATAGGCAAAACCGACCTCCGCTTCTTTCGTGATCAAGAAGAGGCGCTGGCCTACGTGCGAGGAGAAGATTTGTAATGGCCGACCTGGAACGCTATAAGCAATACGTAGACGAACGTCTGGAGGAATTGACGGACATCGCGCTCAATATTGCTATGGGGGACCTGTCCAAGCGGCCCGTCATCGGCGACGAGCAGGATAACTTCAATCTGCTGGCGGCTGGTCTGGAGATGATGATCGATGACCTCTCCGAAGCCAATCGGCAGAACGAGGAAAAGACCCAGGCCCTGGAAGAGGCCAAAGCCAACCTGGAACGACAGGTGACGGAACGGACCCTGGAGCTTCAGCATCGCCTGAAGGAACTGGAGGCCGCTCACGAAGCCCAAAGCCGGCTTCTGGAGACCGTGCGCCAACTCTCCACGCCCGTTGTCCCTATCCACAGGGGCATCCTGATCCTGCCCCTTATCGGCCAGATAGACACTCATCGCGCCCAGCGGATTATGGAAGAAGCTCTGGAAGCAATCCAGGTCTATGAAGCGGAGGTGCTCATTATCGACATCACCGGGGTGCCGATGGTGGACACCAGAGTAGCCCAATATCTCCTCCAGGTGGCTTCGGCGGCTGGCCTGCTTGGCTCAAAAGTGATCCTGACAGGTATTCGGCCAGAGGTGGCGCGGACCATGGTACAGCTCGACATAGATCTCTTGAAGCTGGTCACCCTCGCCAACCTGCAAAGTGGCTTCCAGTATGCCCTGAAAACTATGGGCCTGACCATCAGGGAGAGTTGATAAGAGCTTTGTCAGTCAAGGATGTACCTCTGATTCTGGGCCTCAATGATGATGGGTTCAACTCCAAGAGCAGCGTTTATGGGTGTGGGAAATTAATAAGCCCCCTCTGCGCCTTCTGGAAAGCGAGAGGGGGCTTGTTTTATGCCTGGGGATATCGAGACCGGGGCGGGGTGTCTAAAAAATCGGGGTTTTAGGGGGGCTTTCGCTCCACTCAGGCCCTATTGTGGGCCGTTTTCAGGGAACGCAAGCGCAGAACCGGATGAAGGCAATCGCCCTATAATACTTGCTTTTGCTCCATAATAGTGGTAAACTAAAGGCAAGCTCAAGCGTCCTGGGGGAAAAGGCGCAAACATCCTCTTCTGGGGGTGACATTCGTTATAACGGTTAATGGACGGATGCCAGCCAAAGGCACCTATATTCTGGTTATCCAACTGAGAAGTGGTAAAGAGATTACCGTGGGCAGGCTGGGAACTTTCCTTTTTCCGGCCGGTTATTATCTCTACGTGGGTAGTGCTCTGGGGAGCGGTGGCCTGCCTGCCCGTCTGGCCCGCCATCGTCGTGTGGACAAGCGACCCCACTGGCACGTCGATTACCTGCTGGAACACGGTCGTCTGCTCGAAATCTGGAACGCCGTCGGCCAGGAAAGGTTGGAATGCCTGTGGGCCACCGGGGCGAGGGAGATGGCTGAGGAGGCTGTGCCCGTTCCCGGTTTCGGCTCCTCCGATTGTCGCTGTCCTGCCCATTTGAGCTATTGTGCGACTAGACCAGACCATAGAGAGTTCGCCCTTAAAGTGGGGGCGATTCTGAGGCGCGAGACGGTGAACTAACAAAAATCGGAATGGAGTCCATAGTTATGGAGCATGAGATCGATATCGCCCTGCTGGCTTTCGTCAGGCGCTGCGTTAACAGTGCGGTGAAGTGGGATATTGTCGTTTTCTTCGGTCAGAATCCCTACACCAGAGACACGGCGGTGGGTGTGGCGCAACGTATCGGGCGCAGTCTCAAGATTGTTTTGCCGGAGTTAAGGGACCTGGTGTTGTTAGGGGTGCTGGAACAGACCGCTTTGAACGGAGAGATGGTCTATCACTTGACGGTGGAAAGAGAGCTGCGAGAAACGACTTTCAGATTCGTCGAACATTTCAGCGTTCGTCCCCACCGCCCGAAAGAGGCGCTGGATTTCCTGAGAGGTGAAGAGGAAAAAAGCGAGCCTTGAGCTTCCCAGGTAGCCACGGATGCCGGCATCGCTGCGTTTGCTCTTTTTTGACCATTTGGTGTATAATTAAAAGCCACCGTCTGGGGAGGTATCCTCATAATAATATGGAAATCGTCTGGTATGGACTGGCCTGTTTCAGGCTTAGAGATAGAAATATAACTATTGTGACCGATCCTCACGATAAGAGCACGGGCTACTCCCTGCCTCGTATGCAGGCCGACGTGGTCACTGTCAGTCACCATCACGCCAATCACAACCACGTGAAGGGGATCAAAGGCCAACCCAAGATCATCGACGGCCCCGGCGAATACGAGGTGCGGGGCGTGTTTATCACTGGTATCCCCACTTTCCACGACGCCAGAGAGGGCGGGGACCAGGGAAAAAACACCGCCTTTCTGTTCGAGTTCGATGATCTGACCATCTGCCATCTGGGCGATCTGGGCCACGTGCCGACCCAGTCTCAGATCGAAGTTTTGAGCGAGGCGGACGTGCTGCTCATCCCCGTGGGAGCGGTGCATACCATCAATGCCGCTCAAGCGGCGGAGATAGTCAGCCTGTTGGAACCGCGCCTGGTCATCCCCATGCATTACAAGACCCCGGCCCTGGACCTCAAACTGGATGGGGTGCATAAGTTCCTGAAAGAGATGGGGCTGAAGAAGCTTGCTCCTCAAGATAGCCTGAAAGTTACCAAAAGCACCCTGCCCGAAGAGACGCAGGTGATGCTTCTAGATTACAAAAAGTGAATGGGGGTCAAACATGAAGCACATAATAATCGTGGGGCTGATCTCTTCGCTGCTGTTTTTTTGTGGGGCAGGGTGTGATAGCCGGGTTTCGCCGGCCGAAGCTCAGGCCCACATTGAGGCCGGGAACGGCTATCTGGAAGAAGGCAAGGTGGAACAGGCGGTCACCGAATTTGAAGCGGCCGTTAAGCTCAATCCCGATTCGGTTGAGGCTCACTTCCGGCTGGGCAATACCTATGCTCAGGCAAATCGCCTGGACGAGGCCGCGCAAGAGTTCAAAAAGGCTTTGAAGCTTGATCCGAACAACGCCGATGCCTATTCCAATTTGGGCGTCGTCTATTATCAGCAGGGCCAACCGCAGGCAGCCGTGGAACAGTTTGAGAAAGCGCTGGCCCTGGCTCCTGATGACGCCGAGATCCACTATAACCTGGGCGGGGCCTACGTACAACTTGGCCGGCTGGATGAGGCCATCGCCGAGTTTGAAAAAGTCCTGGAGTTGAATCCCGCCCTGGCCGAGGCCTATCTCGGCCTGGGAACCGCCTATAAGCTTAAGGGCGAGAAGGAGCAGGCTATCGAGGCCTTCCAACGTTTCCTGGAGTTAAGCGACAACTCAGAATGGCAGGCTCAGGCCAAGAAACATCTGGAGGAGTTGAGAGAGAGCGAGTAAAGTTATGAAATCGCCTCCCGGCTTTGTTTGACATCTCCCTACCCCTTGTGATATAATGCCTGCGTTCTGCTCTGCCGATGGCCCTCTGGGGTCAGCAAAGTTCCCAGGTCCGTCGGCCTTTTCTTGGGGTTTTACTTATCTTTTAAGGAGGATGCTGGTGAGAAAACTGGTGTCTGTTGTTATCCTCGCCTGTATTGTCGTAGCTCCGGTGGGCTGCGGAGGAATAATGACCCCTACGCCCCTCCCCCCGGCTTCACCCCTGGCCGAAGCAGCGGTCTCGCCACCGCCAGAGGGAGAGACGGAGGAAGCAGCAGAAAAACCTGCCGAGGAGCCCACGGAAGAGCAAACAGAAGAAAACGTGACCGAGGCCACCCCTCCCACGCCCACTACCGTGCCCCCGACCAACACCCCCACCCTTGTCCCTTTGCCGACCTTTACTTTCACCCCCGTCTCCGAGCCTAAAGGGATAGTGAACGCTGAGCCGAGCTTGAATCTTAGAAGCGGCCCCGGGTTGGAAAAGGAGTTAATAGGAAGCCTGCCCCTGGGCAGCGAGGTGAAAGCTACGGGCCGCAACGAGACAGGAGACTGGCTAAAGGTGAGCACCGAGCAGGGTGAGGGGTGGGTGGCGGCCCAGTACGTTGATCTCAACGTCCCGATCGATTCTCTACCGATTGTCACCGAGGTCCCATCTACTCCCCTCCCCCAGGTGACGGATACTCCCCTCCCGGTCACCCCTACGCTGGCCGCGGTAGAGGCCGAGATCGAAGCGATCATGGCCGGCGAATATAACCAGTTGTCGCCGCCCTGGGAAGTGGGCCCCACCTCAGCCGGCGGTAAGGCGGTGCTTACCGTCGTGAATGATACGCCTTACCCTCTGACCGTCCTGCTCGGACAACCAACTCTGATCTCGATCAACGTCACAGCCTGCGCCGAGTGCGCCGTCTACCAGGGCGCTGGCCCCGAATCCTGTCCCGAAGGACGACCACAGCAGCTTATCCGCCTCGATCCCGGCACCATGAAGGTGGTGATCAGACCAGATAGCCCTGATTTCGATCCTTTCGGGGGGGAATGGGGTTTGCTGGGAGACACTCAATATACCTACTGCTTCTTCCTGGCGAAGTGAGGCCCTTTCAGGTCTGCGGCCCGCTAGCTTTACCTATGACGCACCTGTGACCCGTGAAGCTCTGGCAGGCGCGGATGGGGTTGTGAGGCAGAGAAAGGCCCATCTTTAGCAGCGCCCGGTGAAGGTGACATAAGGGGAGACCCATCACGCTGGCGTAACAGCCCTCTACCCTGGCTACAGGAGCGAATTGGGGGTGCTGAATGGCGTAAGCCCCGGCTTTGTCCAGGGGGTCGCCGCTGGCTACGTAACGCTCGATCTCCGCCTCGTGGTAGGCCCGCATCCACACCGTCGTCTCCGCCAAGGCGCTCACCACGTGACCTGACCCAGAATCGAGCACCACCAGGCCGCTGTATACCGTATGCGCTCGGCCGCGCAGACGCTTGAGGATGGTCACAGCCTGGTCTGGATCGGTCGGTTTGCCCAGGATGCAACCCTCTAACACCACGATGGTATCGGCGGCAACGATCAAAGCCGCCTTATGAGTGTGAGCCACGGCCTGGGCTTTGGCCTGGCTGAGACGCCGGACGATTGACCGTGGGCTTTCGTTGTCCTGGAGCCGCTCGTCAACGTCGGCGCTGGCCGTGGTGAATCGTATATCCAGCAGGGCCAAAAGCCGCCTGCGACGCGGCGAAGCGGAAGCCAAAACGATGGGTATCTTATCCATCTTTCACTTTCTACAGGCAAATCTGTAAGCCACAGAGGACACAGAGATCACAGAGGCTCTTCTCTGCGTCCTCTGTGATCTTAATAACTGCTGTGAGGAGGAAACAAATCTATTATGGCAGAATGCAAAGAAAAAACTAACCTGGCTCATTGTAATTGTACCTACGAACCCTGCCCGCGTAAGGGTATATGCTGCGAGTGCATTGCCTATCATCTTCGTTATAACGAGCTACCGGCCTGCGTCTTCCCAGATGAGGTGGAACGCACTTACGACCGCTCTTTTCGTCGCTTCATAGAGACCTACAAGTGACCGCCGTGGATAAGCGTGCCGGCCTCGAAGTTCCGATCGGAGAGAACGGCCCTTATCAGCCCCGCTCTCTGGCCCGAAATGAGGCGTACCTGGAGGGAGGGCTGGCGGCACACCAGTTCGTACATAAGCTGCACCTTGGTCAGCATTCCGCCCGTTACGTCTACGCCGTGCGAACCGGAGAGCTTGTCCCGCACCTGGTCGATGTTGGCCGGGGTGATCTCTTTGAACAGACGCGCTTCGGGGTCGTTCAGGGGATCGCGGCTGAAGACTCCTTCCACCATGCCCGCCAGGATGATGCGCTCTGGTTTCAGCCTGTGGGCCAGGTAGGCAAATATCTGCTCGGTGGAAATGATGGCGCAGCCCTGAAGCTGGTCAAAGGCTACGTCGCCGTACACCAGGGGCGCCAGTTTGTGAGCCAGCGCTTGCTCTATGGGGACTGTTTCCAGGTGCACCAGTTCCCCGCCCCGACATAAAGCCGAGGCCGAAGGCTGAATGGAGACGACGGGCACGTTCTGGTCTATAAAAATATCCGTCACCAGGCGATTGAGGCGAGCCGCGGCCGCGCCCGTCTGCACGTAGCCCTGCCAACCGGCCTGGCGGCGGATACCCTGGTGGGTGCCGTACTTCCTGGCTACGAAGTGACCAAAAGAGCCGCTGCCGTGGCCCACCACCAGCCGCAAATGGGGCCTATCCGCCAGGGCCTGGCCGATCTCTGAGGCCGCCTGCTCGATAACCTCTCTGGCTGCTCTGGCCTCCTGGTCTTTGTGGGTGATCACCGATCCGCCCAGCTTCAGGAAAACCAGCTCGGTCGCGTCCATAAATCTAATTCAACCCTCATTCGCAGTCTGTTCTATCTCCACGATATCCCCCTCAATGCTCACCGGCTGCCCATTTTCGAAGCGGCTCAGGTCGATCTTATCCACCATAGGGATGTCGGCTATGATCGCTCCCACGGCCACGATGGCTTCGCTCTGCGCGTTGACCATGCCGGCCGGAGCCAGCCCGTTCCGGGCCAGACGGTAGAGGGTGTACGACCCCACCGTGCTGCCTTTGCCCGTAGGGAAGACCAGAATGCGCCCGGCCACGGACCGACCTTCCAGGGGGTGTCCCCGTTCCACCACGATGCCCGTCTCCGGATCGACCCCGCCCAGGAAGCCGATAGGCTCCGGCGACACGAGGGCTATCCCCCGCGCTTTTCCTTCCTTTATGACTCTGCCTTTTAACCTCTCTGCCATCGGTCCTCGATAACTATAAACCACAAAGGCCACGAAGAACACGAAGCTTTCTTTGCCTGCTTCGTGGTTTCACTCCAGAGGCAGTTTCTCCCTGAGCGTCTCTCTGACGTCTTTCATCGCCACGTCCACGTAGGGATAGAACAGCCACACCGAAGCC
>DAOULT010000136.1:0-2439 GCA_034417895.1 Anaerolineae bacterium | reverse complement strand
CACAATCCTGGCCGAAACGTTGGGGCGCTCGTCGTTTTCCAACATGCTGATGTAGGACCGCCCTACCCCCGCGTGGGTCGCCAGTTGGGTTTGTGTCCATCCCTTTTGTTGACGCAACTCACGTATCGTGGTCCCTAAAGACATTGCCATCCTCCTTTCCCAGATTGCTTTACGGCGGATACTGCGCGCCAGACCAGGGGGCGAAGTACCAGGCATTCAGGAAGCGCCCGGCCTCTTCCCTAAACCTCCCACCTGTATTATACCACAGAAAACAATTTTTGTGAATACCAAAGTGACTTTTTTGACCACTATTGTGACAATTTTAAGGTTAGTTATGTCAACTACTCTTGACAAATGGTCACAGTTGTGGTATAATGATGTCACGATTGTGACATCACCATCGAGTCACGATCCCCAAAAATATACTACAGGAGCTTGAACATGATTACTCACATCCAATTTCTATCGGGGGGCCTGACCGTCCTGGTCAGGGCCTTGCTGGTCGCCCTTTATCGAGTGCTCTTTTACTTCGTCGCCTATCACGTCGCCCGTCAGGTTATAGACGATGATACCAGGCAGAGCTGAGCCTGTCCCTGCATTCACGAGTAAACACGAGGATACGATAGAGTTATGTCCAAAAAACCTCAGAAACGCCGTTGTAGCAAGCCCGGCTGCCGGGCCTGGGCCATGCATGGAGTGGATTACTGTTCAGCCCACAGGCCCGGCGGTATTCCCGGTAGAGGTGCGAAG
Source organism: Anaerolineae bacterium (assembly GCA_034417895.1). Taxonomy (GTDB): domain Bacteria; phylum Chloroflexota; class Anaerolineae; order CAZYHC01; family CAZYHC01; genus DAOULT01. The sequence continues at coordinate 1,689 of DAOULT010000136.1, read as the reverse complement.
CAAGGCAACCTCAACGCCCTGAAGCATGGCCTCTACTCCAGGGTCATGGCCGAAAAGGTCGAAGAGTATATGAAACAGTCTTGCGACGAGAATACGGACATGGACGCTGAGCTGAGACTGGCGCGGGCCTTCATCATGTACATCGCCTCTTGCGCAAAAGACCTTACCTCCTCTCCCGACCCAGACTATGCCCTCATTGCCAGGCTGTCCCATGCTTTCTTCTACGGCCTGCGCCAGGTTATTAAACTACTTGAGACTAAAAAAGCAGCCCCCGGACTCAAAGATGTCCTGGAGGACGTCTGGCGCGACTGGGAGAATGAACAAACGGCCCAGCAGGAGAATGAACGGGAGAACTGAGCCAATATTTGTTTCCACCGCTTTTTCTAATTCAAATATCGGACTGGAGAGACAATCTCAGAGGGACAATATCTAATGAAACTACCTCAAGCCATCACTAGAAACCTGATAACAGACATCCTTTTAGACATCGCTCATTTCAGCCGCTTTGTCATAGATCGTCCTCTGCGTCGCTATCAGCTTCATGCGGCGCGGGCCATCGTAGATAGTGTTATCAGGCGTAAGGGCCTGACCTTCGCCGTGATGATGGCTCGCCAGGCGGGCAAGAACGAGCTTAGCGCCCACCTGGAGTGCTACTTGATGAATCTGTTTGGCTTCGTAGGCGGCCAGATCGTCAAAGCCACCCCCACCTTCCGTCCGCAGGCCATTGTGTCCAGGATGCGCCTGAAGTCCGTTCTCTCCAACCCCTGGAACAGGCACTTTTGGGAGAGTAGTGGAGGTGAAGGAGGTCACATCCTGAGCGTGGGGGAGGCGCGTTGTGTCTTCCTGTCCGCGCAGCCCACGGCCAACGTGGTAGGGCAGACGGCCAGCCTCCTGCTGGAATGCGACGAGGCCCAGGACGTAGACGAGGAGAAGTGGTATCGTGACTTCGCGCCCATGGCGGCCAGCACCAACGCCACCACCGTTTTCTACGGCACGGCCTGGACTTCTCGCACCCTGCTGGCTAAAGTCGTCCGACACCTCCACACCCTGGAGGCTCAGGACGGCCTCCAGCGCGTTTTCGTCGTCCCCTGGGAGCAGGTGGCCGAAGAGAACGCGGATTACAAGCTCTACGTCGAAAGGCAGATCCAGCGCTTAGGCCGTCACCATCCCCTGATCAAGACTCAGTACTTTCTGGAAGAGATCGACGCCGAAGGAGGGATGTTCCCAGAGCACCGCCAGGCCCAGATGCGCGGCGCACACGACCGCCAGCCAGAGGCCCAGGAGGGCAGGATATACGCCCTCCTCCTGGACGTGGCCGGGGAGGACGAGACGGGCATCGGGACGTTCAATCGTCGCCGCGATTCTACGGCCCTGACCATCGTGGAGGTCGATCTGAGCAGTTGTGACGATCCCCTCATCGGTTTCCCCACCTACCGCGTGGTCAATCGGCGGGAATGGGTTGGCGTCCCGCACGTTCAGCTTTACGCCACCCTGGTCGATCTGGCCGTCAACGTCTGGAAAGCTCGTTACCTGGTGGTCGATGCTACGGGCGTGGGCGCCGGGTTGACCAGCTTCCTGGTTAGAGCCTTAGGGGAGGCGGTAGCGCCCTTCGTTTTCAACGCCCGTACCAAAAGCGAGCTGGGTTGGGACTTCCTCTCAGTCATCGACACGGGCCGCTTCAAGGACCAC
>DAOULT010000135.1:0-11951 GCA_034417895.1 Anaerolineae bacterium | reverse complement strand
CTGTTTCTCACGGCGCAGCCTGACCTCCAGCAGACGGCGCATCTGGCCGAAATTCCTGCGGTCTTGAAATTCTTCCCTCGTAATTTCATCGCCCTCTTGCCCGTCGCGGTGGTAATAATCGGCCAGTCGTCGCCATTCTGCGTCGCTGAGGCTTTCCCGCAGAGCCAGCAGCTTTTCGTAATCGGAGGCGTCGGCTTTGGCCTTGTAGCCTTCGATCACTTCATTGGGGCTGACCTTCTCCCAGACGCAGGTGATGGTTACCGCTCCCGTGCGGGCCGGGTAAAGGGCCTCGATGTCTTTCCGCAAGTCTCTGGCTACAGAATCGGGCACGAGAGCCAGCAGGCTCCCACCTCTGGCGTAAACGATGCATTCCTGGGGAAGACAGTGTTTTTTGAAAATGCTCCTGATATTTTGGGGCGGCTTGTCCTCGTCGTCGTTTGGTTCTGGCTCGTCTTCGTTCAGCTCGGTCAGGAGCATACTGCCCCCCCGGATCTCGGGCAGGCGTTCCGACTCAAAGACGTAATCCTGGGTGCGGTCCACGTCGGCGCTCAGGAGCGCCAAGTCAACCTTTTCCTGGGCCAGAAGCGTCTCCAGGGCCTGGCCTCCCTCTTTGGGAGGGCGCAGCAACGGATCCAGCACGGTTTCTTTCCACTCGGTCCACGTGTTAGCGGTCATTATTCCTCCAGAGAGTCACTAAAAGCCATAGCTTCCCGGACAGATCACGGCTGCTCAAGGGCTTCCTCTCCCTCTTGCTCTGGAGTGTCTTGAGCCTGTTGCCTTCTCTCTTGCAGAGTCAGGAGCCCATTACGCACCGTGCCCAAAAAGGCGCCGAGCTGTTCCTCCAATTCGCTCAAGACCTCAATGACGTATTCATCGGCGTCAGCTTTAATCTCGTCCGCCTCGCGTCTGGCGCGTTCGATGATAGTGTCGCTCCGCGCCTCCGCGGCCTGCAACACATCGTGTTCATTTATCAGGTTGGTGGCCTGATCGCGGGCCAGGGCCACAATACGCTCCGCTTCTTCGTGGGCCTGGGCAATAATCCGCTCTCTTTCCCGCTGAACCCGAGTGGCCTGCCTGACTTCCTCCGGGATGGAAATGCGCATCTGATCGATGAGGTCCAGATATGCGTCGCCATCGATCATCACGTTGGAGGTCCAGGGTATCTGCCAACTGTCGTTATACAGGGCTTCCAATCGATCCACCAGATGCAGTATATCTATTTCCACCACCCCCTTTCAGGGTCAATCTCGCAGAGAGATGAGTTGCACCTTACCGCCTCCGTCTTCTCCCAACTTCTCGAACTTACGTTTGAGAGCCACCACCACGTGAGGCGGTACCATTTTTTCCACGCAGCCCCCTACCATAGCCACCTCTTTGACGATGCTGGAACTGAGAAAAGCGTGATCCAGGCTGGTCATCAGGCAGAAAGATTCCACCTCCGGGGCCAGCTTCTTATTGGTCAGAGCCATCTGATATTCCAGCTCGAAATCGTAGGCTATCCTGAGCCCTCTGATAATAACGCGTGCTCCTTTTTGACGAACATATTCCACCGTGAGGCCGCCATAGCTCTCTACGCTAACGTTAGGGATATCTTGCAAAGCCGTTCGCATCATGTTCAGACGTTCATCGACAGAAAACAGAAGATTCTTGAGAGGACGATCATAAACAGCCACAATCAGGTGATCGAATATCGTGGCCGCCCGGCCGGCGATGTCCAGGTGCCCATAGTGCGCCGGATCAAACGTGCCGGGGTAGACGGCGATGTTCATCCAGAAAAACCTCCTTTAGAAACCAGGTTTCTTCCAACTTAGCTCAAATCGCCCTGGCCTCGCCAGAACTCAGCCACCTTCCTGCCTAGAAGCCGATGTTCCTCAGCGCTCAACTGCGGGTCCTGTTCGAAGAGGGTCAAAGCTTCGGCGCGGGCCTGTTCCAGAGTTGTCATATCGCTCAGGCGGGCCATCTTGAGGTCGGGCAGACCGCTCTGTCGCAGGCCAAAAAACTCGCCAGGGCCTCTAAGCTCCAGGTCCTTCTCGGCCAGGGCAAAGCCGTCGTGAGTGCTCTCGATAGTCTGCAATCGTTCCTGACCCCCCTCGGAGGGCGATTCGGCCAGCAACAGGCAATAGGACTGGTGTTCGCCCCGTCCCACCCGGCCACGGAACTGGTGCAACTGGGCCAGGCCAAAACGGTCGGCCCCGTCTACCAGCATGACCGTGGCATTGGGGACATCGATGCCCACCTCTACCACAGAAGTGGACACCAGAATGTCGAGTTCTCCACGTCCGAAAGCCGACATCACGGCTTCTTTCTCCTCGCTCTTCAGGCGGCCATGGAGCAGCCCCAGGCGCAGGTCAGGAAATATTTCTTCCTGGAGCCGACGATGCTCCTCCACAGCCGCTTTGGCCTCGATTTTATCCGACTCCTCTACCAGAGGATAGATGATGAACGCCTGGCGCCCCTTCTCGATCTGGTTGCGCACGAAGCTGTAAGCCCGTTCCCGTTCCCGAGGATGCAAGGCGCGGGTCTGGATTTGCTGGCGACCGGGTGGCAGTTCGTCTATGACCGAAATATCCAGATCGCCGTAGAGGGTCAGGGCCAGAGAGCGAGGGATGGGCGTGGCGCTCATCACCAGAACGTGCGGATTATAACCCTTCTGGCGCAGAGCACCCCGCTGCGCCACCCCAAAACGGTGTTGCTCGTCCACGATAACCAGACCCAGGTTGGCGAAAGTGACCCCTTTCTGAATCAAAGCGTGGGTGCCGACCACGATATTCGCCGTCCCCAGGCGCATCTCCTCATAGATGGTCTCCTTCTCGGCTTTGGGGGTGCTTCCGGTCAGCAGGCGAAGCCGAAGCCGGGTATCCTGGATTACATATTCACCCCCTTCTTCCTCCATCCTGCTTCCAGTTGTGGCTCGCAACAAAGCGGCGACGGTCTTGTGATGTTGCTCGGCCAGGATTTCGGTGGGGGCCATAAGCACAGCCTGAAGACCACTGGCTACGGCCATCAGCATGGCCGCAGTAGCCACCACCGTCTTGCCTGACCCCACGTCGCCCTGCAAAAGACGGCTCATGGGTTGCGGCTGCCGCAGGTCAGACACGATCTCGTCCAGCACCCGGCGCTGAGCGGCGGTCAACTCGAAAGGCAAAGAATGGATGAAGGTTTGCAAAAGTTCCTCAGCAATGGCGATCGGTCTGCCTGGTTCTGTGCGCCACTGTCGTCTCTGGCTTAGCACACCCAACTGAATGACGAGGAATTCGTCAAAAGCGAAGCGACGACGAGCCTTTTCCAGATTTTCCCGGTTGTCGGGGAAATGGATTTGTGGGAGGGCGGTCTCCAGGGCCATCAATGCGGCCCGGTTGCGCACCGGGGCGGGCAGGTGATCTGGCAGCCTTTTGGCCCAGTAGTCTACCGTCCGCTTGATCAGACGACGCAACCAGCGGGCGCTGATCCCTTTGGTCAGAGGGTAGACAGGCACCAACCGTCCAGTGTGGATCAACTCTTTCTCCAGAGGCTCCCACTCCGGCGCTTGAAGCACCAGACGGCCCAGATATTGACTGACTTTGCCGCTGAGGACGATCTGTCGCCCGGCCCGCAATCTCTGAGCCAGGAATTGTTGATTGAACCAGGTAGCCTCAATGGTTCCCGTGCCATCGGCGATGGTAGTGGTGATCAGGGTCATGCCCTGGCGGGTCTCACGCACCCTGGTATCCCAGATGGTGCCCATGATGGTCACCTCGTCGCCGTACTGGAGCTTATCAATGGTCTTCAAGGCGCTATAGTCGTCGTAGCGACGCGGAAAGAGATAAAGCAGATCGCCGATGGTAGACACTTCCAGGCGCTTCAGACGTCTGGCGTGCGCTTTGCCTATGTCGGGCAGACTGGTGACGGGGGCCTCCAGGCCCGTACCAGGCGAGGGGGGCGAGACCCGATAAGGGAGAGGCGAGGGGGGCGAGGGGACGCTCTCCCCTGTTCCCTCTCGACTCTCGACTTTCGTCTCTCTCTTCTGCCTCAGCTTCTCCAGTATCTCGGTGATAATTCTTTCCCGCTCCCGCGTCTCTTCCAGGGTGGAATAAGCGCCCAGGGAGGCGACGACCTCTTCTACCAGACGCAGACTCTCTGGATCGCTGCTTTCTTCCCTGGCCTCCTGGTACCAGGTAGAGACGAATTTATCCAGACCGCCTATAACTGCTTTGTTACGATAATCCAGTTCTCGTTCCAGAAATAATACTTTACGCAACTTATCAAACGCTGAAACCATCTATCTGTCCTTGTCACCATTCATTGTTTGGGCCAGCACACAACAGATGCCCACCGCTCCCAGCCCCAGATGGGTGGTGATGGCTGCCCCCGACTGCCCAAAAAAGATGCCTTCTCGGTCAAAAGCAAAGCCTGCCGCTGCCAGGGCCTCGTTCAGCAATTCAAGCGCTTCCTGGCCCGCCTCTGGATCGTCGGCGTGGAGGACGCTTATCTCTTCAAAAGGCCCCTGGGCCACTACAATCTCCACCAGACGAGCCAGAGCTTTCCGCCTGGTGCGCACGTTGCAGAGGGGCAAAACCTCGCCCCCCAACACCTGCACCACAGGCTTGACTTTGAGAAGAGTACCGACCAACGCTTTGGCTTTGCCGATCCGTCCTCCCCTGGCTACGTGAAGTAGCGAATCCAGCACGGTCACGGCCCGCACGCGGGGTATCATGTCGTTCACTAAAGCCGCGAGCTGGGCCGCGCTCTGGCCTTGCCGGGCCACCCGCGCCGCGGCCACCACCAGCCAGCCCAGTCCCATCGATAATTGGCGGGAATCGATGACGGTAATATTCAGGTGGGGCAGAGAACTGGCCGCCACACATGCGGTTTGATACGCGCCGCTCAAGTGCGAGGAAATGTGTATGGAAACGATGGCCGCTGTTTCCTGTTCACCTCCCAACCTCTCGTATGCCTGCACGAACAGCCCCAAAGGAGGCTGCGAGGTAGTGGGCAAGGCAGGGCTGGCCGCCATGCGTTGGTAGAACTCACGGGTGGTAAGCTCCACCCCTTCCAGAAAGCTCTCCTGGCCGAAGATGATCTCACAGGGCATGACCGTGATCTCCAAATCCTGGACCCATTGAGGCGGGATATCGGCGGTGCTATCGGTGACGATTTTGACTGCGGCCATGCCTCGCTATCCTCCGATGGCGCTCAGTCCAGCCCCTCATAGACGATGACCCCCGTAGCGTCGGGGCCAACGTGAGTGGCCAGCACTGGGCCGTAAGTTACCACCGGAAATTTCATTTTGGGGAAAATCATTTCCAGGCGTTCGATCAGAGTCGGAGACTCCTCGTTGGGAACACTCTGTAAGATAGCCACCCGTTGGATGTGGGAGAATTCGGCCACAAACTCAAGCAATTTGTCAATAGCCTTCGCCCTGGCGCGCACTTTTTCCAGAGGGATGATCTCGCCATCCTCGACAATGAGGATCGGCTTGATATCCAGCATCGTGCCCAGGATAGCCTGGGCCTTGCCGATACGTTCTTCTCTCTCCAGATATTCAAGCGTTTCCACAAAGAAGACAATGTAGATATGGGGAATCATCCCCCGCACCTGTCTGATGACTCGGTCCAGAGGCATCCCCTGGGCGGCTGCTTCGGCCGCGCTGGCGACCAGTATCCCCAGCCCCAGGGAGATGGAAAAGGAATCGACCACCGCGATGCGACAGCGACTGATCAGGGTGTCAACAGCCGCCTGGGCTACATCTGCCGTCTGGCTCAGCTTACTGGAGACGTGGATGGAGATGATCTGATCTGTAGTACGACTTAACTTAGTATATACGTCCTGAAAGGCTTTTATAGGAGGAGGGGAAGAAAAGGGTAAGCCCGGGCTGCGTTCCAGTTTACGATAGAATTGCTCTGACGTGATATCTACCCCATCGCGCAGCACTTCATCGGCGAAATGGATGTTGAGCGGCACCACCGTGATCCCCAATCTTTTCACCACTTCGGGGGGAAGTTCCGCCGCGCTATCGGTTACCACTTTCACTCTAGCCATCTTATCCTCCAGTGACAGCAAGGCTGCCTTCAACAGCGAACGTTCGTTAGCGAACGTTCGTTGTCACCTTGCTTCACTATTCTACCGATAATATGTAATGATAGTAAGATTGTCCCCCGTTAATAAGCTCTACTTCCAGATCTGGGTAGTGTTGGCCTATGCCCTGCCCCAGACTTTCAGCCTGGGTCTGGGTAACGCCATCACCGTAATAAACGGTCACGATCTCGTAATCCTCCACTGCCGCCTGACGCAGCGCCTCGTAAGCCACCTCTTCCAAAGCGTAGCCCGAGGTAATCAGCGTGCCATTCAAAAGACCGATGACGTTTCCCTTCTCCACTTTCAGGCCATTGATCTGAGCATCGCGGACGGCAGTGGTTATCTCGATGGTCTGAACGCTGGCCGCCGCCCGTTCCATCAGGGAGGCGTTAGCTTCCAGATCTTCCTGGTAATTAAAAGCCAGGAGAGCACAAACCCCCTGCGGAATAGTTTTGGTCGGCACTACCCTCACATTTTTAGAAGAAAGCTCCTGAGCCTGTTGGGCCGTCAGGATAATGTTGGGATTGTTGGGCAGAATGAGAACGTCCTCGACGGTCAAATTGTGGATGGCGGTGAGCAGCTCTTCGGTGCTGGGGTTCATCGTCTGTCCTCCGGCCACGACGGCGCTGGCCCCCAGACTTTCGAAGACGCGTCTGAGACCAGCCCCAGGGGCCACGGCCACCGTAGCGATGTGGGCTATCTCCTGGGCAGTCGAGGCCGGCTGGGCCAAACTCGCCGTACCGGTTACGAAGTCCTGATATTGCTCCTGCATGTTCTCGACGATGATCTGGCTCAGAGAGCCTAGCCGAACGGCGTAATTGAGAGGCGTACCGGGTTCGGGAGTGTGGGTGTGCACTTTTATGGTAGCGCTATCGCCGACCACCAGGGTCGATTCGCCCATAGCGTCTATATCGGCTCGAATCTTCTCCAGGTCCAGGTTCTCGCCCCTTAAAACAAACTGCACGTCGTAACCATACTCCTCTTCAGCGAATGTATTCAGGGCCACGGTCGCTTCGAGGGCGGAGCCAGTTTCCATCATTTCCCCCCGGATGTAGCGCAAGAAGCCTTCCAGGATGGCTAACAAGCCCTGTCCTCCGGCATCGACCACCCCGGCCTCCCTGAGCACCGGCAAAAGTGAGGGCGTTCTGGCTACCGAAGCTTTAGCCTCGTGCACTGTCATTTGCAGCATGTAGTGCACATCATCGCTCTCGGCCGCCACCGCTTCGGCCATTTCGGCGGCCTCGCGGATCACGGTCAAGATAGTGCCCTCCACGGGTTTCATCACTCCCTTGTAGGCCGTGGCTGCTGCTTCTTTCAGAGCTACGGCAAACTCGGCGGCGTCCATACTTTGCTTGCCATCCAGACTTCTAGCCATGCCGCGCAATATCTGGGACAGAATGACCCCGGAGTTGCCACGAGCGCCCATCAAGGCTCCATAGGAGGCCGCCTGGACGATGGCGCCCACGGAATGCTCTGGCGAACGGGCTATCTCCTCTAAAGCGGCCTGCATGGTCAGCAACATATTGGTGCCTGTATCGCCATCGGGCACGGGATAGACGTTCAAAGAATTGATGAGCGGCACATTTCTTTCCAAACAGATCGCGCCTGCTTCCAGAAGGCACTTGAAAAGCTGGCCGTCACATTCGAGCACTCTTTCCTCTGCCCGTCTGAGGGGCAAATCGCGCTCCATCTTTTGGGGCGGGGCTACTCTCTCGCCCCGCAGAAACCGTAACGCCCCTTGCAGGATCAGGTAGAGTCCTTGTCCGCCGGCATCGACCACTTCGGCTTCCTCTAAAGCGGGCAGGAGGGAGGGAGTGCTGGCTACTGACCGTTTGGCTTCGGTCACGGCTCTCTCCAGCAGGCCGTCGATGCTGGCTCCTTCTCTGGCGGCCAGTCTGGCGGCCTCGGCTGCCTGGCGAGCTACCGTCAGGATGGTGCCTTCCAGGGGTTGGGGGGTGGCGTGGTAGGCGGCCACCGAAGCCCCGATCATGGCCTCGGCCAATTCGGTGCTGTCCAGGCTTTCTTTGTCGGGCACACATTCGGCCAGGCCGGCCAGCAGCAAAGATAAAATGACCCCGGCGTGACCTTCGGCCTTCTGACGGGCTCCCTCGGCGGCTGCGCTGGCTATAAGGGAAAGGGATGGGCCGGATATTTCTCTTATCCCTGCAATAGCCCCGTGCAGGGCGTTCAGCAGGTTAGTGCCCGTGTCCTGGTCGGGCACGGGGAAGTGATTCAGGGTGTTGACCACCTCAACGTTGCTCGCCAGCCACAGGGCGCTGGCCTCCAAAGCCTGTTTGAAACACTGACCATCACACTTCACTACCCTGCCCACCTCAGGGGAGACGTTGGGGTTTGGCTGTGAGTCTTCGCCGGTCAAAATCTTGTACCTCCATCCAGTTCGCTTATATCCATTGTAACGTTTACCTGTCTACTTCCTCGCTGCTGACCCGTAACCCCTGGACGTGCACGTTGACCTCGGCCACAGGCGTACCCAGAACCTTCTCCACGCTGAATTTAACGTTACTCATGATATTATGGGCCACTTCCGATATTCTGGTGCCGTACTCGATTACCACGTACAGGTTGATGATGATCCGCCCCCCATCGATTTTGACCTCCACGCCCCGCCTGTAATTGTCTCGTCGAAAGAAACCACCGCGCAATCTCCTGGAGGTTATCCCCACCACCCCATAACATTCCAATACGGTCCAGGTAGCAATACTGGCGATGGCCGTAGGCGCTATCTCGATTTTGCCCCACCCTGTTTCCTCTGTCATGTCTTCTCGCTCCGCTCATCTCCTGTCTTTTCCACGGCTTCATTCAAGTCGGCCAGCAAGCCTTCCAGGTTGACGCCGTGCATACGAGCGCCATCCTGCAAGCTCCCCACCAGGGCCCCCAGGCAGTCAGGACAGGACAGGCCATAACTCTCCAGCACAGCCCTGGTCTCAGGATAATCCCGTAAAATCTGGGCGATGACCATCTCTTTAGTCAGTGGGGGCATAGCTCTCCCCTCCAGCCGAGTTGCCTAAATCGGGCTATTGTGGTATGATATGTTCCGTCGCAACAGACTCTAACCGCGTTCTCAATTGAAGGGAGTGAATAAAGTGGCTAAATGTGAAATCTGTGGTAAAGGTCCCCGCTTTGGACACAACGTCAGTCATTCCAGGGTCCGTACCAAACGGCAATGGAAACCCAATATCCAAAAAATGACCATTACCGAAGGCGGCAGGAAGCGCAGGATAAACATCTGCGCCAAGTGCATGAAAGCACGCCATAAAGTCTAATCAGGTAGTCAGGTGACCGGGTGGTCAGGTGGTTAGCCAGTGAATTGGCTGCCTGGCTACCTGGCCTGGTTTTCGATGCTGGCCCGTATCCTCCGTATCGCCTCGGCAATGCCTTCCTCAGCGGCGAAGATGGCTGCCCCCGCCACCAGCACCCTGGCTCCGGCGGCCACCACCTGGGGCGCGGTCTCGACGTTGATCCCCCCATCAACCTCCAGTTCCACATCTAACCCTCTATCGTCCAACATTTGCCGCAAGCGGCCAATCCTGGACAAAGAGCTGGCGATGAACTTCTGACCACCGAAGCCCGGATTGACGGTCATCAGCAGGATCAGATCAACGTATGCCACAATCTCCTCCAAACTGTACAACGGAGTAGCCGGATTGAGGGACACCCCCACTTTTACCCCCAACTCTGCTATCTGCTGCGTCACCCGGTGCAGGTGGGTGCAGGTCTCATAGTGAACGGTGATGATATCGGCCCCGGCCTGGGCAAAAAGGGGAACGAAGTTTTCTGGAGCGGTGATCATCAGATGCACGTCCAGGGGCAAAGTCGTCGCCCGTCGAACCGCCTCCACCACCAGCGGCCCGACCGACATATTAGGTACGAAATGGCCGTCCATAACGTCAATGTGAATATAGTCCACTCCGGCCTGTTCAGCTTCGGCTACCTGCTCACCCAGACAGGTAAAATCAGCCGACAGGATCGACGAGGCAATCTTGACCGTAAGCACTTATCCAATCACCCTCCACATGATAATTCTTGACCACAATTATTATACTACAACCCATTCAAAAAGGGAAGGGGTTAAGAAGGATCGTGCAAACGAGATAATAGTATAACACCAAATTGAGAAATGGGCAAAAAACCGGCCGGGGCAGGCCCCTGGGAGCCTCTCTTAATCTTGACTTTTCAACTTCTTTATGCGATAATGAGTCTGGATGTAAATCCCAAACGACTCGGAAAGAGTCGCGGCCTAAAGCGCTCCTTTTTATGGAGATCGCAGAATACCTGAGAAGGGGGATATCATGTCAACCAAAGGAAAAGGGTACTACAAGGGTCAAGAGCTGAGCTTTGACCTGCCCGCGGCCTGGAACCTGCTGGCCATGGCCGAACCGCGGGATGTACCAGCCATTGACAGCTTGGAGGAGGCAGTAAAGGCCGGGTTAAAGGTCCCTATCGGAACGGCTCCTTTACCCCAACTTGTGGCCCAGGCTCCTAACCAGAAAGTGGCGATCATCAGCGAGGACCAGACCCGCCCCACCACCACCGGGCCGATCATCCTGATCCTCCTCGATGAACTGAACAAAGCAGGCGTCCCGGACGAGAACATCGATGTCATCATCGGTAGAGGCACCCACCGGCTCATCACCGAAGAGGAGTTAAAGGCCAAGCTAGGCCAGACCGTGATGGGCCGGGTCAGGGTCAGCGTCCACGACCCGGACAGCGAAGATTTGGTCAAAACGGGCCAGACGGTGCGCGGCAATACCGTGTGGATCAACCGCCTGGTGGCCGAGGCCGGACTGAAGATCGGGGTGGGCACCTGCAACCCCCATTACTTTGCCGGTTACGGTGGCGGAGGAAAGATCGTCCTGCCCGGCGTCTCCGGTCGGGAGGTGGTCAAGAAAAATCACGTCCTGCTCGCCGACCCCAAGGCCATAGCCGGCGCCAGGCAGGGCAACCCCGTCTGGGAGGAAATGCTGGAGGCGGCCCGTATTGTCGGCCTGCACCTGAAGATCGATACCGTCCTGAACCAGAATCTGGAGGTCTACAAGGTCGCCGTCGGGGAGGTGGAAAAGGCCCAGGAGGCCGCCATCGAAGACCTGCTCTATGTCTACGGCGTGTCTATACCCAGGGCGGCCGACGTGGTCATCACCTGCGCCTATCCCCTGGAGACTGACCTGATCCAGTCGGGCAAGGCCATCCTGCTGGCCGAGACCATCACCAAGCCAGGCGGCACGATCATCCTGCTGTCCTCCTGCCCCGATGGGGCCGGGCCACTGATGTACGAAACTCTGAAAGAAAGGCCCGAATCGGAACAGATCATTCAGTGGATGGGCGAAGGGAAAGCTTCCACTACCGGCGGCCCGATGGCTACCAGGCTCAGAGCGTTGCTCAAGACCAAGAAATTGTTGGTGGTCACCGAGGGGCTGACCGAACAGCAACTACACGACATGGAATTGGAATACGCCCCTTCGGTGGAAGCAGCTATCGAGTGGGCCGTTTCGCGGTATCCGCAAGCCGATGTGGTCGTTCTGCCCATCGGCGGCTCGACCTTCCCCTACGTGGAGTAGGAGGCCAAAGCGGCCTGGCGAGCAGCAAGCCGCAGGCCGTCAGCAGCCAGTTTTCTCAATAGGGCTTTCCGAAAGTGGGCAGGGGTTGTGACCTGATAGCGGCCACCGCTCTTTTTAACCGCAGAGAGCGCAGAGAAGGCGGAGTGAAAACTAAAAAACTCTGCGGTCTCTGCGGTGCAGTCTTGTATTTCAGGGCTTTATTGCACGCTGACGTCGTCGATGTAGGCCCAGGTGTTATAGTAGGCGTCGCGCCGGTTCCAGACCTCGAAACGCAGGGTGATTGTCTGGCCCTTGTAGGTGCTCAGATCGATGGTTTCCTGC
>DAOULT010000134.1:0-58953 GCA_034417895.1 Anaerolineae bacterium | reverse complement strand
TCTTGAAGCGTTCCAGGTGTTGCGGCCCCACCGCCGTCAGGACGCCGATTTCAGGCTGCACCAGGTCGCACAACGCTTTGATCTCCCCTTTCTCATACGAACCCATCTCCACCACGAAGATGTCGTGCCCGGCCCTGAGGTCCCCCCGGATCACCTTGCAGATGCCCATCAGGGTGTTGTAGCTGCCCGGCGTCTTCAGCACGTTGTACCTGGCAGCCAACAGGTGGGCCAGAATCTCTTTGGTGCTGGTCTTGCCGTAGCTGCCGGTGATGGCGATCACTTTGGGGCGATATTGCTGCAATATTTGCCTGGCCTCTTGCAGATACCTCGACTGGATCAAGGTTTCCACGGGGTAAAGCAGGATGTTAGCCAGGATAAGGAGCCAGCCTGCGGTCTGCCCGATGAGGGTGGAGACCAGGACAAAAATCAGCGCCAGGGGCGGCCAGTCGGGAACCAGCCCCACCGTGGGCCAGCCGAAAAGCAGCAGACCCAGGTGCACCATCTCCCCAACCAGCAGGAGCAGGGCGACGGTCAGGATGCGCCTGGCGCGGGCGGTCAGCGCCAGCGGTTTTTTGGCCTCGACCCGCTCGCGGCTCAGGATCAGGTACAGGTTGAGCAGCGCCCACAGAGCCAGGGGCAGCGCCGTTTCTCCCGGCAGCGACGAAAATCCTCCCCACACGCCCACCACCAGGATGACGGCCACCACGCCCAATTCGACCAGATTTGTCATCCCTATCCAGCGGCGGAGGAGCCACCGCCCAAAACGGACGTTTTTATATTCCTCAAGCTGGAAGAGATGCAGAAACCGCAGGGCGCGCAAGACCATATTGGCAGCCCAGGGCAGGCTCAGCACCAACCACATTTAAGCACCCTCCAAAAAGGCCGAGAGCACCCGGCAGAATTGGGGAAAGGCGTCCAGGTAAGAGAAATGGCCCGCGTTTTTGAGGATCACCAAGCCGGCGTTCGCTATCTCCTGCTCCATGGTCTGTCCGTCGGAGAGGGGGGTATCGGCATCTTTCTCCCCCCAGATGAGCAGGGTGGGGGCCTTGATGCCGGGCAGAAGGGGCCGCAGGTCATGGTTGACCACCCTGACGAAGGTGGCGCGCATGACTCCCTCGGTCTCCCGGTAGTCCTTAGAGCCTGTCAGAGCAGAGAGGGCCGCTTTCACCTTCCGCCCTCCGCTCCCCAAGACGGCCAGGGAGCGGGCCGCTTTGGCTACGGCCACCCGCAGATGATAGCTCAGGGTGCGTTTGGGCTTTATCCCGGCGCTGTCGATCAGCACCAGCCTCTCGACCCTGTCCGGGAAATCGGCGGCCAGCACCAGAGCCACCCGCCCGCCGAAGGAGTGAGCCACCACGTCCGCTTTCTCAAGGCCCAGTTCCGTGCAAAAATCGGCCACCACCGCGGCGTAGTTTCCCACGCCCCAGGGCGCAGGCGGCTCGTCGCTGCGCCCAAAGCCGGGCAAATCCAGGGCGTAGACCTTGAACCTGGGCCGCAGGAAGTCGAAAACAGGTCTGAAACTTTCGACCCGCCCTCCCCAACCGTGCAAAAGCACGACCGCCTTGCCCCGCCCGGCCACTTCGTAGTAAATTCTCAACCCTTGTATCTCGATAAACACCGTGACTTCAACCCAGGATAGCCAGGGTAGCCAGCCAGAAAAGGCCCTCCACCACGACCGTTCCGCCCCAGAGCAGATGAGCGCTCAACTTATGCTCGCTGTTACTATAGCTGTGGATGACCAGCCCTAGCAAGGCGTTAAACGTGAAAACACCCCCGCCGATGATGGGCAGCTTGAAAATCTCGGCCCGCGCCCCGCTGCGGTCGGCCTGGCCCAGCAGGTTGAAATGAAAAGGCAAAAGACGGGGCAGGGCAGGATACCGCCAGCAGATGTAGGCAAAGAGAGCCGCGTTAATGACCAGGCCCAAAGCCAGGATAAAGTGGGCCAGCCGGTCATCCCAGATGGGCAGGGCCATGAGATGAGTGCGACGCTCACCCTGGGCCAGTTCGTGGACGGACCCCAGACGCTTGCGTAGCTCAAAGGCTTCCAGAAAGCCGTCGGGATCGTCCGGGGAAAGGCCATAGACCTGGGTGGAAGTTATCACCCACAATTGCTCCTCAGGGGGACGGGTGGCGTAGAAACAGGCAGGCCCCAGGCCCTCGATCTGGCCCGGCCCCATCCAGTAACCCGGCCAGCGCAGACCACCGATTTTATCGCCGGGCTGCTTTTTGCCCTGCGCCACCTGGCTGATGTCTCCCAGAGGCACGACCTGTCGCCGCCCGCCCCGCACGATGGTCAGAGCATCGCGGTCCAGCCAGTATTCCAGACTGAAGAAACCGTAAATCCGGTAGCCAAGAAAGGCCGCCAGGAACAGGCTCAGCGCTATGAATAAGCCCCAGACAAAGGAGAGCCAGGTGACAGGCCCCCGCAGCAGGAAAGAGAGAAACAGCCCCTCAAGGGCCAGCAGAGCAGCGATCAGCCCCAGGCCCACCAGGCCGCCGATGGAGGGGCGTGGCTTCCAGATAGACATAACAGACTCACTCGATGAAGGTAGTCACCTGTTCCAGAGGGCGGCGGGCGGGGCGGCGCGAGAATCGTTCGCCGGGGTGCCCGATGGGGATCATAGCCACGGGGCGCATGTCTCTGGAAAGGTCAATAGCTCTGGCCGCCATCTCCTCGTCAAAAGCGCCTACCCAGCAGGCTCCCAGGCCCAGGGCGGTGACCGCTAACAGGATGTTTTCGGCGGCGGCGGCTGTATCTTGCAGGCAGTATAGCTCTGCTCCCCGCCGGCCATAGCGGGAGGCTGACTGCTCCGGCACGGCGCAGACCACGATGACTACCGGGGCCTGGGCCACGAATCCCTGTCCATAGGCCGCTTCGGCCAGCCCTCGCCTGACCTGCGGGCGACGCACCACGATGAAGTGCCAGGGCTGACGGTTTCCGGCCGAGGGAGCGGCCACGGCCACCTCCAGAAGGCGCTCCACCGTTTCGGGGGGAACGTCCTGGTCTGTGGCAAAGCTACGGATGCTCCGCCTTTCCTTGACTACTTCCCAGAAGTCCATTTGTTATCCTCCATCACTATTTGGCCCGGGCTAGGGGCCCACGGAAAAAGAGGCCGTTTTTTGCAGGCTATTGCCGATGTATATTTCCAGGCGATAGTGACCACTGTTCAGACCTTTCACGTAATCGTATATCTTCACCCAGGTCACGGTTCCATTGCGGCCATGCCGGGTGCAGTCCCATCTCTCCTCGTGGGTGAGCCAGTTGACGCCCTCGCGGTACCATAGCCGTCTGAGCAGCAGGCCATCGCTCATATCAGAATAGTCCCAGACGGCATACACCTCTTGTGTCCCGGCTGGAAACCGGGTGGTGGGGGTGAGCACTTTTCCAGCAGCGGTGACGCCTGAGCCGAAAGTGATAGGCCCCAAATAGGGCTGCTGGCGGGGCCAGAAATCAAGGTCGTTGCTTCGGCACCAGCCGGTTACCTTGCTGTCCTGCACTTGAACCTGGTACCAGGAGGTGTTGTCTGTGCACGGCTGCTCTTCCAGGATGCGCACCACAGTTCCAGGAGGCACTGACTGTTTGACAGGGTACTGAATGCCCGGCCCCCAGCGGATGTCGAGGTTTTTCCCGTCGATGCCCCTGGCTTCTATCTGGACGGGGGGCGCGGGAGGAGGGGTAGAAGTCAGCTCAGCAGGCCGGTAGCCCACCGAAAACGAAGCCTCTCCTTGTTTCCTATCTCCGATGAACGTTTCCAGGCGGTAGTCGCCGCTGGTCAGACCTTTCTTACTGTAATCGTATATCTTTACCCAGGTCACGGTCCCCTCGCGGCCATGCCGGGTGTAGTCCCATCTCTCCTCACGGGTGAGCCAGGCGACGCCATCGCGATGCCATACCCGTTTGATCGTCAGGCAAGCGCTCATATTATGATAGTCCCACATGGCATACACCTCGCGCGCCCCGGTCGGAAACTGGCTGCCGGGGTTGAGCACCCTGCCGTCAGCGGCGACGCCTGCGAAAGTGATAGGCCCAAAATGGGGTGTCCCCTGGGGTATGGGGGGCGAAGTGGGAGGAGGAGGAGTGAAGGTGTCCGTCGGAGCAGGGGTGACGGACGGCGGTAAGGTGTCCGTTGAAGCAGGAGCAACAGGCCCAGGTGTCGGCGGGTACGCGGCCGTGATACGGAAGACAGAACAACCCATCACGAACAGAAGCACGGCCAGAGCCAAAAGGCCCGCCAACAGGCGTCGGGTGGGGAGTTGCCTTTTCACTGTATTCCTCCTATCGCATTCCTGCCGGTCATCTCCTGATACGTATTATGCAAATCGATGCTCACTGTTTGATTGCCTGTCGTGCATATTGTACTCCATATACCTGAAAAGGGCAAGGGGTATGTGCGCGGGGAGAGCAGTCGTGGTCAGCGCTGGCCCTCGGCGGCCTCGAAGCCGGGAACTGGATAACCCTGATTAATAATCTTATGCCTGTTGACAAATAAGGCCAATAATATTATAATCATAGCCAAATAGACATTGACGTATCATGCTGTCAAAGGAGGTCAGGCAAGATGTTGAAACGGCTGGCAAGTCTATGGTTGATTTTGGAGAAGGTGTCTATCGCTTTCTCCTGTGTGGTAAACCTGATCCTGGTGTTGGTGTTGGTCGGAGTAGGGGTGACTTTTCTGGCCTGGGGTCCGCCTATCGATACCCTTCCTGATCTTCTGCCGGAGGTGGCCGCCGGCATCAACGATCTGGAACAGGCTACCATCAAAAGAAAGATTCAGATCGATGACGCCATTCCCGTCTACTTTGAATTGCCTGTCACCTTCGATCTGCCCATTACCAAAACGATGGATGTGCAATTGGTGGAGCCGGTGCCGCTTACAGCCTGGACCAACATCACCTTGCCGGGCAGGGGGGGCAATCTGCGGGCCACCGTTTCTCTCCAGTTGCCCAGGGGGATGGTGCTGCCGGTCAGTCTGTACGAGGAGAATCAGGTCGGGAGGAAGAGTGTACAGGTGCCCGTCGATACCTCAGTGGTCGTCAGCCAGATGGTGCCTATCCAGATGATGGTGCCGGTTTCTATCCCTATCCGGGAAACGGAGCTAAACAAAATGACCACCCGTTTTCGCAGGCTGTTGGAACCATATTTGCATTGGTGGACTCAGGTGTTGCCTGTGAGCGGCGAGGAACAGGCTATAGACGTGGAAACAGACAGGAGACTGAGCGAAAATCAACCGTGATCAACCGGGCTGTGATTGCCTTACTCCTCCCCTAATTTCAGCACCGCCATAAACGCCTCTTGCGGGATCTGCACCCGCCCGATCATCTTCATGCGTTTTTTACCGGCCTTCTGTTTCTCCAGAAGTTTGCGTTTGCGGGTCACGTCGCCGCCGTAGCATTTATCGAGCACGTTCTTGCGCAGAGCCTTGATGTTGGCCCGGGAGATGACCCGTTTGCCGATGGCGGCCTGGATGGGCACGTTGAAGAGCTGGCGGGGGATAACCCGCTTCATGCGGCTGACCAAAGCCTGCCCCTTGTGGTAAGCCTGGTCGCGGTGGACGATGATGGACAGGGCATCCACCACCTGCTGATTGACCAGCAGGTCGAGTTTGACCAGGTTGGCCGGGCGGTAGCCGGAAAAAACGTAATCCAATGAGGCGTAGCCCCGGCTGCGCGCTTTAAGCTGGTCGTAGAAATCGACCAGGATTTCCGAAAGAGGAATCTGGTAGGCAAGCAGCACCCGTTTGGCGTCCAGGTATTCCATTTCCTCGAACTCGCCCCGTCTTTTGGTTACCAGGTCCATGACGGGGCCGATGTAGTCGGCCGGGGTGAAGACGCTGATTTTCATCCAGGGCTCGTGTATCTCCTCAATGTCCCCTTCGGGCGGCAGGTCAGCCGGATTGTCGATAATCAACACCTCACCGTCCTGGAGCAAAACCTGATACTCCACGCTGGGGGCGGTGGCGACGATGTCCAGGTCGTACTCCCGCTCCAGCCGCTCCTGGATGATGTCCAGGTGAAAAAGGCCCAAAAACCCACAGCGAAAACCAAACCCCAGAGCCTGGGAGGTTTCCGGCTCAAAAATCAACGAGGCGTCGTTAAGCTGCAATTTCTCCAGGGCGTCGCGCAGCAGGTTATAGTCCTCCCCTTCGGAGGGGTAGAAGCTGGCAAAGACCATCGGCTTGACCGGGCGATAGCCGGGCAGCGGTTCCTGGGCCGGGGCAGCGGCCAGGGTGAGGGTATCGCCCACCCGCACCTGGCGCACGGTTTTGAGGCCGGTAGCCACGTATCCTACCTCGCCGCTGTTCAGCCTGTCCACCGGTTTCATGTGGGGCACAAAGACTCCGATCTCCAGGGGTTCCAGGCGGACGCTATTAGCCATCAGCATCAGGTTGCGGTCCGGGCTGGTCTGCCCGTCGATCACCCGCACGTAGGCAATCACTCCCTTGTAGGAATCGTAATGGGAGTCGAAGATCAAGGCCCGCAAGGGGGCGTCTGGATTCCCGCCAGGCGGAGGGACACGCTCCACCACCGCTTCCAGAACGTCCTCGATGCCGATGCCCTCTTTGGCCGAGGTTTGCAAAATGTCGGAGATGCCGAGCAGGTCGTCGATCTCGTGGGCCACGCCCTCCGGGTCGGCGGCGGGCAGGTCGATCTTGTTGATCACGGGCACGATCTCCAGATCGTGGTCAAGGGCCAGGTAGAGGTTAGCCAGAGTTTGGGCCTCGATGCCCTGCGAGGCATCCACCACCAGGACGGCCCCCTCGCAGGCCGCCAGGGAGCGCGAGACCTCGTAGGCAAAATCGACGTGGCCCGGCGTATCGATCAGGTTTAACTCGTACTCGTGGCCGTCGCGGGCGGTGTACATCATGCGCACCGCCGAGGCTTTGATGGTCACGCCCTTTTCCCGCTCCAGGTCCATGCTATCGAGCACCTGGTCTTCCATTTCGCGCGGGCTGATCGTGCCCGTCACCTCCAGCAGGCGGTCGGCCAGGGTCGATTTGCCGTGATCGATGTGGGCCACTATACAAAAATTGCGGATGCGCTGTTGATTCATCTCAAAACCACTCTATGACAGATATCTGTAAGTAAGATACCATATCTGTCATCGCTTGTCAACCTGCTTACTTGACGAAATCGACAAAGTACACTACAATGATTCCAGGAAGAAGCGAAAGGGGTGAAAGCCATTGTTCGAGAATCTATCTGACAAACTTCAGGATACCTTTAAGAAGCTGGCTCGACGGGGCAAATTGTCCGAGAACGATGTGAACGCCGCTCTGCGTGAGGTGAGGCTGGCCCTGCTGGAAGCCGACGTCAACTACAAGGTGGTCAAGGACTTCGTAGCCAGGGTCAGGGAGCGGGCCATCGGGGTGGAAGTGATGCGCAGCCTGACTCCTGCTCAACAGGTGATCAAAATCGTCAACGAGGAACTGATCGAGACTCTGGGCCAATCCAGTAAGCTCGATCTATCTGGCTCCCCGCCTCACGTCGTCATGCTGGTGGGCTTGCAGGGGTCCGGCAAAACGACCACCGCCGCCAAACTGGCCCTCAAATTGCGTCAGTCGGGCCAGCGCCCCCTGATGGTGGCCGCCGATACCTATCGACCGGCGGCTGTCACCCAGTTGGAGGTGTTGGGCAAACAACTGGATATTCCCGTGCACAGCGAAGGCACTAAGGTCCCTCCTCCCCAAATCTGCGCCAACGCCGTGAAACGGGCTGAGGAAGCGGCCTACAGCGTGGTCGTTATGGACACGGCCGGCCGTCTGCACATAGACGACCAGATGATGGCCGAGCTGGAGCAGATCAAGAAGAAGGTTTCGCCGCGGGAAATTTTGCTGGTGGCCGATGCCATGACCGGCCAGGACGCCGTGCGGGTGGCAGACGATTTCAACAAACGGGTGGGCTTGACGGGCCTGATCTTGACCAAGGTTGACGGCGACGCTCGTGGCGGCGCGGCCATCTCTATTCGCTCTGTGACCGGGGTGCCCATCAAGTACATGGGGGTGGGAGAGAAATTGGACGCCCTGGAGGTTTTCCACCCGGACCGCCTGGCTTCACGCATCCTGGGCATGGGCGACGTCCTGTCCCTCATCGAAAAGGCCCAGGAGGCCATGGATCAGGAGCAGGCCCTGACCACGGTCAAAAAACTGACCAAAGGCGATTTCACCCTGGAAGATTTCCTGAACCAACTGCAAGAGGTCAAAAAGATAGGGCCTATCAGCCAGCTTCTGGAGATGATCCCGAGTTTTTCTCAGGTCAGCGCCGAGGTCTCGCCCGAATTGACCGATCAACAGATGAAAATCGTGGAAGCCATCATCAACTCCATGACCCTGGAGGAACGTCGCAACCCCAAGATCGTTAACGCCAGCCGCAAAAGGCGCATTGCCAGGGGGAGCGGCACCACCGTTCAAGAGGTAAACATGCTCCTCAGTCAGTTCCGGCAGATGCAGCGGATGATGAAGAATGTCGGCGGCCTGTTGGGAAAAGGGGGCTTTCGTATCCCCGGCCTGCGCCTGTAGGGGAGACGAAGATTATCACCCCCTGCTGGTGATAAGCCACCTCCATGTTTTCCTCCACGTAGCGCCTGAAATCGGGTTCGTATCTCTGTCCCCAGCGCAGGTCGTCCACCACAAACCAGGCCCGCCGTCCTTGAGCCAGGGTTTCTTTTAACTGGCTCAAACTGTTCAGCACAGGGGCCGCCGTCCAGCGATCCAGCGGCCCGTTTTCCCCCTCCAGCAGATAAGACTCATATTCGCGCTGCAAGACGTAGTAATCGCAGCGGCCCAGGTAAACGCCGCTGATGGCCGGTAGAGGCGTCATCACCAGGTCTTCCGGCTGCCAGCGAGGGCGCAGGTAACGGAAGGCGTGGTCATAACCGGCTTCCGTCTGCCTGGTGGTCGCCCAGGCCCCAGGCAAAAACAGAGCGACCGCCGCCACGAATAGCAACCATCTCGCCGCAGTCCGCAAATTTTTCGTCAAAGGAAGCTTAACGACTAGCTCGCCCACGACCGCCGCCGCTATCAAAAAGTAGATGGGCAGCAGCATGGTGACGTACCTGGGCCGTTGCCAGCTTTCGCCCACCAGAAAGATCATCTGGAACATGGACAGGCCGAAGAGGGCGTACAGGAAGGTTAGAGCCGCCTTCCTCTGCGCGAAAGCGGCGCCCTCTCCCTTCCTCCAGGCTCTCACGAATCCCCACCCCAGGCCGATAAAACCGGCCATCAGCAGGACGGTCAAAGGCAGGTGGGGCCAGGCCCAGAAAAACTCTCTAAAGAAAAAGCCGGGCTTGAAACGCCAACTCAGGGAGGGATCGATAAAGGGCCGCTCTGCGGCGTTGGTCACCGGCCCGCCGATGGCGTTCAAAACCAGGGCCGCCACCACCCCCAAACCCGCCAGCGCCAGAGGCCCAAGCACGTCGCCTTTCAGCAGCCAGCGCCACCCCTTCCAGGCCAGGAGCCCCAACACCAGGGCCGGGAAGAGCAGCACGGTTACCGTCTGGCTCAGGAGAGCCCCCACAAAGCATAGAGCAAAGAGGTAAAGATAATGGGAGTAACGCCCGCGCGGGCTATCCTCCACCAGACCACGCTGGAGACAAAAAAGGGCCAACAACACTAAAAAGGTCTGGAGGGCGTACATCCTGGCCCGGCTGCTCCAGATTATGGCCTCCGGCTCCAGGGCCAGCAAAACGGCAGCCAGGAGGCCCACGTGCCCGGAAAACATTCGCCTGCCCAGGCGGTAGACCAGGGGAACAGAAGCCATCCCCACCATCAGGCTGGGAAGGCGAGCCACTACCTCTATCCCGTTCGCTGCCCCGTTCGCTATCTGGTGGAAGCCGAAAAGGGCCAGGGAGAGGGCATCCAGGTAGGTGAAAAGTAGACCTTGCAGGTAAATGAAGCCGGAGGGCAGAACGGGGACGCCCCGCTTCATAATCTGTTGGGCGGCCCAGATGGTAGAATATTCGTCCACGTGGGGGCTGCTCCTCAGCATGTAGACCAGGCGCAGGATGAAGCCGGCCAGCGTCAGGGTCATGGCCGCGATCCAGTCCGGCCATATTCGCTTCAACGTCCGGTTCGTTTCATTCATGGGCTACTGACTTTCTGTGAAAGCAGCCGACACGGATTTTGGGCACAGATTTCACGGATTGGGCTGCATCGTCTCAGGCGCACGGCGTTACTTTACGCAAGCTTGCTTTACGTTCTCCGTGCGCTCTGCGGGTTTCATCGGAGCGTGTGAACGAGCGGGTAATCCGTGAAAGAAATCTGTGTCTGCTTCATTCATGGGCCACCTGACGTTTCTGCGGGCAGGAGCCGGATATCCTGAAACATCAGGCTCAGGCAGCGTCTATCCTGGCTGGCGGGTTCCACCTCAGCCGGAACCTGGCAGCCTTCTGCCACGTGAAAGGTGATGGTGTTGCCGCCTTTTTGCAGGTCGAAAGGCGGGGTGACGATCTTCCGCCATCCTTCCACCACCTCGTCGGCCACAGGCTGGCCGTTGACCAAAACCTGCAAACGGCGGGGCGGAGCGAAGGGATAGGCGGCGAAGCTCAGACGATAGCGCCCTTCGGCCAGGTGGCTCTGGAGGTGGACGTACACGGCCCCGTCGTTCTTCAGCCAGCGGGCCGGCTGACCATCGACCATCTCCACGTTGTACCAGTTATAGCTCAGGGCCAAAAGATGCCCATCGCCAGGCCCGTCCTCGACGACGGGGACGGCGAAGGCCACCGCCTGCGGATCGTCGTAAAACGGCGGCCCCAAAAGGCGCGTCAAAGATTGGATGGCCTCCGCCTCGTCCTCGGCTTCCCAGACTCCTTTATGTAAAATCACGTACTTGACATAATATTGGTTGAGAATGCGCACCGCCTCGTCACCTGTGGGGCGGACGATGATATCGGCCTCCACAGGCGGCAGAACCAGCTCTTGAAAAGCCTTCATGGTTCCTTCCCGCCCTTCCGGTAAGCGCCAGACGTAGCCCCCTACCATGGGATGCTGGTGAACGGTCTGGTAATACATGGCGTAGTTGCTGGCTCTTCGCAACCAGACCGGCCACTGGGGCACATCGAGCACGGCGAAATTGTCCTTTTCGCCAGCCAGGCGGTGGCAAAACTCCGGCACGGCGGCGGGCATGGTGGGGAAAGGCCAGATGGTCAGATATTCCAGCACGATGAGGATTGCCAGAATGGGCACGATCCCATCTCTTCGCCTCTCCACAACAGCCTTAAGCCCATAACCGGCCAGGACGGCCACAGCCAGCATGAGAGCCACGCTGGCCCGCCCCGGCACCCGGCCCCATTTATAGAAGGGCAAAAGTTGCAGGAGAGCGTAAGGCAGCGGAAGGCCGGTGAGCAGACCGCCCACCTTGAGAACCGGCCCCAGGCAAATGACGGTGGCCGTCAGGCCCAACAGAAGCCAGACCCCGCCCTGCCTCGGCCTGCGCCTGAAACCCCAGACGGCCAATACCAGCGGGACGAGACCCAGATAAGCGATGTTCTCCTGGGGGTTGCCACGACCGATGAGGGACGTGGCCCAGGCCCGGAAAGGGGCCAGGCCGCGAAAAAGAGGGTGGAAAGGCGAGGGCGTGAAGAAGGCCAGCAGGTCAATGGAGTAATCCACCACCCCGCTCATGCTCAGGTAAGTGAGCCTCCCCGTCAGCGAGCGGAAGACAAAAGGCCCCAGAAATGGGCCACTCAGCAAGAAAGCAATCCCCCCGGCCAGGCTCAGCCCCTTGAGGAACCGAGGGCCAGGCCAGGATCGAGGCTCCCTCCAGGCGCGGTAGAGGTGGTAGACGAAGAACAGCACGGTGAAGGGCAGAACGAAATAAGCGATGTGCACGATGTTGACCGCCAGGGAGAGAGCCAGGAAAAGACCGCATAGCACGGCGTTGCGGCTGCGGGGCCGATGGTAGAGCCTGAAGAGGTACAGGGCGTAGAGGGGGAAAGGGTAGATCACCACCTGGGCAAAGTGGGCGGTGGATTGGATGACCCTGGCGGGGAAGAAAGCGAAAATTAGCCCCCCGATGAAGGCGGCCCCCTCGTCCTTCGTCAGATAGCGGATCAAAAGGTAGGCGCTCAGGCCGCTGAGCGGGAAGGACAGCAGAAGGTGAAGGTTGTGCCCCACCACCGGCCCAAAGAGCAGGGAGAGAGGCAAGGCCGCTATCTGGGGGTAGGGCGTGACCCACAGCATGGGGTGGCAGGTTCCATCGGGATGATAGAGCAGGGTGACGTCAGCCGGACTGAGGCCCAGATCGATCAGGGCCTCTTGCGTCCACCAGGCGATCCACACGTGTTGCAGGACGTCCTCCCCTTCCACGCCGGCCAGCGCCGACGAGAGACGAAAGCCCACCGGATAGGTGATCAGGAGGGTAAGGACGGCATAGACTCCCACGGCCCAGATCAGGCCGCGCCGCTTAGCTTGAACGAGCGCTCTCGAATCACTCAAAGCTCATTCTCTCCCAGGTGAAAAATAAGAAGAGCCTGCCTGGCTCTATTATATCACGACGGTGGTCTATTTCCAACCCGAACGGCGGCCTCAGCCAGGCCATATGCGCCAGGCTGAATTTGCCCATCTCCGCCAAATGAGTTATAATAATGGGCTAGAAGACCCATCGACAAACAGTGCAAACTAACACCCCTTATGACAAGCCGATTGATGCCAGGTGGGGCGGAAAGGAGGTGGTGGATCGCCTTTAGCGTTTGGAAGATTTTTTAGCTTTAGTGGAAGGAGAACCAAAGAAGGTTATTCACAACGAGGAGGAGCAAAATGAAAAAGTATCTGTATTTGCTTATAGTAGTAACCCTGGTGGCTGGCGTGGCGTTGGTAGCGGTGGATAAGCCGTACCAGGCCAATGCCCAGGAGCCTTTTAAGGTGGGCATGGTCTCCGACGTGGGCGGCATCGACGACCGCAGCTTCAACGAGAACACCTGGGCGGGACTGGAGCGAGCGGCTGAGGAGTTGGGCGTGGAGGCCAACTTCCTGGAATCGCAGGCCCAGGCCGACTACGAGAACAACATCACTGAGTTCGCCGAACAGGGCTACGACATGATCATCACCGTCGGCTTCCTGCTGGGCGACGCCACCTACAAGATGGCCGAGGTGTACCCGGAGATCATGTTCGCCATCGTGGACTACGCCTCTACCCCGGACCTGCCCAACCTGCAAGGCATCCTGTTCAACGTTGATGAAGCCTCCTTCCCTATCGGCTATCTGGCAGCGGCCATGGCCGACGTGGAGGATCCAGACGACCCGAAGGTAGGCTACATTGGCGGGATGCAGATTCCGCCGGTGGAACAATTCATCTACGCCTACGAGGCCGGAGTGAACTACTACAACGAGAAGTACGACAAGAGCGTGGAGTTCACGGGGGTGTACGTGGGTGACTTCGAGGCCCCGGACGAGGGGAAGGTGCAGGGCAACTCGTTGATCGACGAGGGAGTGGACATCATCATGGGGGTGGGCGGCAAGACCGGGAACGGTGGTCTGGCGGCGGCCAAGGAGCGAGGCAAGCTGGGCATTGGGGTGGATGTGGATCAGTACTACACTCTGCCCAACGAGAAAGACATCCTGGTGTCCAGCACGGTGAAGCGTCTGGACAATGCTGTGTTCGGTGTAATCCAGAGCGCGCTGGAGGGCCAGTTTGCGGGTGGGACCGACTACATCGCCACGTTAGAGAATGGTGGTGTGGGGCTGGCTCCCTTCCACGACTTCGAGGACAAGGTGCTCGACAACATCAAAGCTGACCTGGAGGAAATCCAGGCTATGATCATCGCTGGCGAGATCGATACGGGCTGGCCCCCAGAAGAATAGCCCAAAACAGAGGGCTTGAGGGCCGTTTCGATGGATTCTCTCCTCTGTCTGGATATCCTGGGGACAACCTCCTGCCCTCTGTCTGATGCCTCCGGCGGTGCTGGGCTCCGCGCTCAGCACCGCCTCCTATGCGTCATAAGCCATGACCCGACTGGAACTGGCCCACACTCTGCTCGCTGATGCCCAATGGAACCTGGCCGGACTCAGACATCGTTCGGCGGTGAGCCGGGCTTATTACGCCTGTTACCACGCCGCCCGCGCCTGTCTGGAGCGGCTTAACGTGGCTATCACCAGCCGCAATCCCCACGACGCGGTACGCCGTTTGTTCGGATCGCGCCTGGTCTTGCCTGGCGTCTTTCCCGGCTGGATGGGAAGGACTCTAAACAGACTGTACGATTGGCGGTTGCAGGCCGATTACGAAGCGAAGGCACTCATAACTGGCGACATGGCTGATCTGGCAGTGGCGAGAGCAGAGGATTTTTTGCAGGAGGTGAAAGAGAAATGGGACGGATTATTGTAGACCATGAAGAGAGCAGAAGAATACAGGAAGCCATTGATAGGCCGAAATCCAGAGAGTTTGTGCTTTCCCTGGCCGAGCCTTTGCTCGAGAAAGTGAAAGCCGCCTTTCCCGATCAGATATTAGAAGTATTTGAGACAGACAGCGAAGGTTATGGGGATATCGCCTATCGCCTCAAAGTGAAAGATAAATGGCAAGAGATCAGCGATTTCCTGGCCGGTGAGGAATTGATGCTAGGTATCGAGCATGGTGTCACTATCCTCTTCTTTATAAACGAAGATAGCGAGCAAGACGAAAGAGAAGTGGAACGGGAACGGGGACGGATTATTGAGGAAAGCAGAAGAATACAGGGGGCCATCGATAGGCCAAAATCCAGAGAATTTGTGCTCTCCCTGGCCGAGCCTTTGATCGAGAAGGTGAAAGCCGCCTTTCCAGATCAGATATTGGAAGTATTTGAAACAGACAGCGAAGGTTACGGGGACATTGCCTATCGCATCAAAGTGAAAGATAAATGGCAAGAGATCAGCGATTTCCTGGCCGATGAGGAATTGATATTAGGCATTGAGCATGGTGTCAGGATCATTACCTTGATAAGCGAAGATAGCGAGTGAGGAACCCATGACCACAGTACTCGAAGCGCGTAACGTGACCAAAAGATTTCCCGGCGTGCTGGCTAACGACCGCATAAGCTTCTCCCTGGAGAAGGGGGAGGTGCTGGCCTTTCTGGGCGAGAACGGGGCCGGTAAAACCACCCTGATGAACATCCTGTACGGCCTGTACGCCCCCGACGAGGGACAGGTCTTCCTCAATGGCCAGGAGGCGCAAATCGAAACTCCGAGCGACGCCATCGACCTGGGCATCGGCATGGTGCACCAACATTTCATGCTGGTGCCGGTCATGACCGTGGCCGAAAACGTCGTCCTGGGTACCGAGACCCAGGGTTTGGGGGGGCTGAACCTGACCGTTTTGACAGCGCTTGTGCAGGCTTTTTTGCGCCGTATCAATCTTATACCCTACCTCCAGCGGAACTTCCCCGGACTCTACCGTGTGGGCTGGACGGCGCTGGGGTGGGCCATCTTGTATCTCTTCTTTTTTGGATTTGAATTTATCCTTCTACTCCTCAACCTCTCATTCTGGGCGGTGTTGACCGTCGTTTTTTTGCTGAGCCTGTTGCTCGCCAGGGGCCTGATCCTTCCCCGCTTTGAAACCCGCCGGGGAGGCGCTGTAGCCGTCGGCCTATCCCTGGTCGTGGCCCTGGTCGTCGCTCTGGGAGCCGGGCTGATCGGCCTGCTTCCTGCTCTGGCGGGGCTGATCGGGATCGTGTTGCGCCTGGCGCTCTACGTGGCCCTGGCCTACATCGGACTGTGGCTCCTGCTCGGCCTGTATCGGCTGCTGTTGGAGGTTCTGCTGTGGCTCACAGAGTTGGTCCCCCTGAGGCTGACCACCGATGCCCGGCGGGTGCGGGATATCTCCCGGCAGTACGGCCTGGAAATCGATCCGGAAGCCTACGTCAAGGACCTGCCGGTGGGGGTTCAGCAGCGGGTGGAGATCGTCAAGGCTCTCTACCGCGAGGCCGACATCCTCATCCTGGACGAGCCGACGGCGGTGCTCACCCCCCAGGAATCCGACGAGTTATTCGAGGTGATGCGCTCCCTGACCGCTCGCGGCAAGTCCATAATTTTCATCACCCACAAGCTGAAAGAGGTGCTGGCCGTGGCCGACCGCATCATCGTGCTGCGCGATGGCCGGGTGGTGGGTGTTACCAGGCCGCAGGAAGCCACTGAAGCCAGCCTGGCGGCCATGATGGTCGGGCGCGAGGTCATTCTGACCGTCGATAAAGAGGCGGCCCGGCCCCAGGAGGTCGTCCTGAAGGTCGAGAACCTCCATGCTCTGGACGACCGTCATCAGCCCGTGGTCAACGGGGTCAGTCTGGAGGTGCGGGCCGGCGAAATCCTGGGCGTGGCCGGGGTGCAGGGCAACGGCCAGACGGAACTGGTGGAGGTGCTGACCGGTCTGCGGCCAGCCACGGAGGGCCATGTCTGGATCAAAGGAGTAGAGACCACCCACGCCAGCCCCAGAGAGATCATCGAACAGGGGGTGGCCCACGTGCCGGAGGACCGACGGCGAGACGGTCTGGTTCTCAGCTATCCGCTCTACGACAACCTGATCCTGTGCACTTACTACAAACCGCCGTTCGCCAGAGGGGTGCTGGTGAACGAAGAGGCCGTTTTCAAACAGGCCGCCGAGCTGGTGCACACTTTCGATATCCGCACTCCCACCATTGCCCTGCCCACCAACAATCTATCCGGGGGCAACCAGCAGAAAGTGATCGTGGCCCGCGAGCTGTCCCGCCCTATATCTCTCCTCATCGCCGCTCAGCCCACGCGGGGCCTGGACGTGGGCTCCATTGAATTTATCCACCAACGCCTGGTCGAAAAGCGGGACCAGGGAACAGCCGTCCTGCTGGTCTCAGCCGAATTGGACGAGATCATGAGCCTCTCCGACCGCATCGCCGTGATGTACGAAGGCGAAATCCTGGCCCTGGTGGAGGCCGCCGAAGCCACCCGCGAGGAATTGGGGCTGTGGATGGCCGGGGCCAAAAGAGAATTCCCCAATACTGTGGAGGCTGTGCGGGAGGCGGCGGCTCAGAGGCGCGAGGAAAGTCAACAAGGTCCCACGGGCTGAACTATTGGAGCAATTGAAGGAGGAGACCATTGAGCGACAAAGAGGCTGTGTTAAGCGCCAGACCCGAACCCCTGGCCGAGGAGGAAAAGCCTTCATTTCTGGCGACCAATCGCCGCTTGCTCCTGGGCGTCTGTCTGGCCTTGATGGTTCTGATAATTTTGGCTATGGTGGGCATCGTCATCAGCAGGAGCGGGGTGGGGTTTATCCTGCCCCTGGTGGGCCTGTTTGTGGCGCTGCTCCTGGCCCTGATCACTGTCCTGAGCGGGTCGCTGGCCTGGCTGCGGGGGGCGGTCATCCCCGTGCTGGCAGTGGTGACGGCCTTTATCATCGGGGCCATCATCATCGCTGCCACCGACCCCCAGGTTCTCCAGGCCCTTCCTCGCTTTCTCGACGATCCCGGCCCGGTGTTGCGCTCGGCCTGGCAGGCCGTTAGCACTGCTTACCTGGCCCTGTTCGAGGGGGCGCTGGGCAGTCCGGCCAATATTTCGGCTGGCCTGGAATCCTGGATCGTGGAGGGTGATGTCCGCGCTTTTCTCAAGACCATCCGCCCGATCATGGAAAGCCTGACCAAATCGATCCCCTACATCCTGGCCGGGTTGGCGGTGGCCCTGGGCTTTCGGGCCGGGCTGTTCAACATCGGGGCCGAAGGGCAGTTTGTCATCGGCGGCCTCTGCTCGGTGATAGTGGGGTACGCGGTCACCGGCCTGCCGGTTTACATCCACCTGCCGCTGACTATATTGGCCGGGATGTTGGCGGCTGGCGTCTGGAGCGCTATTCCTGGCTTCCTCAAAGCCTGGACCGGGGCCCACGAGGTCATCAACACCATTATGATGAACTGGCTGGCCTTTCGGCTGACCGAGTGGCTGCTAAAGGATCCTCTGGAAAAAATCCAGGGCACGCACCGCACGCCCGACATTCTGCCCACCGCCGAGCTTCCTCGTTTTCTGCCTCATCCCATCCGTCTCCACGCTGGTCTTTTGCTCGCTCTGGCGGCGGCCCTGTTCGTCTACTGGTTTCTGTGGAAGACGACCTGGGGGTTTGAGATGCGCACCGTAGGCGCCAATCCTGACGCCGCCCGTTACGCCGGGGCAAGCATCAGCCGCAACATCGTGCTGGCTATGTTCCTGAGCGGCGCCCTGGCCGGCCTGGCTGGAGTCACCGAGTCGTTGGGCCTCACCCACAACATGACTCTGGGCTTTCAGGCGGGCTACGGTTTTGACTCTATTGCCCTGGCTCTGCTAGGGGGCAGCCACCCGCTGGGCGTAACTCTAGCCAGCCTGCTGTTTGGAGTTTTGCGGGCGGGCGGCACGCGGATGATGTCCATCGCCGCCGTGCCTCTGGAGATAACTTCTATTGTGCAGGCCATGGTCATCATCTTTATCGCTGCGCCAGCCATTATCCGCACTTTGTACCGTCTGCGGGCCGAGCGAGAAGAACTGGAACCGACCACTATCACTCGTGGTTGGGGCACTTAAGGGGGAGAAAAATTCCATGTCTGAAAAATGGCGCGAGCTTCTGAGCCGGGAAAAAGTCCTGGGAGCGATCTGCCTGCTGGCAGGTTTAATCATTATCGCCGTCGCCGCTCTGTTTGTAGAGCAGGGACAGGTAGCCACCTTTTTCGATGATAAAATCGGGACGCTGATCGCCCCCCCCTCGCAAGAAACGCTTTATGCTCTGGGGGCCTTGTGCCTGTTTATCGGCGGCTGGCAGTTGTACCGGGGGTTTCGTTCCCTCAACGTGTTGCTGGGGGCCGGAGGGTTCCTGGTGGTGGCCTCTTTTCTGATAGCCATCACCAGCGGCAAGGAGTTGAACCTGCCGGGCCTGCTACAGACCACCCTGACCTCGGCCACCCCGCTGACCCTGGGGGCCATGAGCGGCGTTTTCTGCGAACGGGCCGGAGTGATTAACATCGCCATCGAGGGCATGATGCTCTTCGGAGCCTTTGCCGCTATAGTGGCTACCTCCGCCACCGGCAATCACTGGATTGGAATGCTGGCCGCCATGCTTACCGGGGGGCTGATGGCCGCTCTGCACGCCCTCTTATCCGTGACCTACAAGGTAGACCAGATCATCAGCGGCACGGTGATCAACATCCTGGCCGCCGGCGCCACTCGTTATCTGAAGATTCGCATACTGCAACCAGCCGGTATGAACGCGCCAGGAGCGATCGCCACCACCCGCATTCCCCTCCTGGCCGACCTTCCCATCCTGGGCAAGTTTTTCGTCAACACCCCGACGGTGTTCATCATGCTGGCTCTACTGGTGGTGGTTCACGTTATCATCTTCTATACCCCCTGGGGCCTGAGAACCCGCTCGGTGGGAGAGCATCCCCGCGCCGCCGATACGGTGGGCGTGGACGTTTACCGCATGCGTTACGTGAACGTCATCATCGGCGGGCTTATCGCCGGGATCGGAGGCTCCTATTTCTCCCTGGGGCTGGGCTCCTTCGAGGACAACATGACTCACGGGGAAGGGTTCATTGCCCTGGCGGCCATGATCTTCGGCAACTGGACGCCGATAGGCAGTTTTTTCGCCGCCCTGCTGTTTGGGTTTGCCGACGCCGTGCAGGGCAAGATGCAGGCTCTCAGGGTGGCTCTTCCCCCCGAATTTTTGCAGATGGCCCCTTACATCCTGACCATGATCGTGCTGGCCGGGGTGATCGGGCGAGCCATCCCGCCGGCCGCCGATGGACAGCCGTATGAGAAACAATAGAGAAATGAGCAGATCGCCGGAACCGCCAACTATAGGGGAGATGGTCGCTCAACAGGTCGAGCAGAATTATTCTTTTCCTCTTCCCTTTGCGCCAGAGAGTATGATAGAAGCGCTGGACGAGACCCTGGGACAACCCGCATGTAGAGAAAGAGGAGAGGTCAGAGACATTGCCTTTGCCCAGAGAATAAGAGACCTGGTCGAGCTGGATAGAGCAATGATCGGTTGGGCCGAAACGATTTTTAACGCTCAATTGAAGGGCGAGGAGATTGCGCCCCCTCTCCTCGCGCAGCTACAGCCCATCTTTGAGGACGTAGATGGGCTTTCTTTTTACCAGTTTCTAGATAAATTTTATGGTGCCTTGTTGAAAATCGAAGGCGTCGGCGCAGAAGAACGCCGGGAGATCATAGCTTCCGCCAGGTTTGGAAGGGGACACTTGAACGTTGACCGCCCGGATAAAACGATAGTCGTCTTGATTAACCTGACTAAATCAAACGTCCCCAAACATACGGGTCTGGAGGCTTTGGGCGTAGAGACTCTGGCGGGGCATCTATACCACTCTTTCGGAAGCGCCGTCGAGGTCAAAATGTTTGACGCTCAACTGGACAGCTTAGGCGACATCATCGCCTGGACTAAAGAGGCTGCCCCTCACATTTTAGGCATTTCTGTCAACATCGGGGGAATCCCTTTCGCCAACGAAATAACGCGAGAGATTCAGGACGCAGCCCAAAAACCGATCGTAGTTTTTGGGGCCAGGGCAGCAGAGTTTTATCCAGATAATCTAAGCTGTCCCCAGGGGGCGGAGGGTTTTATCGTTCCCGGCTGGGGCGAGATCGGAATGGAGGACGTCGTCGCTTATCAAAGAGGCATAAAAGAGCTGAAGGAACTGAGAAATATTGGAAGGTACTGGCCCCCTCGGAACGGGTCGTGGCAGGCGGCTGATTGGTCGGCCTTTGAACAGGTTTCCTTAGAAAATGCAGCCCCTCCCAGAAGGGCCAACCTGGCGAGATACCAGGAATTTGAAGCCGTTACCATTGAGACGCGGCGAGGTTGTCCCCACGCTGCCTGTTGGTTCTGCCCCAGGCCGACCTCCCTGCGCGAGATGATGGATTATCCCTTTGCGATAAAGCTAAGAGAAATCACGTACCTTTCGGCCCTGGGGGTCAATAGCGTGCCCATCATCGACGAAGAATTTTTGGGCGGCATTCAAGGCATCGCCAATAAGGTAGAATTCTTAAAAAGAATAATCGAGTATAAAAAGAGAGGCTGGATAGAGCCGGCCATGAACTTCTGCGTTGACGTGAGGGCCGATACCATCTGCGCCGCAGAAGATTCAGGAGAAGCGCTCCCCCCAGGCGCACACCCCCTTGAGCTTTTGAAAGCGGCGGGCGTTAAATTCGTTTTCGTGGGAATAGAGGCCCTTTCTCAGCCGATGCTGGACCACCTGAATAAAGGCACGACCGTCGAGCAAAATATCCGGGCCATTCAAATTTTGAGGAGCAAAGGGCTTAAATTCCAGGCGGGCAGTCTGGCCCTGGCCCCTCTGATGGAGTTTGAATGGGCGGGAGAAACGATCAGCAGAGCCAGGCAGTTGAACTTGGCCGAATTGGCCGACCCTTCGTTAACGATGATTTTGTTTTCAACCTCGACCTATTACCAGGTTTATTTTGAAGGAGCAAGAAACGCCCCAAACTGCAGCCTTCTGGATTTAGGGGAAGAAGAGGACTTTGCCGCCCTCGATTCCCTGTCCGGCATACCTTATCGGTTCAGGGACGAGAGGGTGGGCATAATAGCCGAAGTGCACCAGTTTCACGACTCTGAGATGTATACACTGATGAAAAGGTTGAGATCCATCAACGCCAAATTAATCTATGGCGGAGAAGAGGACTCAGAAATTTATGGGGAGATTTGGCGCTGGCTTGGTTATGGCAGAATGGAGATTATACTGTGGGGCATGGAAGAGCTGTATAACGCTCTATCCCAAAACAACTGGCAAGATACAATCGCTCAAACCAGGGCCAGAGTGTTTGCAGAGATGCGACGGAGAAAACAAATTCTCTTGCGGGAACTTTTGTCTTCGGCGCAAACCCTCTATGATTCCCTGACCGCCAACCAGCAGAGATTGGTCGCTCCAGATAATCTGATAGAGCTACTCGAAGCGGAAATGGGATAATAATTTTTAGCCACAGAGGACACAGAGCGCCCAGAGGAAAAACCTCTCTCTCTGTGTCCTCCGTGTTCTCTGTGGCTCGAAACGGCTTACTAAAGTTTGCTGCTTAACTACGCCGCTTCCACTTTAACCGCGCACACCTTGTACTCCGGGATCTTGCCTGTGGGGTCCAGGGCGGCGATGGTCAGCTTGTTGGCTGCGGCCTCGGCGAAGTGGAAGGGCATGAAGACCACCCCCGGCTCGGTCATAGGGCTTACCTGAGCGGCGGCCTCGACCGTGCCGCGCCGCGAGGAAACCCTCACCATCTGCCCCTCGGACACCCCCAACCGGGACGCATCCTGGGGGTTGATCTCCACCACCGCCCTGGGGTAGATGTTATCCAGCCCCACAGAGCGACGGGTCATCGTGCCGGTGTGGTAATGCCAGAGCACGCGCCCGGTAGTGAAGATGAAGGGATATTCTTCATCGGGCTCCTCGGCCGGCGGCTGCCAGTCCACGGCGCTGAAGTGGCCCAGGCCGCGACTGAACTTCCCGACGTGCAGGATCGGCGTGCCGGGATGGTCGGTGGTCGGGCAGGGCCACTGCAAGCCCATCTCGCCGATGCGGTCGTAGGCGGTCCCCCCGTAGATGGGAGTCAGGCGGTTGATCTCGTCCATGATCTCGCGTGGCGAGGGGTAGGTCAGGCCCTCGTAGCCCATCCGCCGGGCGATCTCCCCTACGATCCACCAATCCGGTTTGGCCTGGCCGGGAGCGGGCACCGCCGGGCGCACGAACTGGAGCCGTCGCTCGGAGTTGGTAAAGGTGCCCAGCTTCTCGGCCCAGGTAACGCCGGGTAGCACCACGTCGGCCAGGGCTGCCGTCTCGGTCAGGAAGATGTCCTGCACCACCAGGAAGTCCAGGCTGCGCAGACAGTGCTCGGTGTGATTGCTATCGGGGTCGGAAAGCATGGGGTTCTCGCCCATGACGTACATGGCCCGCAGCTCGCCCCGCTCCGCCTGGTGCAGCATCTCCACCAGGGTGGTGCCCACCTGATCGGACAGCGGCGCTCCCCACGCCTCCTCGAACTTCTGGCGCACGGCCCCGTCGGTCACCCGCTGATAGCCAGGGTAGACGTTGACCAGCGCTCCCATGTCGCACGCGCCCTGCACGTTGTTTTGGCCGCGCAGAGGGTTGACCCCACCGCCCGGCACTCCCATGTTGCCCAGGAGCATCTGCAAATTGGCGCAGGAAAGCACGTTTTCGTGGCCGGTGGTGTGCTGAGTGATGCCCATGGCGTAGAGGAGCGCCCCAGGACGATGGGCGGCCAGCAGGTGGGCTGCTTCCACGATCTGCTCCGCCGGCACGCCAGCGATGTCCGCGGCGCGCGGCGGCGGGTATTCCATCGCTTTGGCCTTCAGCTCCTCGAACCCCTCGGTGCGCTCCGCCACAAACTTCTCGTCGTAGAGCTTCTCGGAGATGAGGACGTGCATGAGGCCGTTGAGCAGGGCGATATCGGTGCCCGGCTTGTGGCGGATGTGCAGGGTGGCAAAATCGGCGATGGGAATGCGGCGCGGGTCGCAGACGATGAGCTTCGCCTCGCGCTGTTTCACCGCTTGGCGGATGCGCATACCCAACACCGGGTGCTGCTCGGTGGTGTTGGAGCCGATGATGAAGTAGACCTGAGCGTCGTTGGTGATGTCGTCGAAACTGTTGGTCATCGCCCCGGAACCAAATGCTGTGACCAGACCGGTCACGGTGACGCTGTGTCAAAGACGGGCGCAGTGGTCTACGTTATTGGTGCCCATCACCGCCCGCGCGAACTTCTGCAAGGCGTAGTTCTCTTCGTTGGTGCATTTGGCGGAGGTAAGCGCCCCAAAGGCATCGGGGCCGGATTGCTCTTTGATCTCCTGGAAGCGGGTTGCCACCAAGTGCAGGGCTTCGTCCCATTCCGCCTCTTCCAGGTCGCCCCCCTTCTGGCGGCGGATCAACGGTTTGGTCAGCCGGTCGGGGTGGTGGACGAAGTCCCAGCCAAAGCGCCCCTTAACGCAGGTCCAGCCGTGGTTGGCCGGGGCGTCCCACTTGGAAGAGACCTGCACGATGCGGCCCTCTTTGACCTCCAGGTAGAACTGGCATCCCATCCCGCAGTAGGGGCAGGTGGTAGCCACCCGCTCGAACTCCCAGGGTCGTCCCTGGCCCTGCCGCAGTTTGGGCACCAGGGAGGCCGTAGGGCAAAGCTCCACGCACATCCCGCAGAACTCGCAGGGGCTATCCTGCATAGCGCCATCGAAGGCGGTGCCGATCTTGCTGGCGTAACCGCGCTGGATGACGTCGATGGCCTCCACCCCGTTGATCTCGTTGCAGGCGCGCACGCAGCGGCGGCAGAGGATGCACTTGTTGTAGTCACGCTCGAAGAAGGGGTTGGAGTCGTCGATCTCGTAGGTCTGTTGCAGGCCAGGGAAACGACTCTCCTTGATGCCGTACTGGTAGGCCAGGTCTTGCAGCTCGCAGTTCCCTGCCCGTTCGCAGGTCATACAGTCCTGCGGATGGTCGGCCAGGAGCAACTCCAGCACAAAGCGCCGGCCCTCCTCCACCTTCGGCGAATGGGTCCAGACCTCCATCCCGTCCGCCACCTGGAAGGTGCAGGCCGGCTGCAAGGCCCGCTGTTTGGCTATTTCCACCAGGCAGACGCGGCAGGCCCCGATGGGCTGCAAGGCCGGGTGGTGGCAGAGGGTGGGAATCTTGATGCCGGCCTCGGTGGCCGCCTCCAAAACGGTCTGTCCCGCCTGAGCAGTTATCTTCCTGCCGTTAATGGTGATGTTCACCGTACTCGTTGCTTGTTTTACGTCCTTCAATGCTGCCTCCTATAGAAGATAAAAGCGAGATGCCTTCGGCGAAGGCCACCTCACTCTGGTCATGCTTCTTCTACCACTGCGCGCTCGGGCGCCGGCTCAAAGGCCAGGCCCATGTCCCTCAGCCACTCCAGGTCGCAGCGCAGGCAACGCTTACACTCCTCCTGGACGGTATTCTCGTCCATCCCCAGCTCAACCTCGCGAAAGTCCCGTCGCTCCTCAACGGGGAGCTCGGGCTTCTGCGGGCGGTGGGCTTCGGCGTAGTCGTCCAGGTCGAAAGGCTGCTCCACCACCTCGTAGCCGGGGAGAGCGACCGCCTTCTCCGTCTCCCCCGTGCGCAGGTAGTGATCCACGGCGCGGGCCACGGCCTTCCCCTGAGCCACGGCCTCGACCACTGTGGCCGGCCCGCTGACGGCATCGCCGGCGGCGAAGACCCCAGGCCGGGAAGTGCACAGGGCGTCGTTCACGGCGAAGGTGAGATCGCGTCGGCTCTCGATCCCTGATTCTTCCTCCAGGCAACTCAGGTCCGGCTGCTGCCCGATGGCCGGAATCAGCACGTCCAGGTCGATGACGAACTCGGAGTCGGCAATGGGCACCGGGCGGCGGCGACTGCTGCGGTCGAACTCGCCCAGGGCGTGCCTCAGGCACTCCACTCCGGCGACGCGCCCATCCCCCAGGACGCGGGTCGGGTTGGTGAGGAAGTGGAAGATGGCTCCCTCCTCCTCGGCGGCTTCGATCTCCTCGGCGTAGGCCGGCATGTCCTCGCGGCGCCGACGATAGATGAGGTGCGTCTCGCTGGCCCCCAGCCGCCAGGCGGTGCGCAGGGCGTCAATGGCGACGTTGCCTCCGCCGACCACTCCCACCCGCTTGCCCGTCAGGTCCGGCGGGTGGCCCAGGGCGATATCGCGCAGGAAATCCACCCCGTGGATGACTCCCGCTTTATCTTCGCCCTCGACCCGCAGTTGACGGCTCTGGTGAGCGCCGATAGCCAGCACCACCGCCCTGTACCCTTCTTCCTCCAGCAGCGAGTCCAGGGTGAAATCGCACCCCAACGCCTGGTTGCAGCGGATCTCCACCCCGGCCCGCCGGACGTTGTCGATCTCCAGGTTGAGGACCTGGCGCGGCAGGCGATAATCGGGGATGCCCACAGCCATCATCCCGCCCGGCACAGGCAGCTTCTCGAAGACGGTCACGCCGTACCCCTGCTGCGCCAGGCGCAAAGCTGCCGTGAGGCCGGCCGGCCCGGCCCCGACCACCGCCACCTTCTCCGCCCTGGGCCTCCCGTAGATAGGCGGAGTCCAGGGCTGCTCCATCTCGTGGTCGGCCATGAAGCGCTTGACGGAGCGGATGGCGATAGGCTCGTCGATATCGGCGCGCCGACAACGGGCTTCGCAGAAGGCGGGGCACACCCGACCGCAGACCAGCGGGAACGGGTTCTGGCGACGATGGATCTCCAGCCCCTCGGCGTAGCGGCCCTGGGCCACCAGCGCCACGTAGCTGGGCACGTCCACCTCGGCAGGGCAGGCGTTGGTGCACCTGGCCCGCACCAGCGTCTTGCACACGCCGGCCGGACAACGCTTGTCCACGATGTGGGCCATGAACTCGTCCTCGAAGTAGCGCAAGGCCGTCATCACCGGCCCAGGCGTCAGTTGCCCCAGGGCGCACAGCGCTCCAGACTCCATACCAGCCGCGATCTCGTGGATGGCGTCCAGGTCTTCCAGCTTGCCTTTTCCCTCGGTGATGCGGGTCAGAATCTCCAGCATTTGCCTGCCCCCCAGGCGGCAGGGGATGCACTTGCCGCAGCTCTCGGCCGCGGCGAAGGTCAGGAAGAACTTGGCGAACTCCACCATACAGGTGTCCTCGTCCACCACGATCATCCCGCCGGAGCCCATCACGGCCCCCATCTCTTGCAGAGAGTCGAAATCCACCGGCACGTTCAGGTGCTCGGCGGGGATGCACCCCCCCAGCGGGCCGCCAGTCTGCACGGCCTTGAACTTTTTCCCATCGGGGACCCCGCCGCCGATGTCGAAGATGATCTCTCCCAGGGTGATGCCCATAGGCACCTCCACCAGGCCGGTGTTGTTCACCTTGCCGGTGAGGGCGAAGATAGCCGTCCCCGGCGAACGAGGGGAGCCGATGTTGGCGAACCAGTCCGCCCCGTTGACGATGATCTGGGGGACGTTGGCGTAGCTCTTGACGTTGTTGATGTTGGTCGGCTTGCCCCACAGCCCCTTCACAGCCGGGAAAGGCGGACGGGGACGCGGCTCCCCTCGCCGCCCCTCGATGGAGGCCAGCAGGGCCGTCTCCTCGCCACACACGAAAGCTCCTGCCCCTTCCTTTACGTGTAAATGGAAAGAGAAATCGCTTCCCAGGATGTTGTCCCCCAGCAACCCGTATTCTTCGGCCTGGGCGATGGCGATCTTGAGGCGGTGGATAGCCAGGGGGTACTCGGCCCGGCAGTAAATGTACCCTTCCTTCGCTCCCACAGCGTAGCCGCCGATTATCATGCCTTCCAGCAAGCTGTGAGGGTCGCCCTCGACGATGGAGCGGTCCATGAACGCCCCAGGGTCCCCTTCGTCGGCGTTGCAGACCATGTACTTGACCTCGCCAGGGGCGCGGGCGGCAAACTCCCACTTCAGGCCGGTGGGGAAGCCCGCCCCTCCCCGGCCTCTCAACTTGGAGCGTTTCACCTCCTCGTGCACCTGCTGCGGCGTCATCGAGGACAGCACTTTGGAGAGCGCCGCGTAGCCGCCCCGCGCAATGTACTCCCCGATGTTCTCGGGATCGATCATCCCGCAGTTGCGCAGGGTGATGCGCAGTTGCTTGCTGTAGAAAGGGATCTCGCCGTAGAAAGGAATGGCCTGGTGTTCGACTGGCTCCTTGTAGGTCAGCCGCTCCACCACGCGCCCCTTGAGCAGCGTCTCTTCCACCAGCAGCGGCACGTCCTCGGCCTGCACCTGGCAGTAGAAGATGCCGTCGGGGTAGATAATTACCACCGGCCCCATGGCGCAGAACCCTCGACAGCCGGTGTGAACCACCTGCACCTCTTGATCCAACCCCCGGCGCTGGATCTCGTCCACCAGCACCCGGTAGGTATCGACAGAGCCAGACGCTTGACAGCCCGTGCCCCCACAGACCAACACGTTGGCCCGGTATAATGCTTCAGTCATAATCAACTCCTGTTTAATCCGTTTGTTCTTCCTCTCAAGCCTGGCCGATACCCTCACTGGGCACGCGGCCCATCGCCCATTCCGGCACCACGTTGCCTTTGACCAGGTGCTCTCCGATCAGGCGGGGCACCATGTCCGGATGGACGTTGCAATAAGTGATCCGGGGCTTGCCCGCCTGCTCGATGTCCACCAGCGGTTCCTTGGAGCACATCCCGATGCAGCCCACAGTGGTGACGTGGGCGTCGATCCCTCGTTTCCGGAGCTCCTCCAGGATGGCGTGCATCGTTTCCCGCGCCCCGGCGGCGATGCCGCAGGTGCCCATTCCCACGATGATTTTGGTGCCCGTCTCGGAGCGCACCTTGAAGTCTTCCTGGGCTTGCTCGCGAATCCTTTGTAGATCTTCAATACTCTTGAGCTTAGGCATAATAATTCTCTCCCTCTTCAGAAGAAGCCAGCTCGGCTTCCCTTGTGGCTCTGTCGTTCACTACTCCAACTCGTCCAGGAGCCTGGTCATCTTCTCCGGCACCAGGTGGCCTGTCACCTTGTCGTCCACCATAGCCACCGGGGCCAGGCCACAGGACCCCAGACAGTAAACCACCTCGTAGGTGACCCGGTAATCGGGGGTCGTCTCCCCGGCCTTGATCCCCAGGTGCTCTTCCATCGTATCAATGATGCGCGCCGCGCCCCGCACGTGACAGGCCGTGCCGTCGCACTGGCGGACGATGTGTCGCCCCCGGCGAGTGAGGTAGAACTGAGAATAAAAAGTCACCACCCCGTAGATGCGGCTCAAGGAGACCCCCATCTCCTCGGAGACCACTTCCAGCACTTCTCTGGGAAGCCAGCCGTAGATCTCCTGAGCCTTTTGCAGGGCAGGGATCACCGCGCCCCGCTGCGTCTTGTACTGCTCCAACGCTTCCCGCAAGGGGGCCAGATCAAGGGTTTCCTGCTGCTCCTGCTCCATCTCTATTGCCATACGTTCCCTCCTCGACTGAATTGTAAGGTCTTATCTCAAAAGTCCCGGCCTAATCATACTCTGCCCTGACCAGCAGACTGTTTCATAGGCAAAAGAAAGGCCCCTGTAAAGCGAACCCAGGAGCAAAAACTCACTCCCGAAGCACCGCCCAGAGCCTCATAAGTGTCACAACAGGTTGGCAGTACCTCTTTGTACCTCGGTATCATACACAGGTTGGTAGTATCTCTTTGCCTCTGGCGCACCCTGCGATCGGGAACTTTGTTATTTTTTTCACATTGTATTATACAGCACAGGGGCAGAAAAGTCAAGTGGGACGGCTCGGCTTTTTACCACAAAGGACACCAGTAACACAAAGGGGGGTAAAGGCTTTGTGCCCTTCGTGTCCTTTGTGGTTATAAATTGGTGGCCCGATCCGTGACCAAAGTCCGCCTTTAGCTTCCCGCCGAGAACAGGGCGTTCATGCGCATCAGCAGGCTCATATTGCCCTGCACCTTGAATTTGCCCTGCATGAAAGCTGCCGCTCCTCCCAGCTCTCCGCGGCTGATAGCCAGCCACACTTCAGAGGGGGCGGTGATGGTCGTGGTGGGGTTTGGGGCCACGCCCTGCTCGGAAGAGCACTTACCGTCGGCGATGGTCATGAACCAGTCGCCCGGCTCCTGGCCGGTGAAGTGGTACTGGATGATGGCCGAGAGATCGCCCGCCTCTTGAGCGTTGAAGGCCAGCGGCATGCCGGCCATAAGCTGGCTGATGCTCGTTATCTCTCCCGCTGCCGGAGCGACCTGGGCCTCTTGTGGTTTTGAACCTGGTTCCTTTTGCAGGCGTTCGATTATGCTCTTGAAAGAGGCGTTGGCCGCTTCTCGGAACTGTTCAGGCGAGATATCGATAAAGGGCCGGTCTATGATGGCTTTGGTCTCTGCGGAGACGCGGCCCTGCTCCACCATCTCTCGGCCGGCGGCCCGCATCCCATCGAAGAACCAGGCCAGACTGGACTCTATGCCCTCCATCGATAAAGTTTCGCCCGCGCCCTTGAGCACCACCAGCCAGCGTGCCGGGTCGTCAAGCCCCCCGAACATCCGCTCAAAAGAGCCTAGCAGCGGCTCGAAGTTCTCCACCTCCGGGAAACCGCAGTTGGAGATCAGGACGCCCTTCCACCGCGTGTCCGGGTGGCGAGCGGGGTGGCTGGTGCGGCGCTGCTCGTCCTCGACCAGCCAGGGCTCGGCCAGGGGCAGCAGGCGCTCCGCCAGGGCTTTCATGTAGGCGGTCATGGTGAAATCGTAGAGGGGCGTGGCGAAGACCAGCACGTCGGCGGCCAGGAGCTTCTCCATGACCTGGTCCATGTCGTCGCGCTGGGCGCAGCGGCCCGGCGTCTTCAGCCAGCAATCGAAGCAGCCCTGGCAGGGATGAATGTCCATCCGCCGCAGGTAGAGGGTTTCCGTCTCTGCTCCGGCCTGGCGCGCCCCTTCCAGGAAGGGCTGTAGGATCCGGTCGGTGTTGCTGCGCTTGGCGCGTGGACTTCCGTTAAAAGCTAGAAATTTCACCTTTGCACTCTCCTTTGTGTTGTTATTTATAGCATATAGGTGCCCGGCACTATTATGAAAGCAGTTGGTTTCATCGGGGCGTGTTACCGCAGACCCTTTGGGTTTTAGAAACCCGAAGGGTCGGCGGTCATATCTGCTTCCAAAGTGCCAGGCACCCAGGCTGCTTGAACCTTGCCGCTATCCTTACGCGGCCACTTCTCGGCGCTGGAAATAGGCCGTCCGTCCCACCAGCCAGATCG
Organism: Anaerolineae bacterium; assembly: GCA_034417895.1. GTDB lineage: Bacteria > Chloroflexota > Anaerolineae > CAZYHC01 > CAZYHC01 > DAOULT01. The sequence continues at coordinate 28,328 of DAOULT010000134.1, read as the reverse complement.
TTCCCAGGCCGAGCAGAGCGACGATCAGACTGATCAGCCAGGACAGGATGGGCCCCACGCCGGGGATCAATCCGATCAAGGCGGTAACTATGACGAAAAGCACCACCCCTATTACCATGGGCCACACCCGGCCCTCGGCCCAGGCGGGCTGCACGCCTTTCAGAATGAGTTTCGCCACCAGGAAACTGACCACCACCTTGGTGACGTAGCTGACCACGATGAGATAGATCACCAGCAGGGCCGTCGCCCCCACCAGGCCGAGGCTGGTGACCGAAGCCACCAATCCCCCCAGGCCCAGAATGCCCAGGATGAGGTCCAGGATGACCATTACGATGAGCACGGCCACGATGACGCCAAAGACCAGCAGAATGACCACAATGCCCCACAGCAGGCTGGGCAAAGGCTTATCCTGGAGAGCGGTGGTGGTCTTCCGCACCAGGTTCGGCACCAGCCAGATCATCAGGAAGCCGACCACCAGCAGGGTGACCAACAGACGCAGCTTATCCAGGAACCAGGCCAGGGTGGTCTGTCCGGGACTGACTTCTTCTTCGGCTGCTTCCTTGGGAGGCACCGCCGGCAGATGGTGCGTAACTCCTCCGCTCACCGCCTCTTCCGAGGCAATGTCGGCTTCAGCGCCGCTGGTGTAGCTCAGCCGGCCATCGATCTGGGCCTCGTCGGTCAGGGTCAGGCCGGGCGGCATCATCGGGGCGGGCGTGAACCTTTCTACCAGGCGCCGGGTGCTCTCGAATTCGGGGTCCTCTTCTCCCACCTCGACCTCCACGTCGCCTCCGACGTGTCCGGCAATTTTCAGCGCCGCCAGTCCACCCGAAACGTCCTCTTTGACATCCCCGGCCAGGCTGGCTTGATAGCCGACCACGGAGAGCGTGCCCCCGATGGCGCTATCCCTGGCCGCCTCGAAGCTGTAACCGGCGGCTATCACGTCGTCCCCGACTTCGCCGGTCAGGGTCAGAAGACCTCCGGAGATGCGGACATCGTCCTTGATCGTGCCCGTGACGGTGATGTACCCGCCGACGGCGATGAGGTCGCCTTCTACCGTGCCGTTGACGATGATATCGCCGCCCGCAGCCACCAGGTCGCCTTGAATCGTCCCCTCGACGGTGATTTTCCCGCCCGTGGCGTAGAGATCGTCTTCAATGACCTCGTCAGGCCCAACGACCACCACGTCCTGGCCCAAAAACTCGGCGGCCAGGACGGGGGTGGCTACCAGAACCAATGCCACTAACAAGGCCACCAGGACCAAAACTTTTTTCCTCGAAATTGCTTTCACCCTTCCCATTGTTTTTTTCCTCCTTTGTAGATAAAATCAGGGCAGATATCTTGTACCTCTTCGGCCAGTTAGCCTCCTTGTTGCATAAAGATCACCTGACAACACGGACAATAGCCAGCAGCACCACCGCGCCGAGAACAGCCACCAGCAGACTCGGCAGGTTAAAACCGGTCACGCCCTGGCCGCCAATGAAGTTCATGATCAGGCCGCCAATGAAGGCCCCGACGATCCCTACCACAATGTTGATAATGCAACCCTGTCGGTCGTTGACGCCCATGATGATACTGGCTAGCCAGCCAGCGATAGCGCCAAGGATGATCCAGCCTATTAATCCCATTCCCGTCATCTCTCCTCACCTCCTTGCTATGTGTTTTTTTTTAGCAGGCCCTTGTACATATAAGATACGTACCTCAGACCTCTAAGGTTTCGGCCAGATCGTAATCTGGGCGAATCGATGTATAAATTATACCATGAGATTTCGTTTTTCTCAATAGCCAATTTTTGGTATATGGTGGATCCTTTCTGGGCGAGATCAAGCGCACCGGCATCGTCATCTACCAGGCCGAAAAGCAGAGCAGCGGCTAACAGGGGGCGGCTACCCGCCATTGGCGTTGTAGCCATCGGCCAGGTGGGTGTTGACGTGCACCACGCCCTTATTCAGCTCCTTGAATGGGTAATAATCGGTGATGCCTGGCAGAATATCGGCCTCAAATCGCAATCTCCTTTCTCTACGTGGCAGGTAACAAGCGGCGCTGCTAACTGCTTGCTACCAGCTTTGGAAGCAATTCCCCCAGGCCGGCCAGCGTGCCCCGATAGGTGGGCGACGGGGTGGCGGCATCCAGCCTGGTGGCCGGGCCGGGCACCAGGAAGGTGACGCAGCCCAGGTGGGCGGCCACCATGTCCCAGTTCTCGTCGCCGACCATCAGGCACGCTTCGGCGCTCTGGCCGATGCGCTCCAGGATGTGCTCGAAATAGAGCAGGTTGGGCTTGCAGGCGCGGCTGTTTTCGTAAGTGGTCACCAAGCGGTACGGGAAGTCGGCCACCCCCGCCCACTCCAGCCGCTCCTCGATGGCCGTGGCCGGAAAGAGGGGGTTGGTGGCGATCACCACGTCGCAGCCCAGGTCAAACGCCTGCTGGACGGCCTGGCGGGCTTCCGGCTTGCGGCGGGTGTATTGCCGGAGCTTCGGAAACTCGTCAGCGTAGAAATCCGCGAAAACAGGCTCCAGCTCGTGGCGGGGACGTCCGGCCAGGGGGTAGAAAGTGGCCGCAAAGACCTCTTCGTTGGTGGCCCGCCCGTCGTTAGCCATCATGGCCTCGCTGGCCCGCATGAGGTGGTCAAGAAACTCGTCGGGCGGCAGGATGTGGGATACCCAGGCGGCCAACCGCTGGAAATAATGGGGCAAGAAAGCTTCCATGTAGTTATCCAGCAGCGTGCCGTCCAGGTCAAAGAGAACGGCTTTGATGGTCTGGGGCATAATCTATCTCTCTTGTGGTGATGGTTTATTTATAGTCTATTATAACGCATTAAGAGAGAATTGCCAACCACGACCTGGCCGGATAGTTCCAATTCGAGCCCCAGAGTGCACGGAGAAAGTATTTTTTCCCCTGTTCTCCGCGATTCAAAAGCCACAATGTCAGCGGGGACAAAAAACGGATTTAACGGATATGATACCGCACAATCCGTTAAATCCGTTCCCAAAATCCCTTGACCGCGCCCGGCCTCAAGTGGTGGCTGCTTCCTCGAAAACCACTTTCAGGTGATCGCCCTCAATGCTGGCCCAGGTTGGCTCCAGTCCGGCCACGTACTGGGGCAAGGCTATGGCCCGCTTAAAGTTGCCGATGCGGACGCGCAACTCGTCGCCGCGCTTGGTCAGATCGATGGCCCCGCCGGGCACGCCGGTCAGACGCAGAGCCAGCACGTATTGGTTGCCTTCCATGTAGAATCGCAGGGGCTGCTGGTCGGAAAGGGGTGGGGTGGGATCCTGCTCCCCGTAGAGGGTAGCGGCCAGGTTCTGCAAGGCGTCCAGCCCGACCACTTCCTGCCGCATCAGAGGGATCTCGAAGACCGGCAGAGGAGCGAAGAGGTCTCGAATCTCGCGGCGGTAGGCGGCCTGGTCTGTCTTCCAATTCTGGAAATAGGGGTCGGATACCTCCGGGGGCAAAACCCGGTTGATGAACAAGGCATCGACCGCCAGGCCGAAGAGGCTGAGGTAAGTATAGGCCCGCTGAGTCTCCTGGATAGCCATCCGCTCCGGGTTCAGAACCAGACGCACGGTGGTCTGGGTCCCGTCGGTGAAAACCTGGCGCAGCTCTTCCACCTGATCGAACAGCACCGTGAGCCGCTGCTGGATGCCCTTCTCGGTGACTGACAGACGGGCCACCGATTGCACCACCGGCAAAAGCATCCGCGCCAGCCCTTTGGAGAGGATGCTGCGCGTGTACCAGCGGTTGATGTCCGGGGCGCTCAAGAGCCGCATGGCGGCCCCGGTAGGGGCGCTGTCGATGATCAGCACCTCGAAGTCGCTCTGGTCGTAGTAGCGTTTGATGCGCACCAGGCTCAGGATCTCGTCCAGGCCGGGGATGATAGCCAGTTCTCCGGCCACCGTCCCTTCCAGGCCCTCTTCGCGTAGCACGGCGGCGATGCGGCGTTTTACCTCGCCCCAATAGCGTTCCATTTCCTGGCCGGCGTCCAGCTCTGCTCCCAACAGGCGCGGCGGCCCGACGGGGGTTGGCTCGTTAGCCAGCTCCACCTGAAAAGCGTCGGCCAGGCTATGAGCGATGTCGGTGCTCATGACCAGCGTTTCGTAGCCCAACGAGGCCGCGTGTAAGGCCGTAGCCGCCGCCAGGGTGGTCTTGCCCACTCCCCCCTTGCCCGTAAAGAGGATGGTGCGCATCTAGTCCTGATCCCCGGCCAACCTCTGGTCTATAGCTTGCAGGACGCCCTGGCGGTTCTTGTGCTCCACCTCGTACTGGCGCACTAATTGCAACTGCTCCTCGGTGAGTCCTTCCAGGCGGTCTTCCACCTGGGAGACGGTCAGGCGGTCGTAATCGGCGATGGGCAACACCGGCACTTTGGTGGGGGGCCTGGCCTTTTTGGCCTTTTTGGGTGGGGCAAACATATCCAGGAAGAATTTGCCCAGCGGGCCAGCCTCCTGCCGCTTGACCGTCCCTTTTTCGTGCGCCTGTTGGGCCAGTTCGGACAGTCGCTCGTATACCATCAGAGAAGCCCCGTAGCCGGTCACCATGAGGTCATCGGCCAGTTGCCGCACAGGTTCCCAATCGACCTCTATTGGTTTGGAGCGTGCTTTCTTCTGGGCCTGGGGCTGCGGGATGGTTCCTGCATTTTCCATAGTCGTTTCGTTAGCGCTCATGCAAGTACTCCTTTCTAAGCCTGTCGTCTGGGGGAACTGCTCCCTGGTATATTATACGCATGGGAACGGGAAACGTTGCGCTGCTTCCATAAGCTCGTGGTATCCTGGGGGGGCCTTCCGTGTGCGCAGTCTGGCTATCGATGAACAAGAGTATGGTATACGTCGGGCAAACGTCTAGCAAGGAAAGCCAGGGAGTGGTACAATATAATCGTCACCTTTTCTCCTCCTTTTTGCGAAGAGCTGGGGGTAAGAGCACCTCTGGCTCTTTCCTTTTTATCCATAGACTTCAGGCCCCTGGCGATACCCAGGCCCGCTAATGCATAGGGATGGCGACCACCTCGCACAGTTCTCGGACGAATTCGTTTAGACCGCGCGCAAAACTGGTCAGGTAGTCCTGAGCCAGCATTCTAGCCAGATCCTCCCGCCCTATCCCGATGAGAGGCTCAACGTGCGGGCGAAAATCCCGTAGAGAAAGCTGCAAACGCCCTTCATCGTCGGACATAACGCCCCATACCAGCTTCTTGGTCAATCCATCGTTCCTGGCGCTGGTGAAGCGAGTCAGCGACGAGCCTTTGATCACCCGTCCGAGGTTGCAGAAAACCTCATTGGCCTTGACGACCTCGTTGAGACCGCCGCTCCTTTCCCGCCGGATGGTCAGGGCCTTGATGGCCGCCCTCATCTTGGTGAAGACCTGGAGGTGGCTCAACAACTCCTTGCGTTTGGCGAAGAAGGTTGTTTCTGCTTCCTCTCCACCTTCTGTCTGGTACACGCGGCAGGCCCGGCAGGTTTCACGGTATAAGTCGAACAGTTTGGTGAACGGAGTGCGGAAGGTGGTGGGGAATATCCTCTCCTTAGGCTCGATGAAAGAGGCGTCCATAGGGATGAGCAAGGAGGGATTTGAGCTTTTCGTCGAGTCCAGAAAGTGATCGATCTGCCGCAGGGCTTTTTTTTCTCTGGCGTTGGCGGCCCTGGCGCGAAAAACGCCCAGAGCCTCCAACACCTGGGACGAAGGTTGATAGAGAGGATTATAAATAGACCGATAAAGGATCAGAACGTCCCCGACCGTCATCTGGATGCCCTGTCGTTTCAACCAGCGGCGCAGACGGTTGAAGTGGAGCAGATCGACCTCGCTGTTTTCCACGGCCACGTCCTGGCGGCCCAGGTGACCGATGGCCCCCATCTCAAAATCAGGGTTGCTCTGTAAACGCAGCGGGCGAGATAGATTTTTCCACCCCACATCACCGCTGAGAAGGGGTTCAGGCAGAGCGGCGAACTCCTCGTAGGCTTCCAAAGCTCCCTCAGTCATGATCTGGGAAAGAAGCAGGCCCCAGGCCCCATCGAAGAAAATATGCGCCTGGTCAAAAACAAAGCTCCGTTTGGTGCGGAAAATGGTCAGGGCGTGATCGCCGATGCCCCGGCAGCCGGTTCTGATCTCGCCCAGAGGCTGGCGATCACCTCTAAGGTCCCAGTTGAGGATGATGGGCGCTTTTTTGAGGGCTTCGATCTCCTGGCGGGTTTTGGTACTGAGCCTGGCCCGCAGCTCTTCCTGTTGGGAGCGGGGGGCCACAGCCAGCATCACATCGACCGGGGACGATTCGCTGAGAGGTTGCTGGTGGTAGCGCAGAATAGCCGCTAGCCGGCTTTTCAGCTTCTCCGCAGAGGGAGGACGCAACCGCCCCAGGAAACGCTCTCTTTTCTCCAGTTTAGCCCAACCCCGACGGTCAACCGTCACCGGGCGGCGGACCTGGTCTATAAGCGTCCCTTCCTCGGTAGGAAAAAGCGGTTTGCCCCTATCGTCAGGCAGCCCCTCGACGAAGAGCAGAGGATGCCCCTGAGCATCCCTGGCGCACACATCTATGAGGTGATAATGGCCGTTCACCACCAGGGCCACCTGGGCCTGCCAGAGCGGGATTGCGGCCTTGCTCTCTTTGTATCTACCCGGTTGCAGGGTGTACAGGATGCTCATCTGGCGCTGGTAGGCAGGCAAAGCAGTCTCCATCAGAGCGCTGAGTCTCTCCCACACGATGTCCTGCAATTCGGAGGGTAGATCGTGGATCCTTTCCTCGAAATAGGCGCGAAAGACTCGGTGTCGATACTGGGAGTAGGTCTCATCTCGATGAGTATTCGGCCCTGTGCTATAGGGCCGGATTTTAACCCAATCGGAGATCAGGTTGCTCAGCCCCGGGCCGACATCCTTACCGTCCAGAACGTCTTGGACCAGACGAGCCAGAACCCGCTCGGTCCACTCATTAGCCAGCAGGTCGTCGTACTCAAAGCAGGTACGGATGGCCTGATAGACCCAGGAACACAGTATGTCCAGTTCCTTGGCCCCTTTGGGTATGGTCCGATGGTAGCCCACTATCTCGTTGACGTGGCGGGCCGCATCTTCCCGCAACCCAAATTCCAGGTAGAATTGCCAGATGCCCTCTGGAAAGACACGGTCCACATCCTTACCGGCCAGGGTTAAAAGGCCCTGATAGCTGTATAAAATGGCCGCCGGACCGGCAATGAAGCCGGGACATAGACCTTGAGCCGTCAGACGGTCGCATTCTTGAAAGATGGACAATATATCCTGTTGGGCTTTTTCCAGGGGGACGATCTGGCCCCTGGTCTTGATCAGCCCTTTAAGCAGGCGAGCCGGCAGATTGCCGATGGGCAGGGCGGAGGCTACCTCTCGGCGTAGCTCTTCGATCTCGGAGGGAGACAGGCGGGAGAGTTTTACCAGAAGCTCGTCCTCGACGGTAGCCAGGATATCCAGGGTGGTCTGGACGGCAAGTGTGTACTCAGTCCGCAGGTCTTCTGTTTCAAATCTAAAAATCCAGCTCTCGCTCATAAGACAACCTCCTGCCAATCCTTTCAGAGATCCATCATTTGATTCAACTGCGCCAGACGGTTTAATACGTCGAGAGAAGCAAAGATCACCATCCTGTCATCCCCTCGCAGACGGATGTCGGGATCGGGGTGCAAATCGCACTTATCCTGTCCTTTATACAGGATGATGGATAGCTCCAGCTCGGCCTCCAGTTCCTCTATGCTCCTGCCCACCAGTCTGGAACCTGCTTTGACCGTGACCTCGCTCACGTTGAGGAGCATGTCATCAATGTAAAAGGCGTTAGTGATGGTGGCCCTGGTGGCGGCGGCCGCGAAAGCCGGGGCCGCCAGCGCCGAAGTGCTGAACGCGGTGTGGATGCCGAACCCTTTTTCTACCTTTTTAGCCAGGTCGGCGTCGAACATGCGCATCACCACTTTAACCTGGGGGTTAAGATCCCGGGCGTCGAGGGCGATGTCCAGATTGGTCAAATCGTCCTGGGTACAGCACAGGATGGCGCTGGCCCGTTCCCCTCCAGCTTTGATCAGAGTCTCGACCTTCCGGGCGTCGCCTATAATGACCGGCACCCCCATCTCCTGGATACGCTCCACGAAACGGGCTTCACCGTCCTGCTCGACGCCGATTACCTCCTCACCGAACTTGAGCAATTGCTGTATCACCCGGTACCCGACTTTACCTAACCCGCAAACCACGATGTGCCCGCTATAGGTCGAAGCTATTGCCACCTGCCATGCCTCCCTTCTGGTCTGCTTGTTGAAGAGCATCACCCCGAAATTGACCACTCCACTGACGACCGTGATCAGCCCCAGGATGGGTATGACGAAGAATAAGGTCTGAAGGAGCCAATGCTCAGGGAAATCTGTGATGATGGTTTCAAAAAAAATCAGCTTGAAAACGATGTGCAGAGCTTCCACGTAGGAGATTTCCGGGCCGGTCTCGGGCGAGAGGGCAAGAATAGTGGCCCCCACGAGAAGCACTGTCATAAACATGAAAAGTGGAGCTCGAAACTCGCGGGCCAGGACCCATACGTCTCGCAGGTAGGCGATGACGTAGCGTCTCCAATCTTTGTTCATATCATACCATCACCTGAAAGTAGAGGGCCAACACGTAGGCCAGCAGCATAGCCAGCAGGCTGGCTCCTGACAGGGTTAAGAAAAATCCCCGCATCCCAGGTGAGGTCGAAGACAACTCCTCGTCGCCAGGGAGGGTCTTGACCAGGGCGATGAAACTGCCTGCGGTAAATAGCAAGATCAGGATCACTATCAACATGGGCCACAGACCGAGATCAGGCCCCAGCAGTTCACCACCCACGTCGGCGGCGATGATAAATAGCCAGCTAGAGGCTACCCCGCAGACCACCAGCACATCGATGGTGGCTCGTGATCTACGACCGCGCCTCCAATCGATCCAGGAGGCCAACAGGGAGGCAGAAGGAAAGACCAGCCAGGCGATCCTCACCGTAGAGAGCAGATCGTGACCAGCGACGAGAGCCATGACCAGGGGGATAAATACGAACAGCACCAGGATAATGGCTCCTCCCACGATGATCAAGGGCACGATCAAAGCATCAGTCTCGTTTCCCTGTCGATTCTGAGCCATGAGTTTGCACCTCTTCGCTGTCTTAGTTTTCGTCTTGAAGGGGAAAGGTGATCGCTATGTAGCGCCTGTCGTCGTCCCGTTCCCTGGGAAGGATAGCGGCTATCAGGACGCTGATTTATCCGCCAGTTTTCTTTGCTTTCTAATATTATATCTCACTTCGCCAGCGATGACAACTTTGCCGATCGTCACCAGACTGTCGCTGTATAGTTATAAGACCAACCTTTGACAGCTACTCGATGATGTGCTACAATACACTAGCTACCGGCGAATGGCGGTGCGCGGAAAACTGATCGCTATCAGGGAGAAGCCGGTCTCTGGCTTTTCCCGTTCGTGGCAAAGATTTATTTATCAATATTAGGAGGAAAGTAATGCAACCAATGGGTGGCAGAGATCACAACTACGAAACGATTCCTCAGATGCCCGTTCAGGTACCCTCGATCACTCTGACCATGCGTCAGGGCCCGACGCCGGGCAAGAGGTTTGTTCTGTCCCAAAAAACCATTTCGATTGGGCGTCTGGAGGATAACGACGTGGTGATCAACGAGCAACAGATATCGCGTCGTCACGCCAGCCTGACGTGGGAAAAAGAACGTTTCGTGCTCAGGGATTTGGGCAGCGCTAACGGTACCTACCTCAACGGGGAGCAAATCACCGCTCCCCAGGAGCTACATGACGGGGATGTCATCGGTCTGAGCGAGATACTGCTGGCCTTCCGTTCTTCTGAGCCTCGCAGGGGGGACCAAACTCTAGCCATGCCCCCTTCTGTTAAGGAAAGGGCGCAGCGGGCGGCGGCCAGAAAGCTGGTCAGCGAAGAGGCGCCGAGCGGGATGAGCTGGTGGCCCATCGTGGCCGCTCTGGGGTTGCTCATCGTCCTGGCGGCCGTCACTGCCAGTCTGTGGCTTAGCCTGGGCCGCCCCAAAACCGTCCCCGTGGTAAACATCAGTTCCCCTGCTGACGGTATCGAGGTCAAGGCGGGAGATAAGGTGGCGATCGTTTCCACGGCCAACGATGAGAGGGGAGTGAGCAAGGTCGAGCTATGGGTCGATGGCGCTTTGTCCGGCACCAAAGATGCCAAGGGACAGACGAGCTTTTTGGCGGAGCAAACCTGGACCCCGACGGAGGTGGGCAGCTACAACCTGGAGGTCAGAGCCTACAATATCGATGAAGTGGTCAGTGACCCATCGGCTTCTATCACGGTCAAGGTGGCGCCTGGGGCGCCGCTTCCGGCCGAGTCCTGCCAGCCTGACATGGCCTTTGTCAGGGACGTCACCCTACCCCCTGGCGAGGTGGTGCAGGCCGGCAAGCGCCTCGATAAGACCTGGAGACTGAAAAATAGCGGCTCCTGCGCCTGGCACGCTGGCTATCAGTTGGTCTTCACCTCCGGCGAACAGATGAACGCCCCTGACTATCAGCCTTTGCCCAGTGCCATGGCCGGCGCAGAGATCAACGTGGGGGTCACTCTGAAAGCCCCCTGGGACCCTGGCACTCACAGCGGCACCTGGCAGTTAAAAAGCCCGACCGGAGAGTACTTCGGGGAGGAACTTAAGGTAGTCATCGAGGTGGAGGAGCCGCCAGCGATACCACAGCCAAAGCCAACGGTCAAATAAAAAAACCGGAACCGACCTTGTTCCCAGGTGGTAAGGAGGAGATGGCAAATGGACGATAGCACTCAAAGGAAAGCTCAACAACCTCAGGCCACTTTGATTATGAAAGAGGGGCCGGACCCGGGCCGGGTTTTTAGGCTTGATAAGCCGCTGATCCACATTGGCCGCCGGGTTGGTAACGACGTGGTGATCAACGATCCGGAGATTTCCCGTCACCACGCCAATATCACCTGGGAAAGCACTCAGTTCGTCATCCGCGATATGGGCAGCGCCAACGGTACTTTCGTCAACGGGACCATGATCAGCGGCCCCTGTATTCTGCGCGATGGCGATATCATCGGTCTGGGAGAGCTACTTTTTTCCTTCCAGGTATCGAGCGCCGCCGTTGCCAGCCCTGATGAGATGACTACCTTGCTGCGTGACCCCGGCTTTCCAGGCTACCAGGGGGAGCCGCCTGCCTATCCTGCGGACCAGGGGGGTGGGGGGATGGCCGCCTGGGTGCCTATCGCGGTTGGCGCGGCTCTGGCCCTCCTGGTGATGATCGTGGTGGTCGGGGCGGTGCTGATCCTGGCCCGCCCTCCAGCGCCTGCTTCGACCGTGCCCACCGTGCGTATCGATGCCCCGCCGGCCGGCGCCCTGGTCATGCAGGGCGAAACTGTGACCGTTCAGTCTACGGCTACCGATGCCAAAGGGGTGGTCAAGGTCGAGCTATGGGTCGATGAGGCTCTCTATCGATCTGATCCCAGCCCTGAGCCCCAGGGACAGCAAATTTTTGCGGCGCAACAACCCTGGACGCCGACCAGCGCCGGAGGCCATACTCTGGTGGTTAGAGCCTACAACGTCGAGGGGGGCAGCGGTCAGTCGGCCCCTGTGGTGGTCAACGTCGAGACTGGCACCCCCGGACCAGAGACCAGCCCTACCAGCACGGAGACGCCTGCCCTGCCGGGGACCAGCACCCTGACTCCAACCCCGACCCTGACCCCCACCCCAAGCTCCACCTCGCCCCCCACCCTGACCCCGACCTGTGTGCCTGATGCTGCTTTCGTGACCGATGTCACCGTGCCCGATTATTCCGTTTTCAAAGCCGGAGATCGGATTGATAAGGGCTGGCGTTTGCGCAATAATGGCTCTTGCCCCTGGGAGAGTGGTTACGCGTTAAACTTTGTCTCTGGAGATCGGATGGGGGCCCCACTTTCTCAGAATGTGGCTTTCACTCCCCCTGGGGGAACGATCGACATCTACGTGACCATGTACGCCCCCGCCGCCGAGGGCACCTATAAAGGCATCTGGCAGATGCAAAGCCCGACCGGACAGCGTTTCGGCAGCCAGGTGAGTGTGGTAATCAGGGTCGAACCGCCCGCCCGTCCTCCGGCTGCGCCCTCCGGCTTGGTAGCGGTGGCCCTTTCGCCTACTCAGGTCAAACTTTCCTGGAACGATAACTCTGACAACGAGACAGGCTTCCGCGTTTTCCGGGAGGGCCTGCCCGACGTGGTGGGCACGGTGGGCGCCAACGTCACTACTTTCGTGGTAGAAAACCTGAACTCTAATACCACTTACCGTTTTTTGGTCGTGGCCTACAACAATTTTGGGCAATCGGAAGCCAGCAACGTGGCGCAGGCCACCACCCCAGCCGGCCAGCAGGCCGTAATCCATTATTTCATTGCCGAGCCTCAGACCATCGACCCCGGCCAAAGCGCCAAGCTGAGCTGGCATTTTGAGCAGGCCAGAGAAGCCTACATCTACTGGCCCGGCGGAGAGATGGGCATCGCCGGGCCAACGGGCGAAACCTGGGTACAGCCCGCCCAGACCACCATTTACAAGCTGATCGCCTATGGTCACGGCGGCACTGAAACCAATGCCGAAAAGACAGTCACTATTACCGTCGGTGAGACGAACCAACCCGACCTGACGGCCTCGGACATAGGGGTCAGTGCGGACTGTTACGTCAACGTTACGGTGGCGAACGTCGGCTCCGCCTGGACTGAGGCTGCCATTCTTCAGGTGGGGGTTATCGACGCCTCTACTCAGAATAGAATAGCCACCATCCTGCGGGGGCCTTTCGCTTTGGGGCCAGGAGAGACCACGGTGCTCCAGGCTGGCTACGATAGCGTTAAGATCGAGGGCGATTGGTGGGTGCGGGCGGTGGTTGATGAAGGGAACGCCGTCGCGGAGTCCAACGAGGGCAACAACACCCTGGACGAAACTATCTCCTGTGGCGCAGTCGATAGACCGCCGAGTTTGGAACTCCAGGTCTCGCCCTCGAGTCCTGTCGTCAACGAAATGTTCAACATCACACTCACCGCCAGCGACGATGTGGGCCTGGAGAGGATCTGGTGGTCGAGCGGCGATGCCCCACGTCAGGATATGAAACAGTCCCACATTTTTCCGTGTAGCGGTACAACGTGCTCCAATACCTGGACCGAAGTCGTGGCTGCTCCCGCGACCTTTACCATTCAGGCCCAGGCTTACGATGTCGGCGGCAACCTGTCTGACATCAAGAGTGTGACTATGAACATCACCTCTCCTTGATCTCGGCCAGATAATATTCCAACGACACTCCCAGGCGCCTGGCGCTAGTATGAAAGCAGTTGGTTTCATCGGGGCGTGTGACCGCCGACCCTTTGGGTTTCTAAACCCCAAAGGGTCGGCGGTCATATCTGCTTTCAACGGCGAAACGTTCGTTGTGCCAGGCGTCTGTTTATGACTGGCGCTCAGGATGGGCCGTTTGACCTTTTGGGAAAGGCGCGATATAATTAGAACAAGCTTTCTACTTTCCAGACTGGTTGGTTGGTATTACCCCGGAACATCGGTGCTGGAGAAGGGACATGGACACTATCCAAAAGATCGAATTACTGGGTCGCTCGGCTCAATACGACCTGTGTGGAGCCTGCGGCCCCCAGATCAGCCGGGAGCGCGACGATTTGGGCCGTTGGATCTATCCGGCCGTTATGCCCGACGGGCGACGCATAGCCCTCCTCAAGGTCCTCCTCTCCAACGCCTGTCAGAAAGATTGCCATTACTGCGCCAACCGCGCCAGCCGCGATTTTCGACGGATCAGTTTCACCCCTGAAGAGCTGGCCTGCACCTTTGAGAAGATGCGCCATCGGGGTCAGGTGCAGGGCCTCTTTCTTAGCTCTGCGGTGTGCGGCCATGCTGCCGGGGCGATGGACCGGATGCTCGCCACCGTGGAACTGATGCGCAGAAATTTCTCCGGGTACATTCACCTCAAAATCCTGCCCGGCGCCACCTTCGCCCACGTGGAACAGGCCGTCAAACTGGCTACCCGCGTCTCGGTCAACCTGGAGGCCCCTAACCAGGAACGCCTGGCCCGCGTCGCCCCCCGCAAGGACTTCACCACGGAGTTGCTTCAGCCCATGTACTGGGTCAGAGAGATCACCGAGAACAGCGACCGCCGTCTGGCCCCGGCCGGCCAGACCACCCAGTTCGTGGTCGGGGCCTCCGACGAATCCGACCGCGAAATCTTATCGATCACCGCCCAACTCTACGAGGAGATAGGGCTGGCCCGCGCCTACTTCAGCGCTTTCCAGCCCATCGCAGATACCCCCCTGGAAGATCACCCTCCCACCCCTCCCCTGCGCGAACACCGTCTCTACCAGAGCGATTTTCTCCTGCGCCAATACGCCTTCGACTTTGCCGATCTGGTCTTCGACGAGGCGGGCAACCTGCCCTCCGAAGCCGACCCCAAACTCGTGTGGGCCAGGAATCACCCCGAACGTTTTCCCCTGGAGGTCAACCGCGCCAGCAAGGATGAGCTGCTGCGAGTGCCCGGCATTGGGCCAATTGCGGCAGGGCGCATCGTGCGCTGGCGTCGGGCGGGCAGGCTCCGCACCCTGACCGATCTGAAAAAGAGCGGGGCGGTGGCCGAACGAGCGGCCCCTTTTATCCTGCTGGATGGCAAGCGTCCGCCCTATCAGTTGAAGCTGTGGGAAGATATCTCCACCGATTGAAACGCGGAAGAACGGAGGGCGCGGATTTCATGGATCGATGCCCCAGATCGATGCCCCACATCGATGCCCCACCTGGCAGTCTGTGTTTTTTGCAGAAAAGAGACACTTGCGGTATAATTCTGAATAATCATCAGTTAGAGGCGCCGAACACGCAGGCCCCGGATTGGATGGCTACAGATGGACTCGGATCAGAAGATCGCCTTCCTGGAAACCACCCTGGAAAGACTCCTCTCCTGGATCGAAGCAGCCGACTCGAAGGTGGGGCTTGTGCTGGCTATCGACACGGCCATGCTCGGCGTGCTTGCTGCGCTGGCTCCCAGTCCCTCGGGATGGACAGTTGAATCGGTCATATTGGCGGCTGTGGCGTTGGTTTTGCTTCTGATCAGTCTGCTGACAAGCTCAGTGGCCTCCTTTCCCCGCACCGAGGGCCCCCCAGAGTCGATGATCTACTTCAAGGGCATAACCGAACGGGAGGCCCACCAGTACGAACGCGCCGTAAGCGATCTGACCACCGAGCAGTACATCCAGGACCTCATGGGGCAGTGCCATCGCAACGGACAGATTGCCGGAGCGAAATTTGCCTGGGTCCGCAGATCTATGATCGCGCTCTACCTGAGTGTCCTTCCCTGGGCGCTGGCCGTTTACCTGCTTTACCAGAGGGGCCCCTGACGCCACTCGCAGGCGCCCGGAATTTCCCCAGGAAGGATCCATTCCCTCCAACTTTCCCGGACCTGGTGTCCGTTGACTTGTCTCCTGCTGTGGCTATAATAGGGGGTGACGACTGAAGATCAGGGGGACGGCGAGTTTGAAGCTTAACGATTGGGCTGCGGGTCTTATCTGGGCGCTCATTCTGGGCTACGTTTTGTTTTTCGGAACGATGTCCATTCTACGCCACGACAGCCTACAGAGTTCCACTTTTGATCTGGGCAACATGGATCAGGCGGTGTGGAATACGTTACATGGCCGTCTCCTCCACTTCACCAGCTATCCCAAGATCGGGCAGACCCGCCTGGCGGCCCACGTCGAGCCTATCCTGCTGCCCGTCTCCCTCCTCTACCTGCTCTATTCCAGCCCCAAAACCCTGCTCATTCTACAGACTGTAGCCCTGTCTCTGGCTGCCTGGCCTCTTTTTCTCCTGGGGCGGGCCAAACTGGGGAATGGTCTGCTGGCCCTGGCCCCTGCCGTCGCCTACCTGCTCACGCCCGCTTTGCAGGCCGTGAACCTTTTCGATTTCCACCCTATCGCCCTGGCTCCTCCTTTTCTGCTCTCTGGCCTCTATTTCCTGGAAAGGGCCGAAACGCAATCCGGGAAGGAGCGCAAGAAAAGTTACGCCTTTTTCGCCCTCTTTACCCTGTTGGCCTTGAGTTGCCAGGAGACCATCGCCCTGCTGGTGGTGGCTATGGGCCTGTACGCCTGCTTGGCCCATCGGCGCTGGCGGGTGGGCCTGCCTGTGGTGATGGTGGGCGCTTTATGGTTCTACGTGGCGGTCTACGTCATCATCCCGCACTTCTGCCAGGGGAGTAGTGGTTCACCCTATCTCCGCTATTACCGCGAACTGGGCGATACTCCTTTCGAGATAGCCTTCGCCCTCCTGACCCACCCCGCTTTGTGCCTGAAATACGTCCTGACGGGAGAAAATGTCCAGGTGGTGATGGCCCTGCTCCTGCCTTTTGCCGGCGTGCCGCTGCTCGGCTGGCCCGTTCTGCTCCTGGCTGGCCCTGCTTTAGCCATCGTGCTGCTCAGCGCCAACCCGCTGACCCACCAGATGGAGAGATACCATTACGCCGCCACCATTTTGCCCTTCGTGGCGGCGGCGGCGGTCTACGGCCTGGCCGGCCGCTGGTCGAAACGCCGTAAGGTGGCCTGCCTGCTGGCCGTGCTGATGGTGCTGGCGGCTCTTGGCTATCAGCGTTATCGTGGCTTTTTGCCTCTGGCCTGGCCCTTTCGGTGGCCGCAGGTCACGCCTCATCACTGCCTGCTCCCGGAAATAGCGGCCCTGATTCCGCCCGAGGCCGTCTTAGCCGCCCAGGCCGAACTCTTCCCCCACCTGAGCCAGCGAGAGACGATTTACCTGTGGCCTTTCGTCCAGGACGCCGAATACGTCATCCTGGATATCTCTCATCCCCTGTTCGCCAACCGGGACGACGCTCACTCTCGACTCAAAGAGGAAGTGCTGAGCGATGGCCCTTTTGGCCTGATCGCCAGCCGGGATGGATATCTCCTGCTCCAGCGGGGCGCTCCCCACGCTCCCCTCAGCGACGACTTTTATACCTTCGCTCGCGTCGAAGAGCCAGCCATCCAATACCCCATGATCGTCGATTTTGGCCCCAACAACGAACTTGACAACGAACGTTCGTTGTTGCGTTTTCTGGGCTTCGACGTTCTATACGACCGCCAGGAAGAGGTCAAATTTGCCCTCTACTGGCAGGTTTTGCAGCAAATGGAGGGGGACGAATTCATCACCCTCTACCTGATCGACGAGGGAGGGAAGGTGGTGGGCAGCGTGGACCAGGCTCAGCCCACCCTGGTCTGGTATCCCATTCAGGACTGGAGGCCAGGGGAGACGGTGCGCCTGCTGGTCAACACGTTGGGGTGGTGGACAGGCGACCGGTCCGAGTACGGCGTGGCCCTGGGGGTGATGAAAGGCCGGGAGACCTGGGAGGTCAGCCGTCGCTGGGGCCCCCTGGTGCGGGAGTCGGAGATGGTCACCAGGCTGCGGGCCGAGGGGGCGCTCCTGGAGCTGATGCGCTTCCGGCGTATCTTCGGCATCCAGCGAGGCATCGAGGAGCGGCGCATCTTCCAGCCACCCCGGATTAAATATCCCCTGGAGGCCGATCTGGGGGGCCAGGTGCGGCTGGCAGGCTACTTTCTTTCGCCCGACAGACTTAAAGCCGGGCAAAGTCTGCGCCTGACCCTTTACTGGCAGGCGCAAAGACGAATGCGCTCGTCTTACACCGTCTTTGTCCATCTGCTGGACGAGGACGGCCTGCTGCGGGGCCAGCAGGATGATGTCCCCGGCGACGGAGCGTTGCCTACCACCACCTGGCTGGAAGGCGAATACGTGGCCGACGAACACCAGATAACCCTGGCCGAAGACGCCTCCCCAGGCCAGTACCGCCTGGAAGTGGGCCTGTACGAGAGAGCCAGCGGCCAACGCCTGAACGTTCTCGATGGACAAGGGCGGGTGCAGGGGGATAGCGTTCCCCTCGATATCCCGATTCAGGTGACGAGGTAAGCCATGTCCTGGCGAAGACTGGACTGGGGCCTGGCGGTCGGACTTTTTGCCCTCTCTCTGGCTCTCTACGTGAGGACGCTGGCCCCCTCCGTTCTGGATGGCGACTCGGCCCTGTTTCAGTACGCCCCGCACGTCCTGGCCGTGACCTATCCGACGGGCTATCCCACCTACATGCTGGTGGGCAGGCTGTGGACGCTGCTGGTTCCTGTGGGGAGCATTGCTTACCGCATGAATCTGCTCTCGGCCTTTCTGGGGGCGCTGGATATCGTCCTGGTCTATCTTCTGGCCCGGCAGGTGGTCGGGGGCTGGCGTCTCCCGGCCTTCCTGAGCGCTGCCCTGTTCGCCACCCTCCCCACCTTCTGGAAGTGGGCGGTGGTGGCTAAGATATATACCCTCAACATTTTGTTTGTCAGCCTGCTGCTCCTGCTGCTTCTGCTCTGGCGGGCCAGCCGCCGGGAGAGGTGGTTGAACGCTGCGGCCCTGGTCTACGGCCTGAGCCTGGGCAACCACAGCACGATGGCCCTTTTTGCCCCGGCCATCCTGCTCTTTGCGTGGCTCACAGACCGGGGTTTATGCCGGGACGTTAAGCGCCTGCTCAGGCTGTTCGTGCTGACCCTTGTGCCCCTGGCCCTCTATTTTTACGTCCCCTGGCGGGCCGAGGGGTTGTTGAGCGGCCAGGGAGAAATGGACGGTCTGGGTGTGCCTGTGGCGGTAGGGCGGGGCCTGGTCTCCGAGTTCTGGCTGGACGGCCCTTTACATTACTTCTCCGCCCGCGATTTTACCGGGAACATGGTGCGGGACTGGGGGCGCTTTCCCTCTCAGATGGGCCTCTACCTCCGCTTTCTGCGAAGCGAGTTCGGGCTGTTGGGCATCGTTCTGGGCCTGGTGGGGGCCATCAGGCTGGCGCGGGAGAAGCCCCGGCTATTGGCCCCGCTCCTGGTGGCTTACGTCACTGTGGCGCTTTTCGTCCTTCGCTATGGGCGAGGGCAACAGGCGGCCTTTCTCCTGCCCTGCCACCTGATCTTCACCCTGTGCCTGGCCTGCACGCTGGAAGGGGTGGGGCAGGTAACGACTAAAGTCGTTACTACATTGCAGAAAGTAGTGACGACTTCAGTCGTCAAGGATACATTACTGCCTCCCCTGAGTCGAGTGCTGCCTGTGGTGGTGGTGGCTGCCTTTGGACTTGTGCCTCTGGCGGCCCTCAGAAGCCAGTTCGCCAGCCTGGACAGGAGCCACGATCAGGCCACCCGCCGTTACTGGCTGAGCATCCTGGAGCAGCACCCTCTGGAGGACGGAGCCGGACTGATGGCCCACTGGGGCGACCTGACCCCCTTGTGGTACTGCCAGCAGGCCGAGGGCCTCCGACCCGATCTGGTGGGCCTCTTCCCTCCTCTGAAGGAGGCGGTGGCCGACTGGATAGGGGCCGGAAATGCTCTGTACATCGCCGCTCCTCTCCAGGGTTACCTGTCGGGGGTAGAGGACCGCTACCGCCTGACGCCCTGGGGCATCCTGGTCAAAGTTTCGCCCCCTGACGAGGAGGAGAAAAGCGCACTCCCCCAACCTCAGCGCCCGGCCCAGATCACCTTTGGTCAGAAACTCGTCCTGACGGGCTACGACGTGGCCGAAAAACCTGTGGCCGGTTACGATCTGGGCCTGCACGTGCCCCTGCGCCTCTACTGGCGCGCCCTGGAAGCCCTCGACCCCGGCTACCTGGTCTCGTTACGTGTGCTGGATGCGGCAGGAAACGTCATCGGCCACAAGGAAGACCGCCTGGTGAGCGCCTGGTATCCGGTCAGTCGCGTGCCACCGGGCCTGCCCATCCTGGATGTCTTTCAAGTTCCCTGGCCTGCGGAGGCGGCGCCGGGACAGTACCGGCTGGAGATGGCCGTGTTGCCTGCCGATCTATCGGCGGCCCTGTCCCTGGAGGATGGCTCGAGCTATTGGACTGTGGGGTTTATAGAAGCCGACGCGGATTCTGGTCACGGATTCACGGATTGAAAACGTGGGATATTCAGCCTTTTCCCGCGCGCTCCGACCCTACTCTGTTTTGCTTCTTCTTCTTACCTGTGCTATAATCAAATAGCCGATTGTAAAGCTGAAATCTGGCAATATCCTGACGAGGGATTAAAATACAGAAAGCCAAAAAAGAGAACAGGAGAACAAAATGGCTGTCCCCTTTCCGTCGGAAGAATGGATCAAGGCTCTGGCCGAAGCGCTAAACCAGAGCCGCACTTACGCCGAAGCCGCTAAGCACTGGGAAGGCGACTTTTACTTCGTTGTCGAACCGGAAGGCAGTCTTCAGGAAAAGGTCTTTTTGTACCTGGATCTGTGGCATGGAAAATGTCGGGAGGCCTGCGTGGTGAGCGACGAGAACGAGAAAACTCCCGAATTCAGGATGTGGGGGCCGGTCACCATCTGGAAACGTATCATCGAGGGACAGTTAGACCCCATGCAGGCTTTGCTTACCCGTCAGCTTAAATTGAAGGGCAATATGACCAAGATCATGCGCAGCGTCAAAGCCGCTCAGGAGTTGGTCAAATGTTGTACCTGCATCGACACGGAATTCCCCATCTGATCATCGGCAGCAGCCTGCGGGCTGACTGCTTGCTACTTGTTGTTAGGAGGAGCTAGATATGTGGTATTTCAGGAGCCCCGAGATCGTATACGGGGAGGACGCCTTGAACCATTTGAGTGGTCTGGAGGGACGGCGGGCTTTTATCGTTACGGACGCCACCATAGTCGAACTGGGCTACGTCGATCTGGTCAAGGACAGGCTGGCTCAGGCGGGCATCGAGGTCCAGGTTTTCAGCGAAGTAGAGCCTGACCCTTCCCTCCAGACGGTCAGGCGAGGGTCAGAACGCATGTTAGAGTACGAGCCAGATTGGATCATCGGGCTGGGCGGCGGCTCGTCCATAGATGCGGCCAAGGGCATGTGGGTTCTTTACGAGCGCCCGGAGCTGGACCCACGGGGCATCAACCCTTTCGAGACCCTGGGCCTGCGTCGCAAAGCCCGTCTGATTTGTATCCCCACCACCAGCGGGACAGGAGCAGAAGCCACCTGGGCCATCGTGCTCACCGATCTGGAGGATGAGCGCAAGCTATCGTTAGGTGGCCCGGAGACCACGCCCGACCTGGCTATCGTCGATCCCACTTTGGCCGCCGAGATGCCTCCCTGGCTGACCGCTTCCACCGCCATGGATGCCCTGACCCACGCCGTAGAGGGCTATACTTCCACCTGGCACAATGATTTTGCGGACGGATTATGTCTCAAGGCCATTCAGTTGGTGTTCGAGTACCTGCCCCGTGCTTATGAGCAGGGTCGCCATGACATGGAAGCGCGCGAAAAGATGCACAACGCCGCCACCCTGGCCGGGCTGGGCTTCATTAACTCTTTGACCTCTCTGGCGCACGCTCTGGGCCACGCTCTGGGAGGCGTTTTTCACCCTCCTCATGGGCGGGTGGTGGGCCTGCTTTTGCCCTATACCATCGAGTTCATCGCCCGTGCGGATAGCGCTCGTTACGTCGAGATCGCCCGTTTTCTGGGCCTGCCGGCCGAAACCGAGGAAGAAGGGACTCGCAGTCTGGCGGCCGCTATCCGCGATCTGGCCCACAAGGTGGACGAGCCTCTATCTCTTGAGGAAATGGGCATCGACCGTGAGGATCTTGAGTTTCGTCTGGATAAGCTGATCGACAACGCCGAGAACGACGCCCAGATGGTGACCAGCCCTCGTTTCCCCACCAACGAAGAGCTACGCCAGCTTTTCCTGTACGCTTACCAGGGTAAACCCATAGATTTTTGATGGGGGGAGGTGATTTATAGATGCGAATAGCAGGTATTGTCTTACTCATCATCGGTATTATTGTTCTGCTTCCGTCGGTGGCGGCTGACGCTACTGGCATCGGCAGGTGGCCCGGCTTTGGAATCTTGCAAATTGTGGGGGCCGTTACGGGCATCGTCGTGACTGCCGCGGGCGCTTATCTGATGAGCCGGAAAAGCGAATGAGCGGATACATGGGTAAGCTGCTCCTCGTCGATCTGGAGAACGGCCTGATCGAGGAAGAGGAGCTAAATATGGAATGGGCCCGCCAGTTCGTGGGGGGCAGTGGTCTGGCCTGTCGTTATCTTTACGACCTGGTGGACGCCCATACCGACCCTTTGGGGCCAGACAATCCTTTGATCTTCATGGCTGGCCCGCTGGTGGGCACGCCTGCTCCATCCTGTGGCCGCTACGTGGTCTGCGCCCGGTCGCCCCTGACCGGCATCTGGGGGGAAGCCAATTGCGGCGGTTTCTTTGGGCCGGAATTGCGCTTTGCGGGCTACGATGGGATCATCTTCAAGGGCCAGGCTGCTCAGCCCGTCTACCTCCACGTTCGTGATGGTCAGGCCGAACTCAGGGAGGCCGCTCACCTGTGGGGACAGGATACCTATCAAACCCAGACGACCATCAAAGAGGAATGGGGAGAAAAGCGTCTGCGGGTAGCCTGCATCGGGCCGGCCGGCGAGAACCTGGTCAGGTTCGCGGCCATCATGAGCGACCACGCCAGAGCGGCCGGCCGCACCGGCCTGGGGGCGGTCATGGGCTCCAAGAAGCTGAAGGCCGTGGCCGTGCGTGGCCGGGCAAAGGTGCCTTTGTTTAATGGAGAAGCCTTCCGGGAGGCGGCCAAAGAGACTACGGAAATCTTGCGCACCGACTTTGCCACCGAGATGTACAGGATCGCCGGTACGGCCTTCTGGGTGGACATGGCTCTGATGATGGGCGATATGCCCGTCAAATACTTCAGACGGGACTCTTTTGAGGAAGGGACGGCCCTCAGCGGGGCGACCATGGCCGAGACCATTCTGACCAAACGTTCCGCCTGTTACCGCTGTCCTATCGGCTGTGGCCGGGTGATAAAGATAGAAGAAGGCCCGTACAACCTGGCCGAAGGCGACGGGCCGGAATACGAAACCCTCGGCACCTTTGGCAGCCTGCTCCTCATCGACGACCTGGCGGCTGTTTCCATCCTCAATCGACTGTGTAACGCCTACGGCCTGGATACCATCAGCGCCGGGGTCACGGTGGCTTTCGCCTATCAGCTCTTCGAGCAGGGCGTCATCGAGGAGAAGGACACCGGAGGGCTGGTTCTGGAGTGGGGCGATCCTGAAGCGGCCATCGCCCTGGTGAAGATGATAGCTCGTCGTGAGGGTTTTGGGGCCGTTCTGGCCGAGGGCACGCGGGCTATGGGTAAACTTTATAACCGTCTGGAAGAAGCGGCGCAGGTTAAGGGCCTGGAGATTCCCATGCATGACCCCAGAGCCTTTTTCGGCACGGCCCTCTCTTACGCCACCTCTCCCCGTGGAGCCTGCCACATGCAGGGCAACGGGGGGTACGGGGTGGACATGGGCATGGCCGTGGAGGAGTTAGGCATCCTGCCGGGCGACCGCTTCGGTCTGGAAGAGAAAGCGATCATGGTAGCCAGAGCGCAAGATTGGCGAGCGCTCTACAACGCCATGATCATGTGTCAGTTCGCCAATCCGCCGGTGGCCAACATTCTGGCTATGCTAAACATGGCCACGGGTTGGGAGTTGAGCGTGGATGATCTCCTACCCCTGGGCGAACGTATCTTTAACATCAAACGGGCTCTCGATTGCCGTCTGGGCCTGACAGCCTCCGATGACCACCTGCCGGGGATCGTGCTGCGTCCCCTGGAAGGTGGCACGGAGGGCCATGTGCCAGACATGGAGAAGCTTTTGGCCGATTATTATCAATATAGAGGCTGGGACCCAAACACGGGCAGGCCGCAGGCCGAAAAGCTTCGCGCTCTGGATATGGTCAGGGTGGCCGAGGACCTGTGGGGGTAAGGAAAAAGTTAAAATGATATTGATCACTGGTGCTACCGGCTTTCTGGGTCGTAACGTTTGTGAGCACATGGTCAGCCGGGGGATACCAGTCCGCGCTCTTGTCCGCCGCCAGAGTGATTACGCTTTTCTGGAAGAGTTAGGAGTGGAGCTGGCCTGGGGAGATGTCAGGAAAAAAGAGGGTCTGGTGGAGGCTATGCGAGGCTGTGAATCGGTCGTGCACGCCGCCGCCAAATTTCGTTTTTGGGGAGAGTGGGAAGATTTCTATACTACTAATGTAGTGGGTACCCGTAACATGTTGGAGACGGCCTGCCAGGTGGGGGTCCGTCGTTTTCTCTACGTTTCTACTTTCGTGGTGGTGGGGCGTCCCCTGCCCGGTCAGATTATTACCGAGGATTATCCCTGCACCCCCCTCGATTATTACATGCGTACCAAGCTGGAGGCGGAAAGCACGGCTCTTCGATATTACCAGGAGAAAGGGCTGCCGGTCATGGTCATGCGGCCTGGAGCGCTTTACGGCCCCTGGGGACGCTATGCCCTCAACCGCCTCTTTTTTGAGGACTTTCTGCGCGGCCTGCACGTTCGAGTGCACCACGGAAAGCACCTTACTTCTCCCGTGTTTGTGAAAGATGTGGCCCGGGCCATTGAAGCCTGTCTGGAGAAAGGACAGTTAGGCGAGATTTACAACGTGTCCGGCCAAAGCATCTCGCACCAGGAGGCTACGGTAGTCATTAGCCATCTGTCGGGCAAACGCGATTGGTGGGTGAACGCTCCGGAGTTATTGATGGTCGGGGTGGCCAAGATCTGGACCTTCCTTGCCCACTTCACCAAACGGGAGCCCTTTTATCCCATCACTCTCTATCCTTACGTCTTCTACGACTGGCTGGTTTCCAGCGAGAAAGCGCGCCGCGAACTGGACTTTCAGCCTACTCCTTTCAAGGAAGGAGCCCGTCAAACTCTGGAGTGGTATCGCACTATCGGTCTGGGCAATGGGGTCAAGGAACCGGTTTCAGAGGTCAAAGAGGAATGGGAGAAAACCTGAAAGAGAGTTTTAGAACGAAGGCCGCTTCTGGCTCTTTGTTTATCCTCTTCGTTTTCTTTCTTCTGGTCGGTTGTACGCCGCGCAAAGAGGTGCTCCTGGAAGTAGATGGAGAACAGCGCCCCCTGCGAACCAGGGCCACCACGGTGCGCGACGTTCTGACCGAGACCCACATCGTTCTGGACGATCTGGACCGTGTCGAGCCGGACCTGTGGGTGGAGACCAGGCCAGGGATGACCATCACCGTCATCCGCGTCGAGGAGCGCCTTGAGGTGGAACGGGAGGACGTGCCTTTCAGCCGCAAGACCCTTAAGAACGAGGCTTTGCCGGAGGGCCAGACCCGCCTGATCCAGCCTGGGGAAAACGGTGAGGCGGAAATTACCTATAAAATCACCCTGGAGAACGGGCAAGAGGTGAAGCGCACCGAGATGCAACGCCTGATCCTCAAGGAGCCTGTGGATGAGATCATCGTCATCGGGGCCAAAGGCACTATTGCTTCGGTGCCCATCAGCGGTACGATGGCCTATATCTCAGGCGGCAATGCCTGGTTGATACGCGGGGCCAGCGGAGGACGACGCCCCCTGACCTCGGAGGGCGACCTGGACCAGCGGGTCTTTGCTCTCTCTCCCGATGGCCGACAACTGATCTTCAGCCGGGGGTTGACGGCTGAGCCACCTACTCCGCTCAATACCCTGTGGATTATCACCACTACCGTGGTGGGAGAGGAGGCGCGCCCCCTGGACATCGAGGAAGTGGTTTATGGTCAGTGGTCGTCGGACGGCAAACGTTTCGCCTACTCGACGGCCCAACGCACCGAAGGAGCGCCAGGCTGGAAGGCCAGAAACGATCTGTGGATCGTCAGCTTCAGCCCGGCTCTGAGCGTGACCCAGGTGCTATCTCCTTCGGCGGCTGACCTTTACAGTTGGTGGGGGAGAACCTACGCCTGGTCGCCGGACGATGAGCGTTTTGCCTACGCTTCGGCCAACGAGATCGGTCTCATTGATCTCACGGACGGTAAACGCACTCCCCTGGTGAAGTTTCCTGCCTACTATACCGGCCATGAGTGGGTCTGGACGCCGGTCATCTCCTGGTCGCCCGAGGGCCGCTTCATCGCCGCCGTGGTGCACGTTCCCGACGAAGAAGGCAGGAGTGAGCCAGAGGATAGCCCTCTCTTCGAGCTGTGGATCATCGACGTGGAGGATAGGGCCGCTATCCCTCTTATCTCCCCGGTAGGGATGTGGGCCGTGCCCTCGTGGTCCCCTGTGTGGACCACAACGAAGAACAGACCCCGCGCAGAGAAGGCCAGCCGCATCGTCTACGGTCTGGCCGAAAGCCCCCACGATTCTCTGAACAGCCTCTACGATCTCTACATCATGGACCGCGACGGCAGCAACCGGGTCAAACTGTTCCCCTTGAAGGAGGAAAAGGGCCTGAGCATCCCACAGGTGGCCTGGTCGCCAGACGGTGACCGTCTGATCATCGTTTACGAGGATAACCTCTATCTGCTCGACCCGGAGAGCGGCCAGTGGCAGCAGTTGACGGGGGACGGTTTTAGCAGCCAGCCGCGCTGGGTCAGGTGAGGGACGGGTGAATAGAGAGAACCACAAAGACAACCACCAGGAGCACAAAGGACACAAAGAATACAACCTCTCGTATCTCGTATCTCTTATCTTCCCCATCGTCCTCCGGGTTGCGGCGCTGATCGTCCTGGTGGGGCCGGCCCTGATTCTGTGGCGAACTGAGAACCGGGCCAGGCGGGGCATCGTCTACGGCCCTCCGCCGGCGGTGAGTCAGGCGGCCATACCTGATCCCCTGGGCGTCAACCTCGATCTGGCAAGTGAAAGCAGACCCTTCGGGTTAGGGTCTGCGGTCACTCTTCTTGTAAAAGAAGGGGGCTTTGGCTGGGTGCGTCACCGCTTTCCCTGGGCCGAGATCGAGCCTCGTCCCGGCGAGTACCGCTGGTCTCCCTGGGATGAAATCGTGGCCGCCGTCCAGGATCGTGGCCTGAACCTCGTCGCCGTGCTGGATACCACTCCGGCCTGGGCGCGAGATGGAGGGAATGTCCATAGCCCGCCACACGACCGAGAAGACTATGGCCGCTTCGTGCAGGCTTTCGCGGCGCGTTATGGGCAGACCATCGACTATTACCAGGTCTGGGACGAACCTAACCTCAGCTCTCACTGGGGCGGCGGCTACGTCGATCCTGGGGCCTATACCGCTCTGCTGCGGGAGGGCTACGTCCAGCTCAAGAGCGCCGACCAGAAAGCCTTTGTGCTGACGGCTGGCCTGGCCCCCACCACCGAGCGCGGCCCCCTCAACCTGAGCGAACCTCTTTTTTTGCAGGCCATGTACGCCGCCGGAGCCGCAGATTGCTTCGATATCCTGGCCGCCAAACCCTACGGCTTCTGGAGCGGCCCCGAAGACCGCCGGGTCGCTCTCGACGTGCTGAATTTCTCCCGCCTCATTCTCCTGCGGGAGACGATGGAGGCCAACGGGGACGCCCACAAAGCCATCTGGGCCGTGGAGTTCGGCTGGAACGCCCTGCCCGCAGAGTGGATGGGCCAGCCCTCTCCCTGGGGGACGGACGAAGAGGACAAACAGGCCCGGCGCACCATGGAAGCCCTCGACCGCGCCCGCCACGAATGGCCCTGGCTGGGGGTCATGCTCCTGGCCGGCTTCTGGCCGCCTGGCGCAGAGGACGACCCCCGTCGCGGGTTTGCGCTGTTAGATCAGGAGGGGCGGCCGCGTCTCCTCTATCGGCTCATGCAGGAGCGGAACGCCGCCCCCCCTGTGGCTTATGTGGGCCAGTGGCCGGCCAACCATTACGCCGCCCGTTACGAAGGAAAATGGCGCCTTACCCCGCTGGCAGCCGACCCCGGCCAGAACGGCGATAGCCTGACCATCCCCTTCCAAGGCACCCGCCTCGATCTGACCGTGCGACGAGGCGCCTTCTGGGGCCTGTTCTACGTCACCATCGACGGGCAGCCGGCCAACCGCCTGCCCTGCGACGCTCAGGGGCGTTCGTACCTCATCCTGCACGATCCTTTGCGCCGCACGGCGACGCTCACCCTGGCCTCCGGCCTGCCCGACGCCAGGCACGAAGCCCGCCTGGTGGCCGAGGGAGGATGGGGACAATGGGCCATCGTGGGCTGGACGGTCAGCCGCGAGAAAAGTTTTTTCTTCTATAACATGGCTGTGACCGCTCTGGCCGTTTTGGGCCTGATTTGCGCCGGGCAGGCGCTTCGTCTGGCGCTCCGCCTGCCCTGGCTGGATGGGGCCGACCGTTACCGCCGCCTGGGAGAAGGCTGGCAGGTAGCTTTTACCCTGCTCAGCGCGGGAGTCTTCTACTTCTCTCCCTGGCTTCCTGTGAGCCTTGTCGGGCTGGCTCTTCTGGCCCTGGCTATCTTCCTGCGCCTCGACCTGGGGCTGGCCCTGGCCGCTCTGAGCATCCCCTTTTTCCTCCAGACCAGGGGCCTGGTCGGCAAGCAGTTCAGCATGGTGGAGATCATGACCCTGCTCTGCGCCGCGGCCTGGATACTGAACGCTATTGTTAAGC
>DAOULT010000133.1:0-32792 GCA_034417895.1 Anaerolineae bacterium | reverse complement strand
AGGGCCAGACTGATCGGTAGAAATACTTTCAGTGGGGCAAAGTACATGGCTGTGCGCACGATGAGCTGAAGGAAATTGGCTGTATCGTGGAGAGGCTTTATCTTTGATTTCCCAATCCGCTCACCATAGCTGATGGGGATATACTTTACAATGTAGTCGTTGCTCAACATAGCCAGGGTGATGGTGGTGCTGAAAGAAAAGCCGGCAGGCAAAATGCGGAAGAATTCTATCGCCGCTTCCTTGCGGAAAGCTCTGAGGCCGGAATTGAGGTCTGGTATGGTGGTGCCTGTCAGATAGTTAGCCAGTTGGGTCAAAAGCCACTTGGCTGGTCTTCGGAGAGCAGGCACCTTAACCTCTTTCCCGACCCTGGCCCCTACCACCATGTCGCTTTGGGCCATCTCGGTCAGCAAACGGAGAATGTCCTGGCTGCAATACGTACCGTCGGCGTCGATAGTCACGACGATATCGTACCTGGCGTGACGGATACCGGTTTTTAGAGCCGCCCCGTACCCTTTGTTGAGCGCGTGTTGGATCAGCCTGACTCCTTTACGACGGGCTATGTCCGCTGTTTTGTCTTCGGAGCCGTCGTCAACCACGATGATTTCGTGGGCGATATCGCTCTGGCCCATGATCTGGACGATGCTCTCCAGAACCTCGCCGATGCTTTGCTCTTCGTTATACGTTGGGATCACGATACTGGCCTGCACTTCAGTCCCCCACTGCCGACAAGATGTCTGGTAAAGTATACCTGAGGCCCCGGCGCATGTCAAATCCACAATGTCAGTCCAGTTTTGCGCCGCTGAGAGCGCCGAGAACAGCCAACGTTCGTTGTTGAAATCTCCGCGCCCTGGGCGGTGAGAAAATACATCAACATTCAGGAGTTCAAAGTGAGCCAAGATCAAGTTCGTGTCCGTTTTGCGCCCAGTCCGACCGGCTATTTACACGTGGGCGGGGCGCGCACCGCTCTTTTCAACTGGCTTTTTGCCCGTCACTGTGGCGGCAAGTTCATCCTGCGCATCGAGGATACCGACCGCACCCGCTACCAGCCGGATGCCCTGCCCGACCTGCTCGATAGTTTGCGCTGGCTGGGCCTGGACTGGGACGAGGGGCCGGTGGTGGGCGGCCCCTATGGCCCCTACTATCAGTCGGACCGGCAGGCCCTCTATCGTGATTACGCCCACAGGCTGGTGGAGAAAGGCCAGGCTTACAAGTGTTTCTGCTCCCCAGAGCGCCTGGCCCAGTTGCGGGCCGCGCAGAGACAACGCAAAGAGCCGCCCGGCTACGACCGTCACTGCCGCCAGTTGAGCCAGCAACAACTGGCCGAACACCAGGCCGCCGGCGACCCCTACGTCATCCGTCTGGCCGTCCCCCTGGAAGGCCAGACCACCGTTTACGACCTGTTGCGGGGCGACATCGCCGTCGATAACCACACCCAGAACGATCTGGTGTTGCTCAAATCTGACGGCTTCCCCACCTATCACCTGGCTAACGTGGTCGATGACCACCTGATGGAGATCAGCCACATCATGCGGGCTGACGAGTGGATCCCCAGCGCCCCACGCCACAAGCTGCTGTACCAGGCTTTTGGGTGGGAGATGCCGCTCATCGCCCACATGCCCATCATCCTCGACCCCAGCGGCAAGGGTAAGATGAGCAAGCGTAAAAAGATCATCGACGGCAAAGAGTATCCGGTCCAGGTGCGGGAATTCCGCCAGGAAGGGTATCTCCCCGAAGCGGTGTTCAATTTTCTGGCCCTGGTGGGTTGGTCCTACGATGATCGAACGGAGTTGATGACCCGCCAGGAGCTAATCGAGCGCTTCACCATCGAGCGCATCAACCCCAGCCCGGCGGCTTTTCCTTACCACAAGTTGGAAAACATGAACGGCATCTACATGCGGGCCATGGGGCGCGGCGAGCTATCGCAGCGCTTGATCCCTGTGCTGAGGGAAGCCGGGGTGGAGGCCGATCTGGCTACCATGTGGCGTTTGACCCCTCTCATCCAGGAGCGGATCAAAACTATGAAGGATGCCGTGGCTATGGTAGACTTCTTCTTCACCGATGAGATCGACTACGAAGCCGAACTTCTCATCGGGAAGAAGATGACCGCTCAAGATTCGCTCCAGGCGCTACGCCGGGCGCGGGAGACCCTGGCTGCGATGCCCGATTTTGATGAAGAGAGGCTGGAAACAGCCCTGCGCGCTCTGACGGAAGAGCTGAACCTGAAGGCCGGCCAGCTTTTTGGCGTCATCCGCGTGGCGGTCACGGGCAAAAAGGTGGCTCCTCCCCTCTTCGGCACGCTGAGCATCCTGGGACGGGAAAAAACCCTCCATCGCCTGGATAAAGCCGATAAACTTTTTACTGAGTATCTATTGACCCGGTAAGCAAAGGGAAAGGAGTGATATACCGTGAAAAAGCCCCGGATTGTGATTATCGGTGGGGTAGCCACCGGTCCCAAGGCGGCGTCGCGCGCTCGTCGCCTGGCTCCAGAGGCGGAAATCACCATCATCGAGCGTGGCGAGATTCTGTCCTATGCTGGCTGTGGGATGCCCTACTTCATCGAGGGCAAGGTAAAGGACATACGTGATTTGTTCCGCACGCCGGCCGGCGTGCCCAGAGACGCCATCTTCTTCCACCGCGTGAAGGACGTTCGCGTTCTCAACCGCACGCTGGCCCTCTCCATAGACCGGGAAGCAAAGACCGTCGAAGTGGTCCGCATCGACACGGGCGAGTATGAAACGATTCCCTACGACCGGCTGGTGCTGGCTACGGGGGGACTGCCGGTCGTGCCCCCCATCGAAGGGCTCGGCCTGCACCGCGTTTTTCGTCTCAACCAGCCTGACGACGCCGTAGCCATCCGCGACGCGGTGGCCTCCGGGCAGTTCCAGCGGGCCACGATCATCGGCGGGGGGCTGATCGGGGTGGAGGTCACGGAGGCCCTGACCCTCAACGAAGTGGAGGTCAGCATCGTCGAGATGTTAGACCACCTGCTCCCCACCCTGCTGGATTTCGAGATCTCCACCTTTCTCACCAGGCACGTGCAGGCTAAAGGGGTCCGGGTCTACACCGGCGAGAAAGTCCTGCGCTTGGAGGGAGACTCCGAAGGTAACGTGCGAAAGGTGATCACCGATCAACGGGAGATCGAGACCGACATGGTGCTGCTGGCGGTGGGCGTGCGTCCCAACGTCAAGCTGGCCCAGGACGCCGGCCTGGAGATCGGCCCCAGCGGAGCCATGGCCGTCAACGAGTACCTGCAAACCAGCGATCCGGACATCTACGCCGGCGGGGACTGCGTGGAGAACCCCCACCTGATCACCGGCCAGAAGGTCTACATGCCCATGGGCTCGACGGCCAACAAGCACGGGCGGGCGATCGGGGACAACGTAGTGGGTGGCAAGACCGTCTTCCCTGGCGTCGCGGGCACGATGGTGGTCAAAGTCTTCGACTACAGCGTGGGCAAGACAGGGTTGAGCGAGAACCAGGCCCGCCAACAAGGATACGAGGTGGTGACCTGCCTGGTGCCCTCGATCGATTGCTCCCACTACTACCCGGAGTGCACGATGGTGCTGATCAAGCTGGTGGCCGACGCCAAAACGGGCAGGCTGCTGGGCGGACAGGCGGTCGGCCCAGGGGATGCGGTCAAGCGCGTAGACGTGTTGGCTACCGCTCTGCGCTTCGGGGCCAGGGTGAGCGATATCAGAGACCTGGACCTGGGTTACGCTCCGCCCTATTCCACCGCCATCGACATTGTGGCCCACGCCGCCAACGTCATCGACAACAAACTGAGCGACCTGGCGAAGGGGATCAGCCCCATGGAGGTCAAGGCCAGGCTGGAGCGGGACGAGGAGTTCATCTGGCTGGACGTGCGCACCCCGCCGGAGTACGAGCAGGTGCGCATCGCGGATCGGCGGGTGAAGCTAATCC
This sequence comes from Anaerolineae bacterium, assembly GCA_034417895.1. Classification (GTDB taxonomy): domain Bacteria; phylum Chloroflexota; class Anaerolineae; order CAZYHC01; family CAZYHC01; genus DAOULT01. Next base: position 28,871 of record DAOULT010000133.1, on the reverse strand, counting down.
CGCTGGGCAGGTTGCGGGAGCGGCTGGAGGAACTTCCCCGCGATCAGGAGATCATCGCCTTCTGCAAGGCCAGCCTGCGGGGCTACGAAGCGCAACGCATCCTGGAGGGCGCAGGCTTCCAGAAGGTCCGTTTTATGGACGGCGGCCTGGCGGCCTGGCCCTACGAGTTGGTCGAGGCGCAATGAACTCCTGAACGGTTTGATTTGCTGGCGGAGAAACGGCCCCTATCGTCAGTCCCTCTCCACCTGTACCGCGTAATCTGTCACGCGGGGATAGTAGGTGAAAGAACAATCGAAGGCCGCCCTCTCGCCCGGCCTGATGATCGAAGGCTGGCTGTAGACGAAGCCGACGTTGATGATTTTGCCCCACTTGTCGTAGAGGACGACGATGATCTGCACGAATTCGGCTGTCCGTCTTCCCGCGTTTTCCACCTCACCGACGACGTGGTAGAAGCCCGCCTCGTCCTCGTAGGCGCGGCTTTCGAGCACAGCCAGCCCCTCCTGGGGTTGCTCCAGAGTGGGGCGGGCAGTGGCTCGCAGGCTGTACTCCCACATACGGGGGGGCCTGGGCAAAGAGGTAATGAACGGCGACCGCTGTTTAGGTTTGAGGATATCGATCAGGGTCGGGACAGAAGTTTCCTCGATGACCTCTCCCTGCGCATCGTAGAAAGTGATGTTTATAAGCGCCCCGGTGACGTTGACGTGGGTATCGTTGCGCGCCTCGCCGACGATGTGGATGAAATCCAGATCGTCCACGTAATCGTCGTAGCCCATCAGGCCCAGGAGAACGGTGTCGGCCGGCAGAGCAGTAGGGTTAGGGGTGGCTCTGGCCGCCCGGCTGGCCAGGGATGAAGGGCGAGGGGCCGGGGTGGGAATCCCATTTTTGGCCGCCGCCCCAGTGGTCGGCGTCGGTCTGGTCATGACCAACACCTCGCCGGCCGGCGACCGTTCCTCTCCGTCGCAGGCCACAACTCGATATCGATAAGTGGTGCCTGGGCGCAGTCCCAGATCGCTATAGCGCGTCTCCTCCACGCTGGTCTTGTAGGTATAGAGACCAAGGCCCGTCCCCATGTCCCAGTAGATGTGATAGAGCACCTTGCCCTCTTCGCCTTCGCCCACCGGCCTCCAACTCAGGTCGATGCGGTCGCCGCCCACTGCCAGGGCGGCCAGGCCCTGCGGACCTGATACGACCGGGGTGGCAGTAGGCGCAGGAGTGGGGGTGGAGAGCGGCGTAGGCGTGGCCGTGGGAGTAAGAGCACGGGTGGGCGTCGGTCGTAACGTGGGCGTAGAAGTCGGCGTGGCGGTAGAGGTGGCAGTATGAGTGGGGGTGACGGTGGCGGTAGAAGTCGGCATGGCGGTTGAGGTAGAAGTATGAGTGGGGGTGACGGTGGCGGTAGAAGTCGGCGTGGCCGTAGAGGTGGCAGTATGAGTGGGGGTGGGGGTGGCGGTAGAAGTCGGCGTGGCCGTTGAGGTAGAAGTGGGGGCCGGGGTATCCGTAGTCGTAGGGCTGGCCGTCGGAGAAGGTGTGGAGGTAGGTTTTGGGGTTGCTGTTTCGGCGGGCAGGGGGGTAGCCGTGACGTAGATGATGTAAGGCGTCGGGGTGAGAGTCTCGGTCGGGGTTGCTGTTTCGGTAGGCGGGGTGACAGCTTCCGTCCTTCCCGCGGGGAGGGGCGAAGACGTGACCTGCACCACCGCTGGAGCAGAAAGCTTGCTGGTCGCCAGCCAATGGCTGATCAGCAGCCCCGCCAAAGCACCGAAAACGACCATATTGAAGAAGAATAGAAGGATGACCAGCATCCACTGTCTGGGCGTCAATCTAAGCATAAGTTACCCACCAATCACCAGGACACTTTGACCCCCATATTGTACTACAAGCTTCCTTTTTCTGCAACTGCCAGTTCATCGGAGTGGATGGCAAAAAGTGTGGCTCGAAACCTTTGTAACCATCTTTGCGGCCAAATGAGACAAATGGTATACTATATATAAAATGGGGCTGTGGGTTCGAGGCCCTGGAAAGCGGGAAGCAAAATGAATAGAAAGCTACTTTTTCTGACGCTGGTTGTGAGTTCTCTCCTGGCCTGGGGTATCTTTGCGCCGTTCGGCGGCCAGGCTCAGGGAGCGATAAAGGTCGTCGTCAACGAAGCCCAGGCCGATTTTCCTGAGTCTTTGACCTTTCACCTGAGAGCCAAAAGCGCCGCCCCGATCGCCAAAATCGAGTTGGAATACGGTTCGGAGCGGGAAAGCTGTGGGATTGTTTCCAGCAAGGCCATGCCGGAATTCACCTCCGAAGCGGAGGTGACCACCAGTTGGACGTGGGAGATGAAAAAAATAGGGTCCATCCCGCCCGGCGCCCGCATCTGGTGGCGCTGGATGATCGAGGACCAGGCCGGCGCCCGCCACGAAACGCCCCTTTCCTGGCTCGTCTTCGAGGATTCCCGCTACCAGTGGCGCACCCTGACGGAGAACAAGGTGGTCCTGCTGTGGCACGAGGGCGACCAGGTTTTTGGAGAAGAGTTGATGAACGTCGTGCAGGCCGCTCTGGAACGCCTGGCCTCCGATACCGGCGCGCACCTGGAGCGCGAGATAAAGATCTACGTCTACCCTGACGCCAGGGAGCTACGTGGGGCGGTACTTTTCGCTCAGGAGTGGACGGGAGGGATGGCGATGTCCGATTACGGCATCATCCTGCTGACCGCCTCGCCGCAGGGGGACGCCGATTGGATGCAGCGGGTGACCGCCCACGAGTTGGCCCATCTGGTCATCCATCAGATGACTTTTAACTGTGCAGGCCATATCCCCAGGTGGCTCGACGAAGGGCTGGCTATGTACGCCGAGGGAAGCCAGTCCCCAACCAACCGAAAACTGCTCGACCGGGCCATCGCCGAGGACAACCTCCTTTCTTTGAGAACGCTGAACAGCAGCTTCTCGGCTCACAGCCAGGAGGCCAACCTGTCATACGCCCAGAGCTACAGCGTGGTCGCCTTCCTCATCGACGAATACGGCCAGGATAAGATGCAGGACTTATTGGAGGTGTTCAGGCAGGGCAGCGGCTACGACGAAGCTCTGGAAGAGGTGTACGGCTTTGACACGGACGGCCTGGAGGATGCCTGGCGGGCCAGGGTGGGAGCCAAACCGCGTCGTCGTCCAGTGGAAGGAGCGCCCACCGCGCTCCCCACCCCGCCGCCCACCATCGCCCCCTGGGAGGCGGAACCCACCACCCGGCCCACCGTCTCCGGCCCGAAGGCTACGGTCAGGGCCACCCCTGCGCCGCTCCCCTCTCCTACTCCTACCCCCGCCATGGCGCCCACGCCCCCCCCTGAAGATTTTTACAACAACCCGACCCTGGGCTTTTCCATCGAATACCCGCCAGACTGGCAGCTGGAACAGGTAGAAGGAGCCTCTACCGTCAGAATATCCTCTTTCCTGGGGGAGGTCACGGTGTGGGCCGGTTCGGATGGTCTTCCAGAGGCCATGTCGTTGGAGGAATATGCCGGCCTTTATCGCCTGGACTTTGAAGAAGGCTGGAGCCAGGTCGAGATTCTGGGCGACGGCCCCATCACCCTGCGGGATTCAACTCCGGCCCACGAACTCTTGCTCACCGCCGTATCGCAAGACCCTCTTAAGCTCAGGGGGGTGTTCGCCGTGCGGGGCAGCCGGGGCTACTTTGCGCTGGCGGCGGGGGCCCCTGATGATTTCGACAGTTACGCCGATACCATCGAGGACGTCCTGTTGAGCTTGCACCTGGAGGAGCCCAAACCGTTCGGCATCTCACGTCGCCACGCCCTGTTTCTGGCGGGCGAGGATCCGCTGACCCTGGACCCGGCTACCACCCTGAAGGGCATAGACGAATACATCGGCCACATCTTCAGCGGGCTGGTAACTATCAACCCCGACCTTCAGGTCGTGCCCGACCTGGCCGAAAGGTGGGACCTCAGCGAGGATGGTCGCACCTACACCTTTTATCTCAGACCGGGGGTGCGCTTCCACGATGGCCGGGAACTGACGGCTGAGGATGTCAAATATTCCTGGGAACGGGCAGCCGACCCGGCTACCGGCTCCATACCGGTTGAGACCTACCTGACCGACATCGTTGGCGTCCGGGAAAAGCTGGACGGGAAGGCTGACCACATCGAGGGCCTCAGGGTCATCGACGCCCACACCCTGCAAGTAACCATCGACGCTCCCAAGGTCTACTTCCTGGCTAAGCTGGCCCTGCCGGTGGCCATGGTGGTGGACAGGAACAACGTGGAATCGGGCCACGATTGGGAGCGACGCCCCAACGGGACAGGGCCTTTCCGTCTGAAAGAATGGCAGGAAGGGGGGCTGCTGATCTTCGAGCGCTACGAGCACTATCATCGGGGGAGGGCCGAACTGGAGCACCTGGTCTACCTGCTTTACGCCGGGGTGCCCATCCGCATGTACGAAAACGGAGAGGTCGATATGGCCGAAGTGTATACCTCCGACCTGGAGCGAGTGCTGGATCCCAATAACCCTCTGAACGCCGAACTGTTGACCTCGCCAGAATCCTGCACCATGAGCGCCATCTACGACGTTACTGTCCCTCCCTTCGACGACGTGAACGTGCGGCGGGCCTTCAACCATGCGGTAGACAAGGGCCGGCTCATCGAGGTGGCCTTCAGGGATTTTGTCCAGGAGGCCAACAGCGTCTTCCCGCCGGGCTATCCCGGCTATTCTGGCGAGTTTGACATCTTCCCCTATAACCCAGACAAGGCTAAAGAGCTGATCGCTGCCTCAAAATACGGCTCGGTGGATAATTTCCCGCCCGTGGTCCTCACCACTTCGGGGGCGGGGGGCGGCCTTTCGCCGTCCGCGGCCGAGATGGTGCGGATGTGGCGGGAGAACCTGGGGGTAGAGGTGCAGGTGGAACAGATGAACCCCGAGACCTACATCGATGAGGTGCACGACCGCCACGGCCAGATAACCTTCATCGGCTGGTGCGCCGAATACCCCGACCCGGAAAATTTCCTGGACGTTCTCTTTCATAGCAAAAGCAAAGAGAACCTGGGCCATTACCGCAATCCCCAGGTGGACAAATTGTTGGAGAAGGGGCGGGTGGAAAGAGATGTCCAGGCCCGGCTGGCCCTCTATCGCCAGGCGGAAGAGATCATCGTGTCCGAGGCGGCCTCGTTGCTTCTCTTCCATCCCAACAATTACGTGCTGGTCAGGCCCTACGTGCACGGCTTCGTTCTGCTGCCCATAGGCATCCCTTTCAATAAGGACACCTTCGTGGAAATTGATTGATATTACAATGTTTGTGGTAGTGGTGATTCCAGTCCTCGGACTCTTCGGATAGGCTCTTGAATGAAGTGGAGGATGCGAGCCATGAATAAGGAAGATATCTTGCGGAATGCAAAGGCTCATTGTTTTTTCATTGGATTAAACGACAGCGGGGCAGAATTATGTAAAGCCAATACTCCCTACGGCATCGCCGGAATTCATTGTGTGCAACTTCAACTCGGTATAAGCCCCAACGCTACTTTTATTTCCACCCCAGATATGACCATTAGCAGGAATGTCAGTCGTTGGAAAAGCGGATTCGGGTATGGAGGGAAGATAAGCTGGGGAGCAGGAGATGAAGAATTTATTATTCTTGACACAAAACCTAATGCCTGTGGAATGCTGGTAGGCGGCCTGGAGAAACTGCCTGGCATTGAGGCTGTAATTAACAGATTGCATAAGATGGAAACGGACACCATACAAATAGACAATATCGAGGTAAAGTGGGATTTTTACAAAAGCAACCATTTTATAGATTTATTTGAAGTAAGGTCCATTGCAAAAACTGATATCAAGTTACCTCCATACGCTTTTATCATACACGGCTCCGCTGGTGAATTTAAGGGAGATAATAAGTCAGGATTTGGTCTGTATTACGATGGCAGCAGTCAATTACAGGAGATGGTTGAGCACGTAAAGACACCTTTTGGAGAATTTCACATCCTGACAGGAACCAAGGCTAAAAAATATTTTGAGAAATACCAACACATTGAGAATTTTTCAAAAAAGAAAAGAAGGCTGGCCGCAGAGCTGCTATTTGGAAAGTTTATGGAAATTTCTAATGAGAACCATCAAGGGCTTATAAATATGAATGAAATAGTGTTGGGGTGTCATGATTTGAAAAGTGAAACGCTCTTTCCGCTCGCTTTAAGGGGCGATTTGCCCGCATATTTAGTAAAAGGTCGCCCCAACCTCAGTCCTGAGAGTATAGAATTACTGGGCTTTGAAAAAAGAGCAAAAAAACTGGGAGTTTACGACAGACTCTTAAATGCCAACATTTTCCCTCATGGGGGAGGATACGTTTTTCCAGATATTTTAAGTGTCAATACAGTAATAGAAATTGAGGCGGAAAGATATTTTGAAGTCGAGATGCAGAATGATAGGGGTAAGAAAATTATATCCGAGGTCAGCGCCTTGCCTTTTGAATACAGAGGGCGCACTGTTGTGCTGCGTGCTTTAGAAATTGGATTGGTGGAGATTATCGCTAAGTTGATCCCGCAATACGTTTTGAAAATATAAAAGGGGGTATGATATGTTCAGCAGGAGTTTGACACCCGAAGAAAGGCAAATGCTTAAGGCGCTTGAATCCTTTGCCAAGGAGAAACACTCCAGCCTGGAAGGCCACGACTATACGCACGTCCTGGAAGTGACCCGCTTTGCCATAGAGATAGCCAACAACATCGAGGAGGAAGTGGATCCCATCGTGCTCATCTGCGGCGCGTTGCTGCACGACATCGGGAGGACGGTATCCGATGAGATGCATGGCCTGGTTGGTAGTTCGATGGCCGAGGAGCTTCTGGAGTCGCTGCCTCTTAACAGGGAGCAGGTAGACAGGATAACCAAAGTGATCGTGCGGCATACCGTGACCTCCCACGTGCCCCCAGAGAGCGTGGAGGAGAAGATCATCTACGATGCTGATGGCCTGGACCGGCTAGGGACGATGGGTTTGCTCCGTGGTTTCGTGGGGAAGAAGGGAAGCATGGTGGAGATATTGGAAAGGTATATGTCCAAGAGAGTCAAATGCTACGACAAGCTTTTCTTCTCCATCAGCCGCAGGATAGGCCAGGAGTTGGATGCCGAGATGAAGGAGTTGATCTCCCTTTTCACACGGCGCTTGAACGAGAGAAAACAGCAGGTGGAGGACTTGGCGCTGCCGTAGGGCGGGATAATTTTTTATGGAAGGGGCAAATCGAGGTGGATGGCAAGAGCATGATCGACTTTAGCCATCGTTTGGGCACTGAGTTGGCCCATCTTGCGGAGCAACCTGGACTTGTCCAACGTGCGGATGTGGAACACCAGGATGACGGAATCCCTGGCTAAGCCTGATTCCTGGGCAGATACCGTGACAGTGAACATAAAACGACCAGCTTTTAAGTTTGATGTCAGGGGAACGACGGTCACTGAAGGTATACGTCGGTTAGCCAGATCGCACTGAACAACCAACACTGGCCTGGTACCGGCTTGCTCGACTCCACGGGTGGGATCCAGATTTGCCAGAAAGATATCGCCGCGTCTGACTTGCATCTAGGGTTCCAGATTCTGCTCAAAATGAAGCAATGTTTCATTCTCAAGTGGCAGCCAGGTCTCATCTGCCAATTCAGCGGCTAACTCATCGTACATGGCAGCCAGGTCTTCGTATTCCTGCTCGAGCTGAGTCTGTAATTTGCGCCGCTTCCAGGCTTGCAAGTAGGCCATCAACGCCTGGTGGACAAAGTCCTCAAATGGGATGTGAGTTTCGTCAATAATTGATTGGATTTCTGCTGTCAACCGCTCGGAAATTATTATGGTACGTGACATCAAGCCTGCTCCTGACCGAGACATCTTATCATTTGGATCGTTTCGACGATTTAAGTATACGCCTAAGTACGGATTTCGTCAAGAACGGCCTGGCGGTGTAGGGGGTACACAGCGGTTGGAAGAAAATAAAAGATGAAAATAGAAGTGAGACGCCGTAGCCTGTATAAGCTTACAGCGTGTTTGGGAGTAGCGCTGCTATTGGCGCTTTTGATGTGCTGCGCTCTCTACGTTGGGGTGCCCGGCCTGCGAGGGCGCGTCGATTATCTGCCCCGTCGGCTGGAGACTTGGTGGCGGAAGCTACAGCCTCATCCCCAATACGTGCCCACGCCGGCCCCCACTCCCACTGCGGACAAGACGGCCACCCCGTCCCCGACCGTGGCTATCACCTTCACGGTGATTCCCATCTCCACTCCGTCCAACCCGCTCCCCTCTGCGGCTTTACCCACGCCGACAACAACCGCCACCCCGCCGCCGACCGTGGCCCTTACGTTTACGGTGGTTCCAATCTCCACTTCCGTCGTGGACGCGCTACCCCGGACCGTCCTCCTGAAAGGTTTTCGCCACGAGTGGCAAAAATGGAACAACTGCGCCCCGGCCACGTTAGCTATGGCCCTCAGCTACTATGGGCGACCTGAGACCCAGATGGAGGCCGCCGCCTTCCTCAAACCCAACTACGACGACAAGAACGTCAGCCCCACGGAGATGGTCGCTTACGTTCGCTCTTTTGGCCTGGAGGCTATGGTGCGTTACGGTGGCGACCTGGAACGGCTCAAGCGTCTGCTGAGCGGCGGCTTTCCGGTCGTGGTGGAAAACTGGTTTATCCCCGAGGCCAGGGACGAGATGGGCCACTACCGCCTCCTGATCGGCTATGATGACAGGGGCGGCCATTTTATCGCCCACGACTCCTACAATGGGCCAAACGTGACCATCTCTTACCAGGATTTGGAAGAGGTGTGGCGCGTCTTCAACTGGGTCTATCTGGTCATCTATCGTGCTGAGCAGGCGGAGGATTTGAGGGCTATCATTGGAGCAGACCTGGACGAGGCCACCATGTATCAACGCGCTCTGGAGAGAGCCAGAGCCGCCCTTGACGACGATGCCTTTGCCTGGTTCGACGTGGGCACCAACCAGACAGGTCTGGGCCATTATGCCGAAGCCGCCGCCGCTTACGACCGGGCGCGGATGTTGGGTCTGCCCTGGCGGATGCTCTGGTACCAGTTCGGCCCTTTCGAAGCTTATTATGCCGTTGGCCGTTACCAGGACGTGCTCGATCTGGCCCACACCAATCTGGGCACCTCGAAGGATTTGGAAGAATCGTACTATTATCGCGGCCTGGCTCTGGAGGCTCTGGGCCGCATCGAGGAGGCGCGTGGGGCCTACCAGACGGCTTTGCACTACAATCCCCATTTCAGGCGGGCAGCCGAGGCTCTGGCGGCGCTGGACTAATCCTCGATTTGGAAGAAACCAGGTTTCGGCTAAAAACCTGGTTTCTATAGGTGAGAGCAGAAGTATGGCAACAGGAGTAGGCCGCAGAGGACAACACCTGGCCCGTTCGGCGGGCATCGTCATGGCCGGTTTTGTGGTCAGCAAGATCGTGGGGCTGGGGCGGGAGATGGTGGTGGCCGGCACTTTCGGCACGGGGCCGGAGCTGGACGCTTATTACGCCGCCTTCGGCGTCCCCGATTTTCTGTTTACCCTCATCGCCGGCGGAGCGTTGGCTTCCGCCTTTCTCCCCGTGTTCAGCGCTTATCTGACCCGGCGGGACACGGCGGGGGCCTGGAAGTTAGCCAGCGCCGTGATCAACCTGGTTTTTCTGGTGGTGGCCGTTCTGGCTGTGCTCATCGCCTGGAATACTCCCCGTCTGGTGGCTGGCCTGATCGCCCCTGGTTTCTCCGCCGCGCAGCAGCAGTTGACCGTCAGGTTAATATATCCCATCCTGCTGTCCACTCTTATTTTCAGCGTGAGCGGCATCGTGATGGGCATTCTCAACGCTCATCAGCATTTCCTGTTACCGGCTTTTGCCCCGGCTTTCTACAATCTGGGCATTATCGTGGGAGCTATTTTTTTGACCCCCTGGCTGGGAGTCTATGGCCTGGCGGTGGGCGTGGTAGTGGGGGCCGGCTTGCATCTGGCTGTTCAGGGGCCGGGTCTGATCCACTATGGTATGCGCTACACGCCCGGCTTTGCCAGCCCTGGTCTGGCCCAGGTGGTGTGGCTGATGTGGCCCCGCATGTTGGCCCTGGGAGTGGTCAAACTCAACTTCCTGATCGCCAACAACCTGGCCTCCCGGCTGGGCGAAGGTCGCGTCTCGGCCCTCAACATCGGCTGGCTGGCGATGCAGTTGCCGGAGACCGTCATCGGCACGGCGGTAGCCAAAGCGGTCTTTCCTACCCTGGCCGAACTGGATGCCCTGCATGACCAGGAAGCTTTACGCCGCACTGTATCCGGCACGCTGCGGGCCATCCTGACCCTGACCATCCCCGCCGCCGTGGGCCTCATCGTCCTGGGGCGTCCTCTGGTGCAACTTCTCTTCGAGCGGGGGGCGTTCGGCGCGGCCTCCACCGGGGCCGTCTATCAAGCTCTGGCTTTTTATGCCCTGGGACTGGTGGGCCATTCCTGCCTGGAAGTGGTGGCCCGTTTCTTCTACGCCCAGAAAGACACCATCACTCCCCTGTTTGCGGCCAGGGTTGCCATGCAGGTCAACGTTTTGCTCAGCCTGGCCTTGCTCGGCCCCCTGGGGCACGGGGGGCTGGCCCTGGCTAATTCCCTGGCCGTCAGCCTGGAGGTAGCCATCCTCCTGGGGCTGGCCTATATTCGATTGAAAGGGATCGAAGGAAGGCTGCTGGCGAGCGCGGCTAGCCGTTCTCTGCTGGCTGCGCTGGTCATGGCTCTGGTTTTGAGGGGCTTCACGGCCTGGCAGCCGCGGGCCGGGCCTCTGGTATTGGGGCTGGGCGGGGCAGTGGTGGGGTTAGTGGTCTATCTGAGCGTGGCCCTGGCCCTGGGGTCGGAGGAGATCGGGGTGGTGGTGGCTGTAGTACGTAGCAGATTAAAGCTCGGCTAACGCGTTTTATACACCTCACGGCGATGTTTGATAAAATGAACGACGATATTTGCCTCCGCCTCGTCGAAGGTATAGAGGATTCGATAATCGCCAACGCGCAACTTGAACACACCTTGCCACTCACCCGTCAAAGGTTCTGGCGTTATAACATCGAAATTCTCAGCCAGCCAACGAAGCTTTTTGAGAACCCGTTGGTCTACAGGTTTACCCAAACGGGCTAAATCAGTTTCAGCGTCGGGAGTAAATTTGACATGGTACATCTTACCAGTCTAATCCTAATTTAGCCGCAACTGCCTGAGCAGGTATTGTCTCACCACCGGCTTGTACTGCCGCGAGTGAGCGCTGAAGATTAGTTTTTATGTCTTCACGTAATTCTAGCCCCTCATCAGGATCATCGAATAATTCTACAATTGTTTGTGTCACGATTTCTCGGATCAGGTCTTTGAACTCGTCCACAGTCAAATCAGCAACAGTTGGCTGAGTCATTGTTGTACCTCCAATCTCTCCCACCTCTTCCGGCCAGAGGTGGTGTTTGTGAGCGAGCTTATCGATGACTCTATCGCTCCAGATGAGTTTTCGAATGCGCAAGGCTGTAACCTCACTTGCTGTTGGGTTTATTATACATTACCCTGACCTGTTTTACAAACCGGCGGGAAAGGAGAGAGACGCGTGAAACGAGACAGACAATACTGGTTCAATTTGCTACGTCTTTTTCTGGCCGGGGTGATCTCGGCCATAGTGCTGATCATTGTCGGGCTGGCCTATCTGTGCGCCAGCGTTTTTGCCCATCCTCCGCGTGTCCCCCTGGGCCTCACCCCGGCCTGGTACGACCTGCCCTACGAAGAGGTAACTTTTCCCAGCGCGGACGGCCTCTCTCTATCCGGCTGGTATATCCCTTCCCAGAATGGGGCGGCGGTCATTTTTTGTCACGGCTGGAGCGGCAATCGCCACCTGGGATTGAGCCGGGCCGTCGGTCTGGCGCGGCATGGGTACGGAGCGCTGCTGTTCGATTTCCGCGCTCACGGTCAGAGCGCGGGCCGGGTCTGTAGTCTGGGGCCGGCCGAAGTGGACGATCTGCTAGGGGCGATAGAGTACCTTAAAACCAGACCCGAGGTCGAGGCGGAGCGGATTGGGGCCCTGGGTCTGTCCATGGGGGGAGCGGTGGCTATCCTGGCAGCGGCCAGCAGCCAGGAGCTGCGAGCCATCGTGGTGGAAGGTTCTTACGCCAGCAAAGTCCCTCGTCCCCGGCCAGGCAGTGTGCGCGACGTGCCCGATTTCCTGATGGGCTATCTGTGCAAAAAGTTCATCGAGTGGCAGGCGGGCATCTCCTTTGCGGCGGCCAGGCCGCTGGACAAAATCGGAGCGATAAGTCCACGTCCTGTCCTTTTAATCTACGGCGCAGACATCGGGGACGGACGTCAACTATATGAGGTGGCCCGCGCTCCTAAAGAGCTATGGTACATCCCGGAAGCGCCCCACATCGGGGGGTTTGCCACCCGACCGGAGGAGTACGCCGCCAAAATCTTAACCTTTTACGACCAGACGCTAACAGCCTCCAGCGATTGAGAGGCGCGCCCGGCGACCACCCCCTCGCGTGCGGCCAAGCTGGGCGGCGGCTGAACGGTGGCCTGGGCCTGGCGCACCCGGCAGGGGAGCAAGTTCTACGCCTGCCTCCGCTGCGGGGAGTTCTGCCCCGGTGAGCGACGTGGAGTGATTCCAGGAGCGCAAACGGCGCTGCCACGCCTGTGGCGAACCGCTGTGGCAGATGGTGCGGCTCAAGGAGCACCAACCATACTTCCCCCCACTGGAGCAGAACAGGCTCAAACAGTTGAGAAATCCGCCTGGGCAAATTGGACGCTTGACAGCGCCTGGGATTCGGTATATAATCCAAAAGGTGGGGGAAGAGGCCGGAGTTAGGCTGCCTCCTCATCAACTGCGCCACACGTTGGCCCTCGTTGCTTTCCAGAGTGTGGCGCCGGCGGCAATCGTCTCCAGGCTTCTGAGGGGCCGGAGTATCAAGACAACCGTTGATATCTACAGCATTTTTGAGCTATCAAGGCTCGAATTTTCCTCGCCTGTTACCCAGGTGAGGGAAGACTTTCGTCATGCATTATTTTGAGCGGATGAATATATCAGGTAGTAAAATATATGCGCACAATGCCCTGGCTCGGGGATGACAGTCGTCTTGCGGTCGAGGTTTTTAAGCGGTGTTTTTTATGTTACTGTTACACTTATGGATAGGGCTGCCGCTTCAGGGCGCTCCAGGAATCGGGCCGGGCAATGTGAAGGTGGATGCTGGCTAGGTGGATATAAATGAGCGCCCTCGACCGGAGAAAAGGATACGGAAAGGAGGTGGTGAAGGATTCTTCTTTAATATTATGAGGTAATTTGGAGGAATGGATCCTCTGTTCAGCTACGAGGCTGAATTTCTATTGATATACTACAAAGGAGGTATGAAATGCCTGCGATAGTAATATTGATCCTGGCGCTTGTAGCCATCTTTGTTGGCTATGGGCTGTATGCCCGGGGCATTGATGCTGGCGTCGTGGAGCCGGACGATGCCAAAGCGACACCGGCTAAGATGTTCATGGACGGTGTGGACTTTACCCCCGCTGGTCGCAACGTGCTCTTTGGCTATCAGTTCAAATCCATTGCTGCTTTGGGGCCCATCGTAGGACCTATTGTGGCCATCCGCTGGGGCTGGTTGCCTGCTCTGTTGTGGATTCTCCTTGGGACCTTCTTCATCGGCTGGGTGCAGGACTACACCAGCATCGTGGTAGGCGTGCGGGAAGAAGGCCAGACTTTTGGCGCTCTGAGCTATCGCCTTATTTCCCCCCGCGCCAGAACCATCCTGCTGATCTTCATCTACTGCTATCTGCTGTTGATTATGGGTGCTTTCGGCAAAATCGTTGGCTACGACCTGATGACCAATCCGGCGGTGCCTTTCGGGGTGCTGGCGGTCATCGTGCTGGGCCTCCTGGCCGGGCAGATGACTTATCGCTGGAAACAGGACATCGTTCTGACCACCGTCATCACCGTGGTCGGCTCTTTCGTCGGCATCTGGCTGGGAGCTTTCCCGCTCAAGGCGCTCTTTGAGAGCATCAATACCAGTCTGACCGGGGCAGGGGTCGATCCCAAGATTTTCTGGAGCGTGATAGTGCTGATCATCTGCTATTTCGGAGCAGTGTTACCCATCTGGCGCTGGGCGCAGCCTATCAACTACGTGTCCTTCTGGATCGTCTTCCTGGGCATCCTGGGTGGGACCATCGGCTTGCTGGTCTGGTTCCCCAACGTGCCGGCCGATTTCCCGACCTTCACCAACTGGAACGGCATCCTCTACCATCCGGAAACCGGCGAAGTTGCGCTGGGGGCTCTTGGTTGGCTGTGGCCCGTGCTCTTCGTGACCATCGCCTGTGGAGCTATATCCGGCTGGCACAGCCTGGTCTCCAGTTCGGGCACGGCCCGCCAGTTGGAGAGGGAGAGCGACGCCCTGCCGGTGGGTGGCGGTGCTATGTTCCTGGAGATGTTCCTGGCCGTCCTGTCTCTGCTGGCCGCCCTGGTGGGCATCGGGGCCACCGAAGGTCTGGGGTGGGCCAATTACGTGGAGTTGGTGGGAGCCGGTAAGAACGCCGGGGTCTTTGCTGTTGGTCTGAGCCAGTTCCTATCTCACATCGGCGTGCCTACCAGCTTTGGCCTGCCTTACGGCTCGGTCTTCCTGACCCTCATGGCCCTGACCATCATGTACCTGGTGACCCGCTTCATGCGGGTAGCCAGCGCCGAGTTTATGGGCGATGTGGTGCCAGTCCTGAAGAACGTCCACGTGGGCACCATCGTGGCCCTGATTCTGTCGGGTATCCTCATCTGGACCGGCTTCTGGTCGCAAATCTGGGTTCTCTTCGGTGGAGCTAACCAGCTTATGGCCTCCCTGGCTTTGCTGATCGCCAGCCTGTGGCTGCTCTCCAAAGGCAGAAGTTATAACTGGGCCTTCATCCCCTTCATCTTCATGTTCGTGACCACTATGGCGGCCTTGATCGACAATGTCGTGCGTTCTTTCGCGGCGCTCACGACGGGTAAGATCATCGCCGACGTGCTGGCGGTGATCCTGATCGTCTGTGCCCTGATCCTGGTTTACGACGGTATCCAGGCTTTGCAAAAGGCCCGGGCTAAGGTCGGGAAACCTTCTTAAGTCACCAAAGCCGGATGTACGTAGTAAGGAGGCGGGAGAGCCTATCCTGGGCTCTCCCCTTCTTTATCTTACTTCTGTATCTTAAATGGGGAAGTCATGACTCCATCCAATACAACTTTGTCGAAGGATAACATCTTGTTCGTCCTGGCCCGCACTGGCCGCCGTAAACCGGCTTACTGGCGAGTGGCGTTGTATCTGGTGGTCGCCGTGGTGGTGGGCCTGATCGTTTTTCCCCTCCTCGCCGGCCTCGCTCTGTATGTGGGGTTAGGGGAAGACATTATGAAAAGGGTAAGCCTTCTGGAGTGGATCCTGGGGATATCGTCTTACGTGGGCATCTTCCTGGTCACTGCCCTTTTCCTCTGGTGGGAGGGACGGCCCCTGAGCAGCATCGGACTGCGCACCACAAACCCCTTCCTGGAATGGGGGCGGGGCCTGGCCCTGGGAATCCTCATGTTTGCGGCCAGCGTCGGTATTTCAGCCCTGCCGGGCTTCATGGCCTTCGAGCGTGTAGGCGGGGCCGGCGACACGGCTGGCTCTCTTGTCTTCTGGCTTGTGGGCTGGTTCGTCTTCTTCGTCGTCCAGGGGCCGGGCGAGGAGGTATTATGTCGGGGCTATCTGCTGCCTGTTTTGGGGGCGCGGGGTGGTCTCTGGGTAGGCATCGCCGTCTCCTCCCTGATCTTCGCCGTGCTTCATCTGCTCAATCCCAACGTAGGCCCCATCCCCGTTCTCAACCTGGTGCTGGTGGGCATCTTTTTCTGCCTGTACGCCCTGAAGGAAGGGGGGCTGTGGGGAGTTTTTGGCTGGCACACGGCCTGGAACTGGGCGCAGGGTAATCTCTTCGGCCTGGAGGTCAGCGGGATGGCCGATATAGCTGCTCACCCCCTCTTCGACCTGACCGAGAGCGGGCCGGATTGGATCACGGGCGGGCCTTTTGGCCCGGAAGGAGGAGTGGCGGTGACGGCTGTGCTCCTGGTGGGGGCGATTTTTTTGCTGTGGCGTTTCTGGGGAGCACGGGTAGAGACCGCCTGAGCACAGGCTGCGGAAAGGAGGATATCACTTGTCCAAAAACATTTCGCCCATCTTCATCATCGGTCTGCTGGCGCTGCTCGGCCTGGGCCTGGTGGTGGTCTTGCGCTGGCCCAAAACGGCTGGCCCCCCGGCGGCTCAGGCGAACTTGACGGTATCGGAGCGGGGACTGACCGTCGTGGGCCGGGGGCGGGTCTCGGTGCGACCTGACGTGGCCTGGGCCACCATCGGGGTGAGCACTGTCATGTCCACCACGCCAGGAGCCATCCAGGAAAATCGGGAGACAATGCAGGCTGTTCTGGAGGCGCTCCAGGAGGCCGGGGTGAAAGAGGAGGACATCCAAACTGTCCAATTTAGCATCTACACTGAGCGTAACTCTCAAGAAGGCATAGCAGAACAGGCGACCAGTTTCCACGTCGTCAGCGAGGCGCGGGTGGTCATCCGTAAGCTCGACGGAGTTGACCCTATCCTGGAGCGGGCTATGGAAGCCGGGGCCAGCGAGATCGACGTGACCTTTACCGTAGAAGCTCCGGCCTCACTGCAAGCCGAAGCCTGGAGCGAAGCTCTGGCCGACGCCCAGGCCAGGGCCGAAGAGTGGGCCGAATTGACCGGCCTGGAGGTGGGGCGGATGTTGAGCCTCAGCGAGGTGCCTGGCCCCACCGACCTCGCTCCCGGCCAGTTGGAGATGGAAGTTCAGATACAGGTAACATACGCTATTTCTGGAGAAACTTGAAGGCATTGGAGGAGTAGAATGATGTTTCCACTAACGTCAACTCAAGAAGAATACGTGACCCGCAACGGCTTCGTGGTCATCCCCTCGGAGGAGTTTGCGGGGATGGCCGAAGCCTATGAAACTCTCAAGGAAAGGGAACTCCCCATCTTCGTGACCACGGACGCCCTGTTGCACACCGCTCACCTGTTCTTCGATTACCTGTTGCGCGCCGTGGAGATCACCACCTTGCGCTCTCAACTGGTGGCTCTGACCGAAATGCTGCTCGAAGCCTCGGAGAGCGACCTGGCCCAGGCCACTGCTCCGCAGGTCAAAGAAGCTGCTTTACATAACCTGGCCTTCTTCTCCGTAGGGGCCAGGCTGCTCGACCCCACGCGCCAGACGCCAGCCGAGGTCGAGGACCTGGTGCAGGCCGAACTGGCCCTGATCGAAGAGCGAAAAGATGGGAACCCATTGCCCAGGTCGCCCGTATTGGGCATCCGCGAGGACTATACGCAGTACATCCCGCGCGGCCACTACACCCGCAACGACGATTTTCGCACCTATTTCCTGGCGGCCATGTGGTACGGCAGGATGGGCTTTTTCGTCTACCCCAGCGAGTCGCACGCCCTCTCCCAGGCCGACACCGAGCGGCTGGCCCGGCAAGCTCTGCTCATCACCCGCCACCTGCACCGCCGGCGCATCGGCGACCGGGCGGCGCTTGAGGTGTGGCGCGGCGTCTACGAAACCACGGCCCTGTTCGCCGGCCGGGCCGAAGACCCAGGCCCGGACGAGTACCTGGCTCTGGCGCAGGAAGTCTACGGCGGCCTGCCCGACCTGGCGCAATTGTCTGACGATGAAAAGCTCGGCGCCTTCCTGGATGGGGCGCGCCAACTGCCCCGGCCGCGCATCCTCTCCACTTATTACCTGTCCGGGGCGCAGGCCGACGGGATGACGCCGCGCTGGCAGGATGGCACCCTGGGTTTTCGCTTCATGCCCCAGCGCTTTGTGCCCGATACGCACGTCTTTAGCGAACTGGTGTGGGATCGGGTTGGCAAATATCTGGGTCAGGGCAATCCCTTTACGCTGTTTGTCTCGCTGTACGACGGTCCCTACCGGGGCGTGCCGCGCGGCCTGGACGCGCTGGCTGCCTTCGGCTCCGAGTTGGCCGAGCGCATCCTGGACGACGAGGGAGATACGGAATATGCCGGTTACGCCGAGAAGCTGTCCGAACTGCGCGCCCTTTACGACCGCGACGAGTTAGGACGCGACCTGTACCACCGCTGGCTTGGCGTGTTGCGAACTCTGCTGGATGCTCCACCCGAAACCGCTCCCGCCTTCACCCAGAACGAAGCCTGGGCGCGCAAACAGCTCAACGCCGCCCTGGGATCCTGGGCCGAGCTGCGTCACGACACCATCCTGTACATCAAGCAGAGTTATACGTCAGTGGCGCGCAGTATCGCTGCGCCACCGCCTCCACCGTTGGTCTACGTGGAGCCCTGCCCTATGGTCTACGAGCGTTTGGGGGCGATGATGGCCCACATGCGGGAACAACTCGACGGCTGGGGGATGCTGGAGCCGGCTGTGGGCGGCAAGGTGGCGGAGTTCGAGGCGCTGCTGGCCGAGCTGACGGGCATCGCCGCGAGAGAGCTTAAGGGTGAATGGCCCACTGACTCGGAAATGGACGGCCTGGCAGCCATCGGCGGGCGGTTGAAGGCCCTGCTTGACTTCCCCCGGCAGTTGATGGCCCAGATCACGTCGGGCACCGACGACCGCATGGCGGTGGCGGCTGACGTGCACACCCACCTGGAAGGCGGCGTGGTGCTCGAAGAAGCGGTAGGCGATCCATATCTGATCTGCGTGGCGCTTGAAAGGGATGGACAGCGCCCCCATTTTTGGGGAGCGGTGTTCTCGTACTACGAGTTCAAGCACCCGCTGGATGATCGGCTCACCGACGAAGCGTGGCAGGCCATGTCGCCCAAACCGCCTCTGCCACCCTGGACAGGCGCGTATCTGGCTATAGAATGATTACCCAAACTTTAGCCAAAGTTAGAGGAGGATATAGAACATGGAAGGGATCAAAGTAATTGATATTCTCAAACTGGTGGTGAGTATTATCATTTGTCTGGGGGCAGGTTTTATCGGTTCGTTTTTCACCAGCCCCTCCATTCCAACCTGGTACGCCACCCTGAAAAGACCACCTTTCGCCCCACCCAATTGGTTGTTTGCTCCGGTGTGGACTACTCTGTTTGTGCTGATGGGGATATCGGCCTTTCTGGTGTGGCGCCGAGGTCTGAGCGAGCCGCAGGTAAAGATCGCCCTGGGCATCTTCATAGTTCAATTGATTCTCAATGCCTTGTGGTCGGTGATGTTCTTCGGACTCAGGTCCCCGCTGGCCGGGCTTATCGAGATCGTGATACTCTGGATGGCGATATTTTTGACGATCCTGAGTTTCTTCAGGATATCGACGGCGGCGGGGTTACTGCTCATCCCTTACATCCTGTGGGTAAGTTTTGCGGCCATTCTCAATTTTTCTATCTGGAGGCTTAATACTTGAGGTTGTAGAGGGAAATTTTGCTTTTTCCGGGCAGGTCTGGTATAATAGCGCCGGTTGCCTTTGGGAAGTTTGGAGCGAGAAGGCTGGTGCTGGTGAAAGGTTCTTTACAGGATTTTGCTGAAAGGTGGAGCCAAACCTTTAGAGAGTTTCGTCATGCCCTGGGCGAAATCTTCTACGGCATGACCATCTACGAGATGGTGCGCGATCTCCAGAAGGAACGCGGCCAGTTGGAGCGCCTTTTCATCCTCATCGTTTTCGGCGATCTATTGGGGGTGCCTGTTTTACCCCCTTTCTACTCCATGAGGCTTATACCTTACGTCGTGCCTCATCTCGATACCTGGCGGCGCAGTATGCTGCGGGAGAGGGACCTGACCGATTTATTTGATCAGGAGATCGGGTAAAACTGGCGGATGTGAGAGCTTCGACAGGGAGTTCTCCACCGCGTTTACATTTTCACTTTAATCATTAATTATGGAAGAGGTAAAGTAACAATGTCAGAAGAAGAAAAGAAAGGGATGTCCGGTTTTTTGGATGCGGCCAAAGGTTTTCTGTACGGCATGGCCGGGCACGACATGGCCCGCTTTGCCCTGAAAACGCGGGGCAGTATGGAGCATCTATTCATTCTGATCACGATGGGCGACCTGTTGGGCATCCCCATCCTGCCGCCTTATTACTCTTTGCGGCTTTTGCCCTACGTCGTGCCCCAGATTTCGACCTGGAAGCGACGTATGCTCCGCGAACGCGACCTGACCGACGCCTTAGCCTGACAGCCAATAACTTAACAACCTAAAACCAAGGGGGTGATAATCGTTGTCACTGGCAGATATTTTCACTAAATACCCTGACCGGCGTTACATTATGTTCGGCGGTAAGGGAGGTCTGGGCAAAACCACCTTTTCGGCGGCCACAGCCTATTATCTGGCTGAAAACGGCTACAAGGTTCTGGTTTTTTCCGTTGACCCACAGGCTTCCCTGTCTGACATTTTCCAACAGGACATTTTTGGCAAGGGGGCAGTGGAGATCGTACCCAATCTCTACGCCCAAGAGATCGACGCCGATAGACGCATCAAGGAGTACCAGGACGAGATACGGCAGAAAATCCTGGATATGTATGGCCTGGAGGAGGTGCCCGAAGAGATCGACAATTACATCCAGGCCGCGGCCGCCGAACCCGCCATGGAGGAAAGCGCTATCTTCGACGAAGTGGTAGATATCGTCGTCGGCGGGGAGTACGATTACTACATCTACGATCTGGTGCCTTTGGGCCACGCTCTCTACTACTTGAGCATGGCTAGCGTCTACGATGAGTGGATAGGCAAGATCACCGCTTTGCGGGAGGAAATGTCCGAGTACGATCAGGTGGCTAAGGTTATGCAGCGGGGCCAGGAATACGAAGAGGATCAGATCCTCAAGGAGCTTCAGTACATCAAGCACCGCATCAATACCTCGTCCAGCATCCTGACCGATAAGGAGAAGACAGCCTTTTTCTTCGTCATCATCCCGGAAGAGATGATCATCCTCGACACCCGGAAGGCAGCCGAACTCTTCGCCAAATACCAGGTGCCTCTGTCCGGTTATATCGTCAACCGCGTGATCCCGGCCGAACTGGCCGAGCAAAATATCCCTGATTACCTGCGCCACCGCTTAGAAATGCAGGACGGCTATCTGAAAAGGATTAAAGAGGTTTTCCAAGACGAGGATATCCTGGCCTATGTGCCTGAGTTCGAGCGTGATATTACCGGCCTACCCATGATCGAGAAGATGGCCGAGGCCATGTTCGGCTGAGGCAGACGACCGGCCCTTCCTGCGGCCAACCTTTGCGCCCGGGGGCTAAGTTTTGCGATAACTGTGGCGCCCAGGTAAGTTGAGGGAACTGGATGACAAACAAGCCTGCGGCCTTGCGTCGCAGGTAGAATAACGCGGAGGTACACTGTTTATGATTGAAAAGAGCACGCGGCAATTCCTGGCCGAATATTCCCAGATAAAATATGCCTTCTTCGGGGGCAAGGGCGGGGTGGGCAAGACGGTCATGGCCGGGGCGGCTGCTTTGTGGTTTGCCAGGCAGGGTCGCAAAACTCTTCTGGCCTCTACTAACCCTGTGCATAGCCTGACCAGTCTCCTGGACCAGGATGTGTTTGGCGCTCCTACTCTGGTAGGCGACGAGCAAAATTTCTACGCCTACGAGATCGACACCAAAGAGACCATCGAGAAATCTAAACAGGAGATTCGGGAGAAGATCGAGTGGTTCCTCAGGTTTGCCGAGATCAAGACCAAAGCCGATGAGTTCGTCGAGTCGGCTACCATGAACCCTGCTTTTGAGGAATCGGCCATGTTCGAGAACATGATCGACATCATGTTTGAGGACCAGTATGAGGTCTACGTGTTTGATACCGCGCCCACCGCCAACGCTCGCCGTCTGCTGGGTATGTCCAGCGTCTATTCCATGTGGGTGAACAAAATGGTGCAGAGCCGCGAAGAGGCCAAATCTTTGCGCGAGCTTCTCTCCTACAGCCGAAAAAAGGAGGAAAAAGACCCGCTCATGGAATATCTCCTGTCCTTCCGGGAGCGCATGGGCCGCGCCAAGGAGCTTCTGACCGACGACCAGAAAACGGCCTTTTTCTTCGTCACCCTGCCCGAGGCCTTGCCCATCGCGGTCATCACCCGCTTCATCAACTGGTTTGAGGAGTTTGGCATCCCGCTGGGCGGAGTGGTGGTCAACATGCTCATCGACAGGGAAACGGTGGGC
Source organism: Anaerolineae bacterium (assembly GCA_034417895.1). Taxonomy (GTDB): domain Bacteria; phylum Chloroflexota; class Anaerolineae; order CAZYHC01; family CAZYHC01; genus DAOULT01. The sequence continues at coordinate 6,772 of DAOULT010000133.1, read as the reverse complement.
GAGGACGCGCCGGATTTTGTCAAAAACCGGGTCAAGATGCAGGCCGAGTATATGGAAGAAATCTGGCGCATTTTCCCCAACGTGCGGGCTATTGTGCCCCTCTTCGACACTGAGGTGCGAGGCGTGGAGATGCTGGAACGCACGGCCAATAACCTCTTTGCCTAGCAGGAGAACGGAAAAAGACGAAACGGGCCCCTGACGGCCCGTTTTTATTTTTGGTTTTATTAAGGGCCTCCCGCAGTGGAGAGAATAGGCTGGCGCGGTGAGGCTCCCATCCATAGAGAAGGCCCCGAAAATAGAAAGCCCTTGTCTTGATGGCAGGGGCTTTTTCGTTTCCGTTTGGGCTCAAATTTGCTCCTCAGCATAGGTTGCAAGGAAGCAACAGTTGAGGTACTGAAGAGGTACTAGTACTATGCTCGTGCTGGTACTGATACTATAATAAGGACAGAAATAGTACCAAATTGGTACTTAGGTACTAGTAAATTTTAACCAGAAAATAAAAAAAACATGATATAATAAGAAAAGGTTTTCGATAGCGCCTGATGGGAGAGAATACATGGCGAGGCCCGTAAGGTTGCTTATAGTGGATAGGCATGTGCTTTTCCGAGAGGGATTGAAAACCGCGCTTGCTGAATGGGAAGATGTAGAGGTGGCGGCGGAGGCAAGCGATGGCCTTGAGGCTGTGGCCAGGGTCAAAGAAATCAGGCCCGATCTGGTTCTTATGGATATCGACTTGCCTGGTTGTAATGGCCTGAGAGCGACCGAGTTGATAAAGGCCTTTGACCCTGACATCACCATCGTGCTGCTGACCTATCCCCACATAGGAGACCAGGTATTCCTTGAGGCTATTCGCAGTGGTGCCCGAAATTTCATCCCTAAAGATGCTGAGGTGTCCTATCTACTTCAGTCGTTGAGGAGGGTACTGAAGGGTGAGATCGTTATCCCCGGTCACCTGCTCGACAAGGTGCTGGATGAAATCAACGGACTGAAGAAAGTTACCTCTACTCTCACTCCACGGGAGAAAGAGGTCCTGCAATACCTGGCCAAAGACCTCAGCAGCAGTGAAATCGCGGCTATCTTGAACATTGCCGAGCGGACAGTCATAACCCATGTGAGTCGTATCCTGTCGAAGTTTGGGGTAAGCAATCGGTCTCAAGCGGTTAGCCAGGCTCTAGAGATGGGCCTGATCGTCCCTCAAATTGAACAGTAGTGGCATCCCACCCCGCTGGGATCGGGTAGGGGGCGAGGTGGCCCTCCGGCTCGAAGAGAGTTCATGCCAGGTGGCAAGGATGCATTGGGGGCGGGCTGGTGGTGTACGAAGCGGTTTTGATTATCAGCCCAGACGTTATTCTGAGCGATAAAATAGGCTTCCGCCTCAAACAAGAGGGGTGCTATATTCCCTATACGGCTCTACCCCCCGAAGGGCTATCTCAGCTCTATCGCCACCTGCCAGCCCTGGTGGTACTGGACCTGAACACAAAGACCGCCGATAGTGTAGCTCTGTTGGAAAACATCCAGCAGGTTTCCACCGTGTTGATTGTGGTGCTGATTGACCGGGAGCAAGAGCTTGCCAGGCTGCGCGAGCTGGGATTACAGGTTGATGGTTATGTGATCAAGCCCGCTGATTCTTCGTTTTTGCCCATAGGAGAGTTGGTCAGCGTCGCAAACTACTTGATGAACTTTGAAGGGCCGAGAATGGGCGAGCCGGTGATAGGGAGGAGAAAGAGAGGGGTCACTTTCCAGCTCGATCAGGACTTGTATTTGAATCCTGACTCATGTCGCGTTGTGTTGCGGAGAAAGAGTATCGAACTGACGTCCAAAGAATGCGAGCTATTGCTCTGTCTGGTGAGAAGTTATGGATATTTCCTGAGCACGGAGGAGTTACTTCAAGCAATATGGGGTGTGGGGGCTAAAAAGATGCATTCGCTAAAGAACCTCGTCTGGCGGCTACGCCAGAAACTGGAGGAGGATCCTGGTAACCCAAGGCGCATTGTAAGCCGGAGGGGGATCGGATATTGTCTCCTCAGGCCGGATCAAAGGTGAAAAAGCGTATAGCGTTGGGTTGAAGGATAACCTCTAGGGCCTCCTACCCTGTTCGTCCTCATCCCTCGACTTCATGACCCTTGTGGGGTGAAGTCATACCCTCTTTGTGCTATCCATGTGCGTGGGCACATTCGGCGTTTAACGTGCCTGAAAAGCGCGAAGGAGGAGAAAGAATTCCCCATCTTCTTCTCCGTTGTGACTTTCCCTCTTACCCTTATCCTGGCAGCCTTGCTGCTGGCTATAGGGGCGAAACTGTTGAGCTAAGTCCCCACCTCTTTAGCAGAGGCTTTCTTTAATGTGAGCGCGAAGGTTGGAGGCAAGCTGAAGTGAACCGGCTCGATGGAAAAAGGGCGCTGGTCGCCGCTTTGATCATCCTGGTGGTCGTGGCGCTTGCTCTCAGCTTTTCGACTCTGGTTAGCGCCTTCTACCTCAACCTGGGGGATATCGAACTGAACAGGGCGCTTCGACAGGAGCGTCTGGCTGCCGATCATCTATCTCGCAGTGCGGGCTACTTTCAACAGGCGATCAGGTGGCGTGAAAACAGCGTCCTGGCCCATCGCAGCCTGGGGAAGGTCTACTTTCTTCAAGGGGACGATTCCGCCGCCCTCGAAGCGTTGTCCAGGTACATTGACCTGTCCTCAGATGAGGCAAAGACCGTCTGGTGGCTGATAGCGCGAGGCGACGTTTGCCTGAGGAGAGAAGATTACACCGAGGCGCAGAGAGCCTATGGCCTGATCGAACGCCTGGTTAAGGACCGGGCCGAACCGCTCCTGTACGGCGTCCAGATGGCCGGGTGGCTGGTGGAGCAGGGGAAGAGTTACCGGAATGTGCAGGTGGAGGAGGCCAGTTGTCGGCTGGCGACGGTGGTGGCTCCTCATTCAGCGCAAGGGTGCTATGCCCTGGGGAACTTTTACAGAAAGCAGAAGCGATGGGCAGCGGCTATAGAGGCCTACCAGGCAGGCATGGCCGCCCAACCTGAGACCACCGCCCAGGGCTACATGGACTTGAGCTTAGTCTATCTGGACATGGGAGCCTTCGGGGAGGCAGTCGCCGCTCTGGAGAAAGCGGCTGATTATGGGGCCTGGGGCCAGGCTCACCTGCAACTGGGTCGCCTCTACGAATCGCGGGAGGACGTAGCCAGGGCGGTGGAGCACTACCAAAAGGCGGTCGGGCCCGAGTTCGAGGGCCGTTCCTCGGCGGAGGAGAGGTGGGAAGCCTACGTTCGTCTGGGCGCTATCTGGGAGAGGCAGGGGCAGTACGACTGGAGTGTGTATTACTATCGGGGAGCTGCCCGCCTGGCTCCTGACCGCGGGCGGGCAGCCCAGGCGCTATACCAGGCCGGGCAGGTATACCAGGCTCAGGGACATCTGGTGGAGGCCCTCGACACTTTCCGGGAAGCTCTGGAGCGGGTTCCTGCCTCGGGACGAAGATTCCTGGTCGAGGTGCACAACGCTCTGGGAGATGTCTATCGGGAGTTGGGGCAGGCGGAGCAGGCTGAGGCACAGTATCGAAAGGCGCTGGAGTTGGAGCCGGAGAATAAGCACGCCAGGGAAGGGCTGAAGAGGATAAGAAAAAAGCAATGAGACAACTCCTCATCCATCGTGGAGAAACTGTTGTACTGGATGTGCCTCCCCCGCTGGTAGAGCCGGGGCATGTGTTGGTGGCGGTAGCTTATTCACTCATCAGTACAGGTACCGAACTTGGTAGTATTCAGTGCAGTAGAGACCAGTCTACTCTGGGCCGGGTCACGAAGCAGCCGGAAAGGGTGTTGAAGCTGGTGGACCATCTCCGCCACCGGGGTGTGCGTCGGACAGTGGCTCTGGTTCAAGGGAGACTGGCGGCAGCCACTCCCCTGGGGTATTCTTGCTCGGGTACCGTGATACAGGTTGGGGCAGGCGTAACAGACTTGCAAGTGGGGGATCAGGTGGCCTGTGCCGGAGCAGGTAAAGCCAATCATGCCGAGTGGGTAGTGGTGCCCCGCAATCTGGTCGTGCCCTTGCCGGGGGAAGTATCTCTGAGAGATGCGGCGTCCACGACTCTGGGGGCGATCGCCATGCAGGGAGTTCGTCGGGCTGATCCGCGATTGGGAGAGTGGGCAGCGGTCATCGGTCTGGGGCTTTTGGGCCAAATTACCGCTCAGTTGCTCCGCGTCGCCGGGGTGCGGGCTGTTGGCTTTGACCTGGACCGGCGACGGGTGGAGAAGGCATTGGCCCTGGGGACACCCTACGCCTTTGTCTCGACGGACGTTGATCCAGAGAAGGAAATCTTCCACATCACAGAAGGACACGGAGTGGATGCCACCATAATCACAGCCGCTTCCCAGAGCGACGCTATCGTCCAGCAGGCGATGGAGCTAACCCGGCTGCGAGGGCGGGTGGTGGTCGTCGGCGCGGTAGGGCTGGGGCTGAAGCGGTCCCCCTTTTATGAAAAGGAACTGGATTTCCTTATCGCCCGCTCCTATGGGCCGGGCCGGTATGACCCCCGCTATGAGGAGAAGGGACTGGACTATCCCTACTCCTACGTCCGCTGGACCGAGAACCGGAACATGGCCGAATACCTGTGGTTGCTGGCAGAGGGACGGGTGGATTTCGGGGCGCTGGTGAAAGCGGAGTACCCGTTAGAAGAGGCAGAACAGGCTTACGCGGCTCTACAGCGGGAAGAGAACCGCCCCATTGCTGTGGTGTTGCGCTACCCTGACGCGCCTCAAGAGAAGGCGGCAGCCCCGACGCGCCGGGTAACGTTGCGTCCCTCTCCGTCCGCCGATGGCCGCATCCGAGTGGCCCTGGTAGGAGCCGGGGGTTTCGCCACGGGGACGCACCTGCCTAACTTGCAGCAGTTATCTGACCTGTACCATCTACGGGCGGTGGTCAGCCGGACGGGGAGTAACGCCCGCAACGTCGGGGAGCAGTTTGGGGCCGATTATGTGACCACAGACTACGATGAGGCGCTGGCCGACCCCAAGGTGGACATGGTGTTGATCGCCACCCGCCATAATCTGCACGCCGAACAGGCCACCCAAGCTGCTCAGGCCGAGAAGGCCATCTTCCTGGAGAAGCCGATGGCCTTGAACCAGGAAGAACTGGATCGGCTGGTGGCCGTGCTGGAGGAGACCGGCGTGCCCTTCATGGTCGGGTTCAACCGACGCTTCTCCCCGGCGGCCCGGCGGGCGCGAGAGATCCTGGCCGGGCGACAGAACCCGTTGATGATTCTGTATCGAGTAAACGCTGGCTACATTCCCCTGGATCATTGGGTCCACACCGAGGAGGGCGGGGGGCGAATTATTGGCGAGGCGTGCCACATGTTTGACTTGTTTCAATACCTGGTCAGCCCTGCCAGGGTGGTGGAGGCAGTCTCTACTGCGATTGTGCCCAAAGTAGAGCACATCTCGGCCACGGACAACGTGGTGGCGACGGTGCGGTATAATGATGGTTCAGTAGCCACCTTGCTCTACACCGCGTTGGGGGCATCGGAGCTAAGCAAGGAATACGTGGAGATTTATGCCGATGGGAAAGCGTTGGTCATTGACGACTACCGGGCATTGCGGGTGTACAGAGCACCGGTGAGGGAGTGGACATCACAGACGCAAGATAAGGGGCATTTGGAGGAATTAAGAGCCTTCGCTGGATATATGCGGGGGCATAGTGGGCCGCCAATTCCGCTGGAATCACTAATAGAGATAACAGAAGTCAGTCTGTTGGCAGCAGGAACAGGTGATGCAGTTAGATGAGGTGGTCCAGAGGCTGCGAACCCGCGGTACGATTGCGATCGAATTTTGTTGAGGAGAAACGGCATTCGTGAAAGACAGATCTGAAGACATTATCTCCCAATTTGAAGGTAAAAAAATCTTGGTGCTGGGAGACGTGATGTTGGACCAATACATTGTGGGCAAGGTATCACGGATATCGCCGGAGGCCCCGGTACCGGTGGTAGCGATGCAAAAAGTGTTCTATTCTCCAGGTGGGGCGGCTAACGTGGCGATGAACGTCTCCTGCCTGGGAGGGAAAGCATACCTGGCGGGACTGATTGGTGATGATCAAGAAGGGGAGCAGCTCAAGCATACCTTTGTGAGCAACGGGATTAACATTGAGGGGTTGATAGTCGATCCTGAGAGACCCACGACCTCGAAAACCAGGATTGTGGCCCATAACCAACAGATTGTACGGATCGATCGGGAAGCAACACACCTGATCAGCGACGCAGTGATGCAGGAATTGTTGGTTTACTCTTTGAGAATCCTTGATGTTGTGGACATCGTTTTAATCTCTGACTACGCCAAGGGGATAGCTGTGCCTTCTTTGCTGAAGGAGGTTATCCGTCAAGCCAGAGAACAAGGCAAGAGGGTGGTAGTCGATCCCAAAGGTCGAGATTACTCCAGGTATCGCGGAGCTACAGTTGTCACCCCCAATAAGCAAGAAGCAGGGCAGGCGGTGAATAGAGAGGTGATAGATGAGGAGAGCCTGCGGTATGCGGGGTACACGCTTTTGAAGGAACTTGAATGTGAGGCCATTCTCATCACCCGTGGGGAAGAAGGGATGTCACTTTTTCAAGATAATGGGGACGTCACTCACCTGCCCGCTGCGGCGCGGGAGGTTTACGACGTGACCGGCGCGGGGGATACGGTGGTGGCCACGCTGTCTTTGGCTCTGGCGACCGGGGCGGGCTGGGTGGACTGCGCGCGAATCGCTAACTGCGCAGCAGGGATTGTGGTGGGGAAAGTTGGAACGGCAAC
>DAOULT010000132.1:0-22892 GCA_034417895.1 Anaerolineae bacterium | reverse complement strand
TCAGATTGTCGGCAACGATGCTTGGAAACTGGACGATGGGCAACCGCATCACGCACCTCCTGGCAAGTTGGTATGCGTGTTTTGCCACAAATCGCCCCAGTTGTCAAGTCATCGCAAAACTCGAGAACAGAAGTCACCTATTGCTTGATATCATTACGATTGCCATTTGCGCTGTCATCTGTGGCGCAGATGATTGGGTTGAGATCGAAAACTTCGGCCACGCCAAATACAAGTGGTTCAAGCAATTCCTGGAGTTGTCTCATGGGATTCCGTCTCACTACACATTCCGTCGGGTATTTGCTCGTTTGGATGCCAAACAATTTCAAACCTGCTTTGTAGAGTGGATACAGGCCATTCATGCTGGCGGTTAAAGACAACCAACGTAACTTGCATGAAGCTATCCAAGAGCTATTTGAGTACGCCCAGGAAACGGCGTTTGTGGACTGTGACTATCACAAAACGGTGGACAAAGGGCACGGCCGGATTGAGACCCGCGAATGTTGGACTACTTCGCATCCAGATTACTTACGATACCTTCCCGATCTATCGGCCTGGAAAGGGTTACAAACCATCGTGATGGTCAAAGCAGAGCGTCGGCTCGACCAAGAGAGAACGATTAAAGTAAGATATTACATTTCCAGCTTACATAGTAATGCCAGGCAAGCACTGGCAGCGGTACGTGGGCATTGGGGGATCGAGAATGAAGTGCATTGGGTGCTGGATGTTGTTTTTCGAGAAGACGACAGTCGGTTGCGAAAAGGAAACGGGGCCCAGAACTTTGCCATTTTGCGACACCTGGCTTTGAACTTGTTAAAACAGGAAAAGACGGCCAAAGGTGGCATCAAAGCCAAGCGCCTGAGAGCTGGCTGGGACCAGGATTATCTACTCAAGGTCTTGGCGGGATAAATGCAATCGTCCTACCCGGCTCGGAACTTGCAAAGCAGGTGAAAAGATAGTACAATATATTTGGGGAGTTTGCTTTTTTTGTGAGTCGGTCAAGTTTTTATTCAAGCAGGAAGGTGATTGTTTGATTAAACCGTTCAGTCTCCGCAACATTCTTCTGATTCTCAAGTTGCAGCGAGGGGGGGTGTCTCTCGACCCGGAAAGGGCCCTGACTCAACCTCGTTCGCCGTTACAGGATGCTCTGGCTACCCAGTTTCCATTCTATTTGCCCGGCTCAGTGGACATCTGCACCTATGTGCTCTGCGGTCCGAAACGGAGCCCTCGGCTGTCAGGTTTCGTCCAGATGGAGAAGAGGCGGGGACGACCAGAGGCGGACGTGATCTATCTGGCGCCCTCCCTGTCCGAGACCAATAACGCGCAAATGACCTGGTGTAATCTGTTAAGGTATCTCTGCGCCCAGGCTGGCGAACAGGGGACCCAACATCTTTTCGCCAGTATACCGGAAAGCAGCGAGGAGATGGAGGTCTTTCAGAAGGCCGGGTTCAATGTCTACACCCGCGAGGATATCTTCTGTCTGGAAGCCTCGGCAGTTAAAGACCTGAGTTCCTCGCCTGAGCCGCCTGAACAGGAGACCGAAGCTATCGTGCGCCGTCGCCACAGCCGGGATGATTGGGCCCTTCAGCGTTTGTATGTAGCCATCACCCCCTGTTCGGTGCGACAGGCCGAAGGACTGGCTCCTCAGGAGTGGGACCCCGGTTCAAACCACTGGTTTGATTGGACCAGAAAAGAAGAGTACGTGTTGGAGGATAGAGAGGGTGAGAGCAGAGGATACTTGCAGATCAGCGAGGGCCGCCTCGGACACTGGCTGAAACTGTCTCTTCATCCCCATCTTTATCAGGGAGGCAAAGAGTTTCTTGACTACGGGCTATCCCTTTTAGTTACTTATCCTCCTTTGCCCATTTACTGTAGGGTGCGGGAATATGAAGGGCGGGTGAGCTTCCTGCTCAGAGCCAGGGGGTTCGAAGCCATTGAGCGGCGGGTCATTATGGTTAAGCACACCGCGGTAAGGGTCAGGGACTCGCTCCCCAAGTTGGCGCCCGTTTTGGAAAAAAGAGCCGAGGTGACTCCCACCTCGTATGGAGGGGGCATCCTCGGATCAAGCAAATAGGTGAGTTTAGAGGTCGTATGCACATAACAGATGATTTGGATGCCTTGTTGGCGGTTCTGCCGCCACCTATTGAAGCCTCTTTGCGTGCAGCCGATCAGGGTGATGAGTTGTTGGAAGTCGTTCTCGATCTGGGGCGTTTGCCGGAGGCTCGTTTTTTACATCACGAGATCACGCTCAACAGTAAGGAGGTTACAGAGGAAGAGATAGAATATGTGGTGTCTCGCACCAGCGATTTCGACGAGGACAACCGGGCCGGTATCGCCCGCACCTTGCACCGTATTTCGGCCATCCGTAATCGCAAAGGGCGGATCGTGGGCCTGACCTGTCGGGTGGGACGGGCCGTCTACGGCACTATCGACATCATCCACGATATCGTCGGATCGGGCCAGAACATCCTGCTTCTGGGACGGCCAGGCGTGGGCAAAACCACCATGCTGCGCGAGGTGGCTCGCGTGCTGGCCGAGAAGAAGCGGGTGGTCATCGTCGATACCTCCAACGAAATCGGGGGAGATGGCGACATCCCCCACCCGGCTATCGGTCGGGCGCGCCGCATGCAGGTCGCCACCCCGGTCTATCAACATGCGGTCATGATCGAAGCGGTGGAAAACCACATGCCTGAAGTGATCGTCATCGATGAGATCGGGACGGAACTGGAGGCCGCTGCGGCCCGCACCATCGCCGAACGGGGAGTGCAATTGGTGGGCACGGCCCACGGTAACACCCTGGACAACCTGATGCTGAATCCCACTCTTTCCGATCTGGTGGGCGGCATCCAGAGCGTGACTCTCAGCGACGAAGAGGCCCGCCGACGAGGGACCCAGAAGTCGGTCCTGGAACGCAAAGCGCCGCCCACCTTCGACGTGGTGATCGAAATTCAGGACTGGCATCGTCTGGCGGTGCATCACGACGTGGCGGCGGCGATGGATGCCATTCTGCGACGGCGACCTCTGCCCGCCGAAACCCGCTACCGTGACGATGAAGGCCAGGTACACGTCGAACAAACCACCCTCCCCTCTCCTTTGGAGGAAAAACCCATCAAAATACCTTCCAAGCCCGTTTCCGACCTGTATGCGGTGAACGTCTATCCTTACGGCATCAGCCAGAACCGTTTGAGGCAGGCCGCCCGCAGCCTTCGCTTGCCGGTAGCCATCGTCAAGGAGCTGGGGGAAGCCAACGTGGTGGTGACTCTCAAGAATTACTACCGCAAGCGCCCGCAGATCATTAATGAAGCCGAGAGCCAGGGCATCCCTATCTACGTCTTGCGTTCCAATACCGCCACCCAGATGCAAAGCTTTCTGGCGGATATCTTCGAGTTGGAGATGGAGGAGTTGGACCCTTTCGCCGTAGCCATGCGCGAAACTCAGGAGGCCATAGAAAAGGTGTTGACCAGCTCGAAGGCCGTTGAGCTGGCGCCTCAGAACTCCTACATCCGCCGTCATCAGCACGAGATGGCCCGCGCCGCCAATCTTATCTCGCATAGCCATGGACGGGAACCAAGAAGACGGGTGAGGATTTATCCGAACAACGGACTGTGAGGTAGTAGCTACTTGAGCCTGTTTATTACTTTCGAGGGGCCAGACGGCAGCGGCAAGACGACCCAGGCCAGAGCCTTGGATGAATACCTGCGGACAAGTGGGTATCCCGTCTTTTTAACCCGTGAGCCGGGAGGCACCAGCATCGGCGACCAGATCAGAGCGGTTCTGCATTCGCTGGAAAACACCGAGATGCTTCCCCAAACAGAGATATTGCTTTATTCTGCTTCTCGCGCCCAACTGGTGGGCCAGGTCATCCTGCCCCACCTGGCTCGGGGAGAGATTGTGCTCTGTGACCGCTACGCCGACTCTACTCTCGCTTATCAGGGGTATGGCCACGGCCTGGATTTAGAAGTATTGGGCCTCGTCACCGCCTTCGCCACCAGGGAACTAAAACCGAACCTGACCATCTATCTGGATATGGATGTTGAGGAAGGGCTGAGACGCAAGCTCAGCGCCTATCAAACAGGGCAAACAGAATGGAATCGCATGGATCAGCAAGAGCTTGCTTTCCATCAACGGGTGCGAGAGGGTTATCTGCGGATGGCCGCCGCCGAACCGCAACGATGGTGGCGGGTGGATGCCAGCCAGCGGCCAGAAGTTGTTCGGGAGTCCATCCGAGCCAGGGTGGAGATCCTGGTAGAGACCTTCTGGAGAGCCAGGACGTGAGGGGCTTGATTACTATTCGTGATCGCCGAAATCGCCGCCGCCCAGGTCAGGCATGGCGGTTTCAATATCCTCGGGACTTTGTCCTGCTTCCAGGCGGTCTACGACCTCCGTGAACTCTTCGCCCATATCCTCGCCCACCTCGTGGCTCATCTTCTTCATCCAGCGGGCAATGCTCTGGGGGTCGTTTTCGTCCAGGCCGGCCAGAGCGCTGGGGTCGGCCAGGCTCTCCAGACGGCTTTCCTCCGACTTGAGAACCGCTACCCTGGAAACCAGGCGAGTCAGGTTGTGGCCGCCGCAGGTCGGACACCGGGGCGCCCCGATTTCGGAGAAGCTTCGCCAAAAGACGGAGACAGGCCGCCGACAGTCGTGACAACGATACTCGTAGATAGGCACGATCGTTCCTCCATCTCACATTGCTCATATCATCACTCACATTATACCTCAAACAAACCTCCAAATCAAATTGGGGAGGAACACGAGGAGACCAGGAATGTTTTATCCCCCTGAACCGAACCCGCTGCTCGTCGTCCTGTCTGGCCCTTCCGGCGCGGGCAAAGACGCCGTTGTGAAGCGCATGAAGGACTCAGGCTATCCTTTCCACTTTGTGGTTACGGCCACCGACCGTCCGCCACGGTCGGACGAGGTGCATGGGGTAGATTATTATTTCCTCTCCACCGAACAGTTCACGGCCATGCTGGAAGAGGGTGAGCTGCTGGAGCACGCCATCGTCTACGGTCAACATAAAGGCATCCCCAAGGCTCAGGTCCGCCAGGCTTTAGCCAGCGGCCAGGACGCTATCATGCGCCTCGATGTGCAGGGGGCGGCCACCGTGCGCCAGCTCGCGCCCCAGGCCATTTTCATCTTCATCACCACTCCGTCAGAGGAGGAGCTTATTCAGCGTCTAAAGGCCCGCCATACGGAGACGCCCGAAGCCCTGGAAATGCGCCTGGCTACCGTCCACGAGGAGATGAAACGGCTCCCCGAGTTTGATTACGTGGTGGTCAATCGCCACGGCCAGTTAGACGAGGCGGTGGCGCACATTATAGCCATCATCACCGCCGAGAAGTGCCGGGTGAAGCAGCGGAAAATCGAGCTATGACCCTTGTAGACCTATCCGTTTTTGACCCGCATATCATTACCGCTTATCACATCACCGAACAAGATTTGCAGAACGCCGTCCGGTATGTTACCGTCCTGCAAGGAAAAGAGTCCCAGGTACTCGCCGATCTAGCCAATGGTTGTTGTTATGGAACGAGTGTGCTCTTGCATGAAGTAATTGAGCTACACATTCTGTTGACTAGAAATCCCCATCTGCTGCAAGGGAGCAGGAAAGATATTGGTCTATATCTGAAAACCAATTCCGACGCACATGAACAAGCTCTAATAGCCGAGTACTCTTATCTGCAAGAGAGGCTTATCCACATCTCGGGTGAGGTGATAGGGATTGGCGCACTGGTGAGGGCCAATGCTTCGAGCGAAGACTTCAACATACTATTCAAATCCGATTTTGAGATGCCCATCTTCGAACCAACTCCAGAGCAGATCGTTCATGCGGCCAAATCGATTGCCAGGTTGAAAGCCCTGGGAAGGGAGAGGTGTAAATGATCGTCAAGTACAGAATTATTCAATCTAAATGGAATGAACAGGATGAATGGGAAACTTGGGGCATATTTTATGAAAATCACGGCCCCATCCTGAAGGAGTATCCCATCCTCTACGCCATGATGTTGAGCGACCCCAAAGAGATCAAGCGCCACTTTGACCACAATATCAGAGCAGGACAGCTTTCATTAGAGGAGGCCGAGAAGGCCCTGGGCGATTACGCCCATCGTTACCGCCTGCTGCCCGACATCCACGAAGCCGAGGGCGATTCTTTTTTCGAGATCGTAGACGATTTGGAGGAAAAGTATCTGGGCCGCAAGAAACATGAAAGGGCCAGACGGATGCTGGCCGCCCTGGTAGCCGCCGACCAGAGGCGGCCGGTAAAGCACATCGATATTGAAGAGGCCCAACGCCGTTTCAGGGAGATCGTGGAAGAGGCCATTTCGCAAGGCGTCAAATTCATCGTCAAAGATGGAGAAGAGGACAAGGTAGCCATTGTCGGCCTGGCGGAGCGTGAGGACAGGTCGCTAAAGACGACTGAATCTCTGGCCGTCGTGGCCGAAACAGGCCAGGAATGTCGAGCAGAGAAGAAGAGTGAATGAAGGAGGTCTATCATGGATAAAGTTGATCCCAGAAATGTTCGCCGGTCGCTCATCAAAAGGGACCCCAGGTGGTACCACCCTGCTGGTACGAAAGGAGAGCTGGAGAGGATTATCGATGGCTATCTGGCTAACGTGGAGGACGGACGGGTTGAGGGCCAGTTGATCGGCCTCATCTCTCCCCACGCCGGTTACGTCTACTCCGGCCAGGTAGCTGCTTACGCTTACAAGCAACTGGAGGGCCTGAGTTTCGAGGTAGTGGTCGTCATCTCGCCTGACCATAGCCTGATGTACGCGGGCAGCGGTTTGGCCGTCACCGACAAGGCTTATTACGAGACGCCCCTGGGATTAATAGCGGTAGACAACCCCCTGGTGGAAGCGGTGCGCAGCCAGGTGAGCCTCATGCGGGTAGGGGAAGACACCGAACACTCCTTGGAACTCCAATTGCCTTTTTTGCAGCGGGTGCTGGACGATTTCAAGTTGATCCCCATTATGATGGGCGATCGCTCTTTGTCTGGGTGTCGTGCTCTGGGCCAGGCCCTGGCTAAAGTCCTGAAAGGCAAAAAAGCTCTGCTGGTAGCCAGCACCGATATGTCTCACTATCCCGATTACGAGACGGCCTGTCTGGTGGACAGGGCCGCCCTATCCGCCGTAGAGAGCATGGACACGGAGCTTGTGGCCCGCACCATTGACGATTACATGGGCCAGGGCCTGCCCAACCTGCACTGCGTCTTTTGTGGCGAAGGTCCGCTCTACACGGTCATGTTGGCGGCCATGGATCTGGGCGCCAATAAGGCTAAAGTCCTGAAATATGCTAACTCCGGCGATGTGAGCGGCGACCGCACGCGAGTGGTCGGCTACACGGCCGTAGCTCTCTACCGGGAAGGCCAGGAATGAATCTGCCACAACACACCCTGATCATTGTCTTGGAGGGCCTGGTTTTCATCCTGTACTATGGGGCCTTCTCGTTGTTGCGGGGAGAAGGTCTTTCCAACCAGCCGGCCTTTGAGGTTCTGGGCCTCACCGGAGCGGCGGTCCTGGTGGAAACCACCCTGGGGCTGGCCTTCAACCCGGTCGTCTTTCTGGCTCTGGTCTACCTGGTTGCCATGCGTGTCCGCCTGCTGGTCGATGTCAGCAACCATCTCTCCGCGCTGGGCTATCATAACCTGGCCCTCACCTTGAGTCGTCTGGCGCTAAAACTGAAGCCGGATATGACCGGGCGACTGTTGGCCCTCATTAACCTGGGAACGGTCCATCTACGTCAGGGGGTGCCTGGGCGGGCTGTTACTCATTTGCAGTCCGCGCTGAGAGTGGGAGCGGATGAAAAGACGCAGTCTCCCCTCAGCTCCAGACACAGCGCCATCTGCCACTTCAACCTGGGAACGGCCTACCGGCGGCTCGAAAAGAACAACGAAGCCATTCAAGAGTTCAGGGCGGTGATAGTCGCCTTCCCGGAGTCCATCTATGCCGAAAAAGCCAGGCTCGCCATCCGGGGGACAATGCGCGCCGCCTTTGAAAAAAGATCGTCGTCGGAAGGAAAGCAAGGAAACTAAGGAAACTAATGAATCCTGTACTGCTCATCGTCATTGAGGGGGCGCTTTTTGCTCTTGTTTTCGGCGGGCTTTCCCTGGTGAAAAAGGAAAGTCTCTCCAGGCAGTTCTTGTTCGAGGTGTTGGTCATCACTCTGCTCGGTCTGGCGGTGGCGGCGGCCGGTGTGGACCTCAACCCGGTGCTATTCCTGGTTGTCCTCTACCTCGTCACCATGCGCGCTCGTCTCCTGGTCGATCTGGGCAATCTTCTCTCCTCCAGAGGGAAACATGAGGCCGCCCTGTCCACCTATCGGCTTGCCCTGAGACTTAAGCCGGACCCCGCCGGCCGACTATCGGCTCTTATCAACACCGGCGTGGCCCATCTGCGCCGGAGGGCGCCTGACGAAACGGTTTCCACTTTGCAGGAAGCCCTGAATGCCATGCCCCAGGGCTTCCACCCTAAATACGAAACCGCCTGCCGCTATAACCTGGGCCTGGCCTATCGCCGCACGGGAAACGAGAAGGAAGCCATACACCAGTTCAAAGAGGTCATCCGTCTATTCCCCCACTCCCTCTACGCCAGGGGAGCGCAGACGGCCATCCGCCAGGGTAGCCAGGATAACGCTCAACAACTGGAAGAGAGTAATGATGAATAAGGAGACAGTTCCTTGCTTTACTCGATTGTGCAAAGAGCTCACAAAATAGCTAAGACAGCCGGCTCGGAAGCAAAGCTGCAAATTGAGCTCGAGCGGCTATTGAAAGAACTTCTCGCGGCGTATGATATCCCATACAATCCTGCCGTTAATGAGACTCTTCGCAAATTAGGCTATTCCCAGGTAAGCTCAGACCGACCTGACAGCTTGTTTGGACACGTTGTCTTAGATTATAAGAATCCGGGCGACCTATCTGCCCCGGACAAACTTGCTAAGGCAAAAGAACAGATCGAGCGATACTTGAACGAGATCACTGGTGGCGGACACCCAGTCAATCCAGAGGAGTGTATCAAGTGGGCTGGTGTTCTGTGGGATGGCTTCCACCTGGCATTCTGTCACTCTTCTGGGGTGGCATGGATTTGGTCTAAAATACACAAAACATCTGAGGCGTCTCTTTTATCATTGGTACAGATTTATCGATCACTTAGGCGATTGCCTCTAACAGCAAGTTTGTTGACCAAATACTTCGGCAAGGATTCAGATGTTGCCAGGGATGTACTGCTAGTAATGTGTAGTCACCTTTCGAAACCCAAACATCGAACAACAATGCTCTTCCATGAGTGGAGGCGATTGTTCGAGCAAGTATCCATGTATGGACTCTCCCAACTGCCATCACTCAAACACTGGACCCTACGCAATGGCATTGCTACTAAAGATGCGTCGCAAATTCTGTTCGCAATGCACACTTACTATAGCCTAGTTGTTAAGCTCCTCACGGCTGAACTATTGGCAGCAACCCAGACTACTTCACAATCTTGGCTAGTTGATTCTATAGCGAACGCTCCCGACGATGAGAGCCTTTACAGGGAACTTGCCAGGCTTGAAGATGGGGACTTTTACAGGAACTATCGCATCAGCAATTTCCTGGAGGGTGACTTCTTTAGCTGGTACACCAACGAGAAATCACCACAATTGGCTAAGAGCATACGAACTCTGGTTCGCACCTTTAAGGAGTTTGAACCGGCTACGGCCAAACTCAAGCCAGAAATCATCAAAGACCTCCTCAAAGAGTTCTATTCGAGCTTGGTGGATGAGCAGATCCGGCACGATTTGGGTGAATACTACACACCTGATTGGTTAGCCCAATATGTCGTGGATAGGGTGGGATACGATGGCGAACTTAACAAGATCGTTGTTGACCCAGCATGTGGCTCAGGTACCTTTCTGGTGGAATGCATTGGTCGGCTGCGAAGAAGATGCGACAAGGCTGGACTTTTACCCTTACAGACTCTCGAAATGGTATTGAATTGCGTCCGGGGACTCGATCTGAATCCCCTCGCTGTCATTTCGGCACGTGCCAACTATATCCTCTCGGTAGCCGATCTGGTTTTTGCATTGGGTCACGATGTAGAAATACCAGTGTATCTAGCGGATAGCATCAACGTCCCAGTTGAGAAGCCAGGTGGTATACTGAAGTACACACTCGACACTGAGGTCGGGGACATCGGGTTTGAGATTCCTCTTAAACTGGTTCGCGCACAGGTGCTAGGGAGAATCTTGCTGAAGTGTGAGGATGACATAAAACACAAACGCAGCTCAGAGCAATTCTTGACTGGGCTCAAGCGTGACGAAAAAGTCAAAGATCTCTTGGACACGCCGACAGGGAAGCGTTTGACTGATTTCTATAGTAAGATTCAGGGACTCCATAATAGGAGACCACCTTGGGATACTATTTGGTGTCGGATTGTCAAAAATAACTTCTCACCGAAAGGGTTCGAGGATGTGGACTATATTGTGGGCAATCCACCCTGGGTAAGATGGAGTCGGTTGCCTGAAACGTACCGAAAGCGGGTAAAACGCTTCTGTGACTACTATGGCCTTGTATCAGGACGCGGCTATACAGGCGGGATCGAGAGTGACATCTCGACGGTGCTTACGTTCAGTGCTGTTGACCACTGGTTGCGGGTTGGTGGACGCATAGGTTTCTTGATCACCTCGACTGTGTTCAAGTCGGACTCAGCAAGAGGATTCAGACTTAGCAGACTCCCAGATTCATCGGGCTTGCGAATAGATCAAATTGAGGACCTCACGGCTATTCAGCCATTTCCTGATGCATCGAATGAGACAGCCATTTATATGGCAACCAAAGTGGAATCAATTGCCGAAGCAGTGTACTCCGAAGTTCCTTGCCGCGTGTGGATTCCCAAGAAGTCTACAAGAATCGATCCATCGTTGTCGCTTGCTGAAGTCTTGGAACAGGTATCATTCGCTGATGGCGAAGCATGTCCTGTAGCAGAGTTTGGCTCACCGCTATTCATAGGCAAGAAAGCGGATTATGACAAAGTAGCAGTACTTCGAGGCAAATCGGAGTACCTGTCGCAGGCACACCGGGGAACAGTATCAGACCTAGCTCGGGTGTTTTGGGTGAAGGTCGAGAAATACTCGCCAGAGACCAATCGTGCGTTAGTTCGAACGTTGCGTAAGGATGAACTCCCAATAGCCAAGTGGGTTGAGCCAATAGAAGGAGCTTGGATAGAGGCGGATGTCTTGTTTCCTTTGCTCCGTGGAAGAGAAATAGGCCGGTATTGTACGAAGTCAGTAGGCTGGTACCAAATTGTCCCCAATCGACACTATGCCAAATTCGAGACCGAGGAGGAATTTGCAGAGAAGTGTCCTTTGACCTATTCTTATCTGCTCAACTACGATGATGTGCTTCCAGAACGCTCAACCTACAAGAGGTACCAGAAAGGCTTGCCTATATATAGTATCTGGTGTGTCGGAGAGTACAGTTTTCAGCCCTACAAAGTTGTTTGGCTTGAGCAACAGAACCCCAAAGTTTTCCGAGCAGCAGTAGTAACCGAAGCTACGAATTCAATTATTCCGAACAAGGTGGTTGTCCCCGACCACAAAGTCTATTTCGCCACTGTGGATAATCTTGACGAGGCGCATTATCTCTGCGCGTTCCTTAATTCCCATCCCGTACGTACATGGCTCGGAGGATTTCTGATCGGAAAACAGATCGGCACTGCTGTATTTGAGTACATGCATGTTCCAAGATATAATGCCCAGAACTCCGATCATCAACGGCTAGTCGAAATTTCTAGGGTTGCGCACAGGGAAAGACAAGTGACAAAGAGCAAGAAATTGCTTTCAAAGGAGCTTGAGCAGGAGCTTGAGCAGTTGGTCAGGAAGATTGCTCCAAAAGGCTGACTGCTTCATAAACTATTCCAAATGTATGCTGAAGTTGTAGTGGGTACCCGGGTCCGTCCCCGGCTGATTTCAGATGAGAGCCTTTCGCCGGAGGCCGATGGTTACGGCTATTCCCCGCTCACCACCACTTTTCATTATTCTGTCCCTCCCCATCTTCTGGACCTCGTGGCTGTCGGCCAGTTGGTCACCGTCCCTTTTCGCACCGGACGGCAACAGGGGGTCATCGTTTCCCTGAGCGACACCTCGCCCGTGGCCGAAACCAAAGATATTGAGGCCATCGTCGATGTCCAGCCCGTGCTGCTCCCCTACCAGGTGGAACTGGCCCGCTGGATCAGCGGCTATTACCTGGCTCCTCTCATCGAGGCGGTGCGCCTCATGCTGCCCCCCGGCCTGGAACGCAAGGCCGAAACACTGGTGGAGTTGAGGGCCGAAGCCTCTGAGCGGGAGCCCAACCTGACCGCCGAGCAGCGAGCCATCGTCAAGCTCCTGGAGCGGGAAGGGCCGCTGTGGGCCAGCCAGATGGAGCGGCGTCTGGGGCGCGGTTGGCGTTCCAGCGTTGACCAGTTGGCTCGTAAAGGGGTGATCGTCAGGCGCTCCGATCTGCACAAGCCCCAGGTGCGGCCCAAGTATGGTCGTTTCGTCCGCCTGGTAGCCGATGAAATCACGATAGCAGAGGAGGTACCCTATTTGGGCCACGCCTCCAAGCATGCCGATGTGTTGGCACTTCTGGCCGAAAGCGACGATCCTCTACCGACCCTGGCCCAGGTCTGCGATGCCCTGGGCTATACGGAAGCCCCGGTGCATTATCTGGCCGAAAAGGGCCTGGCGCACGTCGCTGAACGCCGCACCATGATCGTGCCCCTGCTTCCTCCCCACGGCCTCGACCAGGTTATTGCGGAGGAGTTGGGCCGCGCTTCCAGACAGAGGGCCATCCTGAAATATCTGCGAGATCGTCCCCAGGGAGCAGAAAAAAGCGAACTCTACCGCCAAACCGGGGCCAACATCGCCACCGTCAGGGCTATGGAAGAGAAAGGCTACGTCCAGCGCCTCGACCGGGAAGCGGTGGTCTGGCTCGGAGTACCGCCCACCGAGGTCCTGGCCCACGTCGTCAGGCTGCGCGGCGCGGAAAAACAGGTGGCCGTCCTGGAGCTGCTGCTGGACGAGGGAGAGCCAGTGTGGATCGGCTGGATTTACGCTCAGACAGGCTGCGACCTGAGCACCCTGAAAGACCTGGTCGCGCACGGCCTGGTGAGCCTGGAAGAGGAGGAAGTGTGGCGCGACCCTCTGGCCGGCAAGCACTTTCCCCAGGAAACCCCGCCCCGCCTGACGCCCGACCAGGAAGCTGTCTGGCGGGAGTTAGCCAAAGCCGACCCCCAGGTCTATCTTTTACACGGCGTAACGGGCAGCGGCAAGACGGAGATTTACCTGCGAGCCGTGCAGGCCGCTCTGGAGCAGGGCCGGGGAGCGATCATCCTGGTGCCCGAGGTTTCCCTCACGCCCCAAACCATTCACCGTTTTGCCGCCCGTTTCCCGGAGCGCATCGTGGTCATGCACAGCCGCCTTTCTCTGGGCGAGCGTTACGACGGTTGGCGGCGCGTGCGGGCCGGAGAGGCCGACATTGTCATCGGGCCGCGTTCAGCCCTCTTCGCCCCCATGCCCCACCTGGGCCTGATCGTCGTCGATGAGGAGCACGACAGCTCTTACAAGCAGGATAAAAGACCCTATTACCAGGCCCGAGACGTGGCTATCAGGCTGGCCGAGCTAAGCGGAGCAAAGGTGATCCTGGGCAGCGCCACCCCGGACGTCGTCTCCTACTACCGCGCTCAAAGGGGCGAATACAGGCTGCTGGAGCTGCCGCAGCGGATTGTGTGGAACAGGGCACGCCTGGCGGAGCAAAGACTCAAATACCGGCTCCCGTCGGCCAAAAGTGTGTATGAACGTAGTAACG
Organism: Anaerolineae bacterium; assembly: GCA_034417895.1. Classification (GTDB taxonomy): domain Bacteria; phylum Chloroflexota; class Anaerolineae; order CAZYHC01; family CAZYHC01; genus DAOULT01. The sequence goes on along the minus strand of DAOULT010000132.1, from coordinate 9,079 downwards.
ACTTAAGTCGTTACTACCCGTTCACACGCTCCGATGAAACCTCCGAGTGGTTTCATGCGAGCGGAGAGCCGGAGAAAGGTATCGTTTATTCGGACCTGCCCCCGGTGCAGGTGGTCGATCTGCGACAGGAGTTAAGGGCCGGCAACCTGAGCATCTTCAGCCGCGCTTTACACCAGGCCATGACCAAAGCTCTGGCCGCCGGACAACAGGTCATCCTGTTCCTCAACCGGCGGGGAGCGGCCACCTTCGTCATGTGTCGAGACTGCGGCTTTGTTCTCAGGTGCGCCCGCTGCCAGGTGCCCCTGACCTATCACTTCGGCGAGGAGGGAAAAGAAGGCCCTTATCTGGTCTGCCATTACTGCAACCGCCGGGTAGAGGTGGCGGAGCGATGTCCCCAGTGCCAGAGCGCCCGTATTCGCTTTTTTGGCCTGGGTACCCAGAAGGTGGAAGCGCTCAGCCGGGAATCGTTCCCCCAGGCCCGCCTCCTGCGCTGGGACCGGGACGTTACGGGGAGCAAAGGCGCCCACGAGACCCTTCTGGAATCGTTCGTAACTCACCAGGCGGATATCCTGATCGGCACCCAGATGATCGCCAAAGGGCTGGACCTGCCCCTGGTCACCCTGGTCGGCGTCATCTCGGCGGATACCGCCCTATATCTGCCGGACTTCCGCGCCGGGGAACGCACCTTTCAACTGCTCACTCAGGTAGCCGGTCGAGCCGGACGCAGCATCCTGGGCGGTCAGGTTATCGTCCAGACCTATACTCCTCAGCATTACTGTATCCAGGCCGCCAGCCACCACGATTACGCGGGCTTCTACCGGCAGGAGTTGGCTTTCCGACGGGAGCATGGTTATCCGCCTTTCAGTCGCCTGGTCAGGCTGATCTACGCTCACTCCAACAGGGAGCGCTGCCGCCAGGAAGCCGAAAGGCTTCACCATGCTCTGCGTCTCAAGATCGCCCGCCTGGGCCTGGCAGACGTGGCCCTCATCGGTCCCGCTCCCTGCTTCCTGGACCGTCTGAGAGGGAGATATCGCTGGCAGATTGTGGTGCGAGCCGCCCGGCCTCACGTCCTGCTGGGCGATCTGATCCTGCCTCTGGGCTGGCGGGTTGACATCGATCCTGTAGATATGCTATAATTTGCCATGTTTTGGGGTTACGTGGTATAATATCAATGTTTCAATCTGAGGAAACGTAACGTGCAATTATCCCCAGCCAGATGCCCCGGAGGGAGTTAAGAACTGACATGAGCGCAAAGAGTTCAGGGGGATGGTCTTCTTTAGAGAAGCTGGCCCTGCTGGTGACGGCTCTCATCTGGTCAGGGGTATGCCTGGTCATTGTGGGGGCGGTCACGGCCTATCTCAATATACAGACGGAAGCGGCCTGGAACGGCAATGGACGAGCGGCAGCCCTGGCTGTGACGGCTACGCCGTCGCCGGTATCATCTCGCCCCATAACAAATAAACCGCTTTCACCAACCAGGACGCCTACACCCAGGCTCACGGACACGCCGCTTCCACCAACCAAAACGCCTGCACCCAGGCCCACCCGGACACCCATTTCGCCGACCGAGACGCCGCTTCCACCGACCAGGACGCCTGCCCCCAGGCCCACCGAGGCCCCGCCCTCTACCGACACCCCGCCTGGTCAAATAATTCACGTGGTGGAGACAGGCGAGACTCTATCCGCAATAGCGGCCCGCTATGGGGTAAGCGTGGAAGCCATCGCCCGGGCCAACGGTCTGGAAGATCCATCCAGGATCCGCGCCGGGCAGGAGTTGATCATCCCTGTTTCCGGGCAGGATATCCTCACTCGTACACCGCCGCCCAATCCTCCACTGTCCCAGACGCCGGAGGGGCTGCCAGCCGACAGCGGGCCAACGCCCCCCGGCTCAGGGGGAGGAGAGGGGTCGGCCTCAGTTGGGCAGCCACCCACCCGCATCGTGGCTCCGGCCATTGGCCTGGACGCCCCTGTCGTGGAGGTGGGCTGGCAGTTGCAAGAGGAAAACGGTCACACGGTGAGTATCTGGGAAGTAGCCGACTACGCCGCGGGCTGGCATAAGACCTCAGCCTATCCGGGCCGGGTGGGCAATACCGTCATCTCTGGACACCACAATATTAAGGGCGAGGTCTTCCGCTACGTGGTCAATCTGGAAGCTGGCGACGAGGTGCAACTTTACGCCGGGGACAAAATCTACCGTTATGCTGTGGCGGAGAAGCACATCTTGAAGGAAAAAGGTATGTCCGACGAGGTGCGAGGTCGGAACGCGGAATGGATCGCTCCTACCGACGACGAACGACTGACCCTGGTTACTTGCTGGCCCTATACGAACAATACCCATCGCGTCATCGTCGTGGCCTGGCCTGTCAAGTAGGTAACCAGGTGGCCGGGTGACTGGAAACCCTGGGCTGTCTCTAAGTTCTATGCCTTCTCTGTAGCTGAAACTTTAAATTTGGAGGTTTGGAAATCTGAGTATGTTAAAAAAAGCGCTGCTTTTACTCATTGTGGCAACAACTGTATTGTCTCTACCCGCCTGTAGTGGATCGGCCGCTTCTCAGTTGACCCCAACGGAAGAAACGTTAATGGAAGAAGTGTCGGAAGAAGGCCCGATGGAGGAGACCCCGATGGAGGAAACGCTCCCCTCCTCCCCCTCTCTCCCGCTGGTCGCCGATACCCCTGCCCCGCCGCCGACCGACACGCCGCTGCCGCCTACTGATACCCCTGCCCCGCCGCCGACCGACACGCCGCTGCCACCCACGCCCACGCCGCTGCCCACCGATACGCCCACGCCGGAACCGTCGCCCATTTCGATCAGCGAAGCCTCTAATACTCCTGTGCCTTCGTCTCCTACTCCCGAAGCCGAAGCCACCCCGACAAACACCCAGGTGCCTCTCGATGCCCCGGTGAGCCTCAGTATGTGTCTATGGGGTATACTCGGAGAGGAGGGGTTCACGGTGATCGGCAGCGAGAATCCCAATGCCGGAGTTGTTTATGAAGAAGGCTTGTTCGTATACGGTGAAGTGGTCGTGCAGATCGGCGATACCGCCTATCACATCGACCGTCAGAACAGGGACCCCGAAGCCCCTGAACAACACCTGCCCGCTCCCTATAGCCTGGAAATCGTATTTCCCGCGGAAGTGATGACCAGGTTTGAGGGAGAACCAGGCTACGATCCCCGGACGGGCGAGTTCTGGATCGGGACGTTGAAATGCGACAGTCAGCGGGGGGCGGATATCCCCTATACACTTACTGTAAAAGTCTCCATCGGTGATGAAGTGAAAGCCAAACAGGACTTTTACTTCGGGGTACTGGATTTACCAAATTGCCAGAGCTAAACATCAAGAGTGAGAGACAAGGGCGGGAAGCCGCCGCCAAAGTCGTCGGTGGGTTTAATTATCACAGGTCCATTTCGTAGATTCGGTAGGTCTTATAGACCCGGCCTCCCATGCGCTGGAGGAGCCTGTTCATCATCTCGTTATCCTCCAGGATCAGGGACATCTCCGCACGTCTGTAGCCCGCATGTAGCAAGGCCCTGGCTGTTTCCAGATAGAACAGGGCGTCGAGGCCGCGCCCCCGATACTCTTCGATAACCCCCATGACAAATATCCTGGCCGTATCCATCTGGCGCGCATACCACAGGAACTTGAGCCATCCCAGGGGAAAGAGGCGTCCATCTTTTATGTGTAAGAGAATCTGGTTGACGTCAGGCAGGGCCAGGGAGAAGCCCACCGCTTTGCCTTCCACTTCGGCGATGAGAATGAAGTCATCCTTGAGAAGAGGTTTGAGTCCATGGGCCAGGTAGTCAAACTCTTCCTCGGTCATGGGCACAAAACCCCATAGCTTGCTCCAGGCGGAGTTATACACCTTCTTGGCTATCGCCACCTCGCCGGCGAAATCCTCCTTCAGCCTGGCCTTTCTGATGTGCACTCCGTGCTTGTGCCGCACGGCCTCGGCCACGCGGATGATTTTCTTGGGCAGTCCCTCCACGCCGCCGCCGTAGACGCTCCAGTCGGTGGTGTAGGCGTAAAGGTCCCTGGCCTTGCGAAAACCGAACCGCTCGACAAACTTGACATAATAGGGAGGATTATACATCATCATCACCACCGGGCTGGAATCGAAGCCCTCCACCAGCATGGCGTACTCAGCATTAGTGGAAAAGTTGGTGGGGCCCATGATGATCTCCATGCCCCGCTCCTTGACCCAATCCCTGGCGGTAGCCAACAGCTTCTCGGCCACGGCGTAATCCTCGATGACCTCAAAGCAGCCAAAGAAACCAAACTTTCCCTCCTGAAAGGCATTGTAGTTGTGGTCGATGATGGCCGCGATGGTGCCTACCGTCTGAGCGCCCCGTTGGGCGAGAAAGAGGGCTACCTCTGAATGTTTGAAGAAGGGATTTTTATGGGGATCGAAGAAAGTCTTACGCTCCCGGATGAGAGGAGGGACCCAATAGGGATCATCGCCATAAATATGCCAGGGAAATTTAATAAATTCCATGACATCTTTCTTACCTTCGACTGATTTAATGCGCACTTCTGAGGCCAATTTTACCCTCCCTGGTTCCTCAAGTTGTAGAAGCTCCTGTTGCAACTGTATTATAGTAGTTATGGGGTGTTTGTCAAGAGAGTATTTGTTGACTCTTTAGTCCCCTCATAGTATAATTGCCTCAGAATAGATTGGCACGGGAATGGACGGCTCACTTAAAGTAGAGAGAGGTTTCGCCATGAAGATAACGATCGTCATCCCCACTTACAACGAGGCGGACAACCTGCCGAAGATCGTGGCTGAACTGTTTTTCCTGGGCATAGAAGGACTGAAAATCCTGGTGGTTGACGACAACTCTCCAGATGGTACAGGACAGATCGCCGACGGGTTGGCGGAACGCTATCCGGGCCAGGTGCACGTCATCCACCGCCAGGCCAAGCTGGGGCTGGGAACGGCCTACATCGCCGGGTTCCGCTATGCTCTGGAACAAGGGGCCGATTACATTATTGAAATGGACGCCGATTTCTCTCACTCGCCCTCGTACATCCCCCACTTCCTGGAGAAGATCGAAGACTACGACGTGGTGGTCGGCTCCCGCTACGTATCGGGCGGCCAGTTGGACGAGAAGTGGAGTCTGGGGCGTTACCTTCTCAGTTGGTGGGCCAACAGCGTATATACCCGTCTTATCCTGGGCCTGCGGGTCAGGGACGTCACGGCCGGCTTCAAGTGTTTCCGCCGCCGGGTGTTGGAGGCCATCGACCTGAGCGCCATCCACTCCGGCGGCTACATCTTCCAGGTAGAAATAGCTTACCTCTGTGAGAAAAAAGGCTTCAGAGTCCTGGAAATTCCCATCTACTTCGAGGATAGACGGATCGGCCAGTCCAAGATGTCGATGCCGGTCAAACTGGAAGCGGCCTGGCGCGTCTGGGAACTCAAATGGCGGTATAGAGATCTATAACGGAAAAAGCGTGGGGATGGGACGCATGGAGACGAAAGAGACAGAAGAGTACTTCAAAATCGCCCTCCTTTTCAAAGATCTGCTCCTGCAACACTTCGGAGAGCGGCTGATCTCGGTGGCTCTGTACGGCTCGGTGGCCCGCGGCGCTGCCACCGCCGAGAGCGACATCGACGTCCTGATCGTGGCCCGCGACCTGCCCCAGAGCTACCATCAACGGGTGAAGATGATCCGGCCCATTGTGTACCAGGTGGAGGAGAGCGCCATCTATCAGGCAGTGGCGCAGGAGGGCTTTGGGCCTGACCTGCGTTTCTTGATCTTCTCGCCAGAAGAAGCCAAAAAAACACGGCCCTTATATCTGGACATGGTCGAGGAAGCGCGCATTTTATATGACACGGGACTGTTGCAAGCCAAGTTTGAAGAGTTGCGGAAACGTATGGCCGAACTTGGCTCCCGACGGGTCTTTCTGCCCGATGGCAGTTGGTACTGGGAGCTGAAGCCGGACCTGAAGCCGGGCGAGGTGTTTGAGCTATGAGAAACGATGAGATGGGGTGGAGTTACGTCAGGGATGCCGAAGGCATTATACCGGAGGCGCGCCGCCTGTCAGAGAACGGGTTTCATAACCTGGCGGTCCGAAGATGCCAGGAAACTGTCGAACTTGCTCTGAAAGGGTTACTGTACTTTTTGGGCATAGATTATCCAAAGGTGCACGATGTAGGCCCAGTGCTTGAAAAGGTCCTCTCTGAAAAGGGCATCGGAACAAACCAGGAACGGGAGAGATTAAGAGAGATCAGCAAGGATCTGGCAAACGATAGAGAACTGGCTTTTTACGGATCAGACAGAGGAGAACCAGCCAGACTGTTTTTCTCCGAAGAGCAGGCCCAAAAAGCGCTTGAAGACGCCCAATACGTCCTGAGCTTTGTCAAGAACGTTCTGAGGTGAAGGCCCTTTTGTTAAAAAAATGGAAGCCTGACTTGTTGGCTATTCTACTCCTTTTCATGCTCCCTCTTTTATTGTTTGGTCCGGTCACTCTTGGCTCCAGGACGCTTCTACCCCTCGATAACCTTTTCGCTTTTGAACCCTGGCGTTCCTTCGCCGCCGAGTTGGGCGTCCAACTGCCCCCTCACAACGAGCTGCTCAGCGACCTCGTTCTGGAAAACTACGTCTGGAAGCGCTTCATCCTGGATGCCTTTCAGGCCAGGGATATCCCTCTCTGGAACCCCCATCTTTTCGCCGGCCTGCCCTTCCTGGCCGCCGGCCAGCACTCGGCCCTCTATCCGCTGAGCATTGTCTTCTACATTCTACCGCTGGTCAAAGCCTACGGTTATTTCACTGTCCTCCAACTTTTCCTGGCCGGGGTGTTTGCTTACATTTACCTCCGCACCATTGGCGTCGGTCGCCTGGGCGCTTTACTGGCGGGCATCATCTACATGCTCAGCGCCTTCATGGTGGTCAGCGTGGTCTTTACCATGATTATCGCTGCTGCGGCCTGGTTGCCGCTCCTGCTGGCCCTCGTGGAGCGCATCATCCAGGCTCAAGAGTCTTCGCCCTCAGAATCCACACCCGGCTCCAAACGAAGGTCGGTCATTCCCTGGGTGATCGTCGGGGCTATAGTTCTGGCCTTTCAGCTTTTGGCCGGGCACGTCGAGATGTCCGCTTACGTCCTCTTATTGATGGCCTATTACGCTCTCTGTCGGCTGGGCATCCTGACCTGGAAAAAGCGTGACGTGTCTGTGGCAGGGCGCGCCGCCTTCTGGCTGGCGATCCTGGTCGTCCTGGGGTTGGGGCTGGGGGCGGTGCAATTCATTCCTCTATACGAGGTGGCTGACCTCAACTTTCGCACACGCTCGGCCAGCTACCAGGATGTGATCGGCTGGGCTTTCCCTGTGCGTCGTATTATCGCTTTTGTGGCGCCCAACTTTTTCGGCAACCCGGCCCACCACACCTACCTGGACGTTTTCAGCGGCCAGGTGGTGCCCCTGACGGTTAACGCTCACGGCGTACTCAACCCCAACGGGCCTGGCTCCACCGACTGGGGCGTCAAGAACTACGTGGAGGGAGGGAGCTACGTCGGGCTGCTGCCCTTACTGCTGGCTGCCGTGGCTGTCTTCGGACTGGGGCGCAAAAACTGGCCCTTTCGCCGTTACGTCTGGATTTTCGCCATTCTGATTTTTGTTTCTCTGCTGTGCATTTTTGGTACACCTTTTTACGGTCTGCTCTACTATGGGCTGCCAGGTTTTACCCAACTGCACACGCCCTTCCGCTGGATTTTCCCGTATACTCTGAGCGTGGCAGTCCTGGCGGGCATCGGGGCCGACTACCTGGCCCGCACCCGCACGCCGGAGCTGAGACCCTTGGGGTTTTCAAAACCCCAAGGGTCTGTAGTCATTTCGTGGCCTCTAGGCTGGCTCGTCCTCAGGGCCTGGCCTTCGGTTATTACCGTCGTGGCCGGCCTGGCTTTCTGGGGCGGCCTGGCGACCGTTGTGGGGGTGCTTCTCAGCCGCATCTTTTATGGCCAGCTTGAGCCTCTGGTAAGGCAAATCTTCTGGGCCCTGGCTAAAGCCCCGGACGCTTTCCCCGAAGCAAAGGCTTTCTACAGCTACGAGTTCAGGCAGGTGCTTCTCTTTGGGCTGCTGCTTGCGGCCAGCGGCATCGTGCTGCGCGTCAGCCGGTGCCCCATCTTTCTACCAGGACCTTTGCGAAAAAGGCCGGTCTGGGAGGTGCTGGCCCTGGGGCTGCTCGCCTTCGACCTGTTCGCTTTCGGCTATGGATTCAACCCCGCCGCCGACCCCAGGCTGCTGGATTTCACCCCTCCCGTGGTCGAATTTCTGCGGCAGGATCCATCGTCGTTTCGCCTCACCTCATTTGTAGGCCCTGGAGAGAAGACCTTTATAGCCAACGCCGGGATGCTCTACGGCCTGTACGACGTGCGGGGCTATGATTCCATTTTTCCCAAACAGTACGCCGATTACATGGCCCTCATCGAGGAGCAGGACGAATTGCTTTACAATCGCATCGCGCCCCTGTCCGAGTACGATTCTCTGGACTCCCCCCTCCTCGACCTGCTCAACGTCAAATACGTCCTGACCACTCGCCACATCCCCAACCCTCATTACGAGCTGGTCTACGACCAGGAGATCAGGGTCTATCTCAACCAGGATTATCTGCCTCGCGCCTTCGTCGTTCTCCAGGCCAGGGTCGTGCCCCCGGAGCAACTGGCCGACGCGCTGAAAGATGAGAGCTTTGACCCCAGGCAATACGTCATCCTGGAGGAGCAGCAGGCCGCAAGCAGCGAGCAGCAAGGGACGGAGGGCGGACAGTGGGAAGCAGGCAACGAGCAAAAGGTAAACATCGTTGAATATACGATCAACCAGGTGGTCGTCGAGGCCGAGATGCCCGATAGCGGCTGGCTGATCCTGGCTGATACCTACTTCCCCGGCTGGAAAGCGTACCGCCAGACCCCAGACCAGGAACCCGGCCAGGAAACCGAACTGAAGATTTACCGCGCCGATGGCAATTTTCGGGCCGTCCATCTGCCCGCAGGCCGACAGCGGGTGCGCTTCAAATACACGCCTATGTCCTTCAAGGTGGGGCTATACGTCAGCTTCATGGCCGGGGTGGTCTGCGCTCTCCTGGTCGCCCGCT
>DAOULT010000131.1:0-8935 GCA_034417895.1 Anaerolineae bacterium | reverse complement strand
GGCGCTAACGGCAAAGGCAATCACTACTACAGGTTGTGGTCCAACTGACTTTAACTACAACATCTAGGGGCGGATTTGGACTCAAACGGGCCAAAAAAGAGCAGCAACACTTTTTGCAACCGACTAGTGAGAGTCAACTTTTGACAGCTACGAAGGGGTGTGTTATAATTGAGCCGGTGGTTGTGAGAATATTCACAAATACTGGTGCCCTGGTCTGGGATTTGCAGATTAATCTTGAATCATCTGTCTGGAGGCCTTAATTATGAGTCAGGCGTCAGCACCCGGTCTTGCCGAAATGCGAGTCGGGCGAGTGGCTGGCAGGAAGGGTCTTTTTTCCTGGGATAGACCCTTTATATGGCTGCTTCCAGCCGTTATCCTGCTCCTTTTGTTTAGCATTTTCCCCCTTTTTTTCAACCTCTATCGCAGCTTCTTCAGATTCGACCTGCTGAAAAGGGGCTTTGTGTCCATTGGCTGGGCAAACTGGGCAGAAATCGTCAAAGACCCCCGCATCCATAACAGCCTGTGGATAACCTTCAAGTACACCACTATCGCCCTGGCCGTCGAGTTGGCCCTGGGCATGATCATCGCCCTGCTGTTCGACCGTGAGCCTTGGGGCCTGCCTGTGCTTCAGACCCTCATCATCCTGCCCATGGTCGTGCCCCCGGCGGTGACAGGCTTGATGTTCCAATTGCTCGAACATGCCGAGTTTGGCGTCCTGTCCTGGATCGTGTATGGCCTGGGTCTCATCGACCCCAGCGAACCACTGCTGGGGGGCACGGGCAAACATGCCATGATGGGGGTGCTGATCGCCGATATCTGGCAGTGGACGCCGTTCATGCTCCTGATCCTCCTGGCCGGGCTTAAAGCTCTGCCCCGTGAGCCTCTGGAAGCGGCGGTGGTCGATGGGGCCAGCGGCTGGCAGCGGTTCTGGCTCGTTGTCGTGCCCCTGCTGAGGCCGGTCATCGCCGTCGCCATTCTGGTCAGGCTGATCGACCTTTTCCGCGTCTTCGACTACATCTACATCATGACCGCCGGGGGGCCGGGCCGACGTACCGAGGTGCTCAGCTACTACGCCTACACCCAGGCTTTCGGGTTCACCAAGTGGGGTTACGCCTCGGCCCTGGGGGTTTTCATTCTGATTCTGATCAACGTCATCGCCCTGGTGGGCACCAGAGTACTGAAAGTGGAGTGGTGATACTATGGCGGGAAAGAAAGTCTGGAACAAAGTTATCCTCACGGCAGCGTGCTTCATCATTACCTTTGTTTTCTTTTTCCCAATCCTGTGGTGGTTTCTGTGCTCCTTCAAGCCCTACGGGGACATCTTTCACCTCCCTCCCGTCTTCGTCTTCAAGCCAACTACTACCTGGTATCAGGTCGTTCTGGGAGGGGTCTTCTACCAGGATACGGAATTGGAGCAAACAGGAGCCATCACCGGCGAGGGCGGAGGGCTGTACTATTCCGTTCCTTATCTCAGGGACAGCGTCATCATTGCCGTGGTCAGCACCTTTCTGGTCACCGTTGTCGCTGCCCTGGCGGCCTATGGTCTATCCCGTTTCGCTTTCCGGCGGCGGAAGGACGTGGTGTTCTGGATCCTATCCACGCGCATGATGCCTCCTATCGTGGCGGCCCTGCCCTTCTACCTGATGTATATCAGCGTCCAAAATTGGGCCTGGCAGAGCGGGCCTCCCTTCATAAAAAACCTGCGCCTGATCGACTCCTACTACGGCATCATCCTCCTGCACATGATCATGAACCTGCCGCTGGCAGTCCTGTTGTTGAAGAGCTTCTTTGACGAGGTGCCCCGCGATCTGGATGAGGCCGCCCTGGTCGATGGCGCCAACCGCTTCCAGGCTTTTCAGCTCATCCTGAATTACGTAAAGCCGGGCCTGGCGGCTTCGGCCATTCTGAGCTTCATCTTTTCCTGGAATGAATTCTTGCTTACCCTGGTGCTGACCAAGGGCGGGGTGCGTACCATGCCCGTGGCCTCCTCGACCTTCATCACCGCCTATGGGGTGGAGTGGGGCTATCTGGCGGCCCTGGGTTCGGCGGCCATGATACCTGTTTTCATCTTCATATTGCTCGTTCAAAGGCATCTGGTTCGAGGATTGACTCTGGGCGCCGTCCACGGTTAGCAGTTCTGATCCGTTGCTCTTCAGACCGGCGACGATGCGGAAAGGAGGTGAGGGACAGGATAAAACATAGACGTTGCTCTTCCGTTTCTTTATCTCTATTTAGAATTCAGGAGGATGAAAAATGATAGAGCGTGAAAGCAAAAAAATCATCGCCAAGGCCGCGAACGCTTTTAGTCGAGGGCGGCTCAGCCGTCGCGATTTTCTGAAGATCTGCGCCGGGGCCGGGCTAGGCTTCACCCTGCATGGGCTGCATTCTCTGGGTGCTCCCAGGGTGGCCCAGGCCAGGCTACACCCTGATCCTTCTTTCCAGGAAGGGGCGCCGGAAGAGGTGGCCGCCTGGCTCGAAGAAGTGGGCGGCCAGTTCAAGGGCCGGACCGTCCGCGTCGTCTCCGAAGCCACGCCCCCCAGCCGGGCCATTGACGAACTGACCAAGTCAGAGTTCATGCCGCTGACGGGCATCAACGTCGAGTGGGAGCTGTTGCCCCTGGAGCAAGTGCTGTTCAAGATCAGCGTGGACGCCGCCGGCGGGCTGGGCCACAACGACGTTTACTATCAGGACCAGGCCTGGGTAGCCCGCTTCATCAACGACACCATTGATCCCCGCGAGCTGTGGGAGACCAAACCCGACCTGGCCTTCCCCAACTACAACCCCGACGACCTGCTCAAGCCGCTGGTAGATCACATCGCCACCTACAAGGGCCGCTGGGGTGGCCTGGTGTGCGACATCCCCATCTTCATCGTGATGTACCGCAAGGATATATTCGAGGAGTTGGGGCTGGAAGTGCCGACCACCATGGACGACTACATGGCGGCGGTCAAGGCCATCAACGAGGCCAAGGCTCCCGACACGTATGGCACCATCGGCCAGTGGAAATCCGGCCATTACAGCCTGGAGTGCGACTGGACGTGCTGGCTGTGGGCCAATGGCGGCTCGGTCTTCGACCCGGAGGGCAAGTGCGTGGTCAACGACGAGCAGGGTAAGGCTGGCCTGGAGTACATGCTCGAACTGGGCAAGTACATGCCGCCTGGGTCCACCACCTGGGACTGGAGCGGTGAGGCCGAGGCTGTGGCCGAAGGCAAGGCTGGCATCTATATTGCCTGGGGTGAGTTCTTCCCGCTGTACGACACGCCCGAAAAGTCGCAGGTCGTGGGTCTCATGGAGGCCGCCGACTGCCCGCAGGAGTACGCCCTGCGCACCCCGGAGGAGTGTGGCTTCGAAGAGGTGCCCGGCATGTCCCACCAGGGCGGCAGCGTCTACGGTCTGTCGCGCTACTCCCGTGAGCCGGACGCCACCTGGGTCTTCCTGCAATGGGCCACCAGCTCCGATGTCCAGACGCGGGCGGCCATCATGGGCGGTGGGGCCAGCCCCATCCGTCAGTCCACCTTCGACGACCCGCGTGTCAAGGAGAAGGCCGTCGTGGCCGCCGGCACCACCCGCCACTTCGACGCCACCGAGCGGGCCATCAAGGAGCGCATGGGCACCGAGCCGCACCTGCCGGCCTGGTCCACCATCGCCAACAACATCTTCGCCGTAGAGTTGGGCAAGATAACCACCGGCGAAGTGGATCCCATGGAGGGGCTTGACAACATGGCCGCGCTGGCCGACAAAGAGGTGGGTATCTACACCTAGTCACATTCGGTCAGTTCAACGTTAGCTCTACACCCCTGCCCAGGGGTGTAGAGCTTCTTTAAGAAGGGGGAAGCCATGAAAATTCTAGCCATTGGTAAATCTCTACCCGACGCCACAGAAGAGGAATTCAGACCTCATCTCCAGGAGGAAGCAGCCAGGGCCTGGGAACTTTACGCCTCTGGCCTGTTCCGCGAGTTGTACTTCCGTACAGACCGGCCCGATGCAGTGCTGGTGCTCGAATGTGCAGATGTGGAAGAAGCCAGACAAGCGCTTGACACTCTGCCGTTGGTCAGGGAGGGATTGCTGGATTTTGACCTTATTCCCCTGGGGCCTTTTGTTCCTTTTTCCAGACTGTTTGCTGAATAAAACTCCCCTCAGAGGCAGCCTGTCAGGGACGAAGGATATCTGCCTGGCCTTGATGCTGGCGCCAGCATGGTCAAGAGCGTCATCACTAATTAGAATAGGATAAAAGATAGGATGAAAACACGAGCTGCTTTATTATACGGTGTGGAAGATATGCGCCTTGAGGAAATTGACCTGCCCGAGCTGAAAGAGGGCGAGTTGCTGGTCAAGGTGGGCGCGGCCCTGACCTGCGGCACCGACCTCAAAGCCTTCCTGCGCGGCTGGCACAAAGCCATGTCGCCCCTGCCGGCCCGCGCCGGGCACGAGTGGGCGGGCACGGTGGCGGCTGTGGGGCCGGGAGTCACTCGCTTCAAGGAAGGGATGCGGGTCAGCGGAGGCAATTCTGCTCCCTGCCAACAGTGCTTCTACTGTCGGCACGGTCGTCACAGCCTGTGCGAAGACATCGTTTACCACTGGGGCACTTACTCCGAGCACATCATCATCCCGCGCAGGATCGCGGAGCAGAACGTCTATGCCCTGCCCGACCACGTGTCCTTCGCCGAAGCCGCTTTTACCGAGCCTCTGGCCTGCGTCGTGCACGGGATCGAGAGGGCGGACGTGCACCTGGGCGATACGGTGGCCGTCACGGGCGTGGGTTCCATCGGCCTGATGTTCATCATTCTGGCTAAACTGAAGGGAGCGCGGGTCATCGCTTCGGGCCGCTTTGCTCCCCGCCTGAAGCTGGCTAAAGAGTTCGGCGCTGACGAGGTGATAGACATCGACGCCGTGGACGACCAGGTTCAGGCCGTGAGAGACCTGACCGAAGAAGGGCGTGGGGCCGACCTGGTCATCGAAGCGGTGGGCAAGCCCCCGGCCTGGGAAAAAAGCATCGCCATGGCCCGCAAGGCAGGGACCGTCATCCTGTTTGGGGGCTGCCCGGCCGGGACGAGCATCAACGTGGATACCACCAACCTTCATTACGGCGAGTTGACGCTTAAAGGCATTTATCATCATACGCCGCGCTACGTCAAGATGGCCTTTGATCTCATCGTGCAGGGGGCAGTGGATCCCAAGAAATTCATCAAGGGCGCGATGCCTTTAAGCCGCCTGGAGGACGCCCTGCGAGCGGTCAAGAGAGGCGAGGGCCTCAAATATGCCATCGTCCCTGGAGAGTAACGCGTGAATTAATTGTGGAGGTTTGGCGTGAAAAAAGATTTGGTCGTCAGTGTGGATTGCAGTACCAGCGCCAGTAAAGCCATTGTCTGGGATAAAACGGGCTGTCCCGTTTCGGAGGGGCGGGCCACTTTCCCCCTCCTCAACCCTCGGCCCACCTGGTGGGAGCAGCGCGCTGAGGACTGGTGGGAGGCCACCGCCTGCGCTCTACGGGGGGCCATGTCCTGCGTAGACCCGGCCCGCGTGGCCGCCCTGTGCATGACCCATCAGCGGGAAACCTTCGTGCCAGTAGATGAAAAAGGCCAGCCTTTGCGCAACGGCACCATCTGGCTGGATGAGCGGGCCTGGGCCGAATTGGAGGACATCGCTGCCCTCTATGGGGCAGAAAAATTCCACCAGGTGTCTGGCAAGCCTCTTTCTACCACCCCTTCTATTCCCAAAATAGTCTGGCTGCGCAAACACGAACCAGCCGTCTTCGAGCGGGCTTACAAATACCTGGACGTCCACGCCTACCTGGTGTTCAAGATGACCGGCCAGTTCAAAACGAGCTGGGGCTGCGCCGACCCGATGGGCGTGTTCGATATGGTCAACCACCGCTGGGCCGAAGATTTGATCTCCGCCCTGGGGCTGCGCCTGGATCAGTTCTCGGAAGCCTACCCTCCCGGCACAGTGATGGACACGGTAACGGAGGCGGCGGCCGAAAAGTGCGGCCTGCCTGCCGGATTGCCGGTGGTGGCCGCCCTGGGCGATGGGCAATCCGCCGGATTGGGATCCAACACCACCTCTCCGGGCCAGGCTTATTTGAACCTGGGGACGGCGGTGGTGTCCGGGGCTTTCTCGGAAAAATATGCCGCTGACCCGGCCTTCCGCACCCTCAACGGGGGCGTGCCGAACACTTACTTGCTGGAAACGGTCTTGCGGGGCGGGACTTTCACCATAAGCTGGTTTGTGGAGAAATTTGGCGGCGTTGACCCCGAAGACCTCAAGCTGAACGTCTCGGCGGAGGAAATCTTTGAGGCTGCGGCCCGCAAAGTGCCCCCCGGCTCGTTGGGGCTGATGCTCGTCCCCTACTGGAACAGCGTCATGAATCCCTATTGGGACTCGCAGGCCAGCGGCGCCATCATCGGCTGGCGAGGCACGCACAGCCGGGCGCATATGTACCGCGCCATCCTGGAGGGGATCGCCTTCGAGCAACGGCTGGCTACCAGCGGGGTGGAGGAAGCTCTGGGCTTTCCCATTGAACGTTTCATAGCGATGGGAGGAGGCTCAAAAAGTCCGCTCTGGGGCCAGATGGTGGCCGACATCACCGGCAAGCCCGTCACCCGCTCGGCCAGCCCGGAAGCCACCTGCCTGGGAGCCGCTATCCTGGCCGCCACCGCCGCCGGCTTCTACGGTGACGTGTGGGAAACCGCTGCGGCCATGGTGCGCCTGGGCGAGACCTATACCCCCAATAAAGAAACTCAGAAAATCTACGATAAACTCTACGAAGAGGTCTACAGCCACATCTTCCCCACCCTGCGCTCCCTGATAGACCGCCTAGCCGAACTTACTTATGGGGAGTAGGGAAAGGGGAATGGGGCTATGATCGAGATTTCCCTGGAAGGTCGCACGGCCATCGTCACCGGGGCCGGGGTGGGCATCGGGCGGGCCATCGCTTTGAAGCTGGCCGAAGCCGGAGCCGCGCTGGTGGTCACTGACCTGGAGAGCATGGAAGCCGCCGCTCAGGAAACCGTCTCTCTCATAGAGGGCCTGGGGGAGTGGGCCTGCTTCCAGGCGGTGGACGTCACTCAGCCCCAACAGGTGGAGAGCCTGGTAAAAGAGGTCCTGGCCCGGAAAGAAAGCATCGACATCCTGGTCAACAATGCTGGAATCTACCCCAAAAAATCTTTCTTGGAGGTGGAGCTTGACACCTGGCAGCAGACCCTGGCTGTGAACCTGACCGGAGCCTTCTACGTGAGCCAGGCTGTGGCCCCACACATGATCAGCCGGGGCTGGGGGCGGGTGGTGCACGTCTCTTCCGCCTCGGCCATCACCGGCACCGGCAGCGGCCCTCACTATGCCGCTTCCAAAGGGGGACTCAACAGCCTGACCCGGGCCATGGCCCGCGAGCTTGGGCCCCGTGGCATCACCGTGAATGCCGTCGCCCCGCGCCAGATCGCCACAAAGAGCATGGGCAGGCTTTATACCCCGGAGCAGATGGAAGAGATAGGCCGCCGCAGCCCGCTGCGCCGGGTGGGCCAGCCGGAAGATGTGGCTGACGTGGTGCTCTTCCTGGCCTCCGACCTGTCCAGCTACATCACGGGCCAGATCATAGTCGTGGACGGGGGGCGAACCTTTAGCTGATTATTTTGAAGGAGACGTAATGGCAAAAGTGGCGATTGTGGGAGCAGGGGTGATGGGCAGCGCCTTGACCATTCCCCTTTCTGATAACGGCCACCAGGTAGCCCTGTGCGGCACGGAATTCGACCGCGCCGTCATCGACCGCCTGCGGGAAGACGGTTGGCACCCGGCCATGAAAATGCGCCTGCCTGAGTCTGTGCGGCCCTTCCACGTCGAAGAATTGGGGGAGGCCGTGCAGGGATCCCAGGTCGTCGTGCTGGGGGTTATCTCCGGGGCGGTGGGGAAGATGGCCGAAAGAGTTGCCCCTTTTCTTTCGCCGGGGGCGGCCATCGTCAACGTGGCTAAGGGGCTGGAGGTGACGGACAGCGGCGAGTTGCGCACCCTGCCCCAGATCGTCGCCGAAGCTCTGCCCCAAGACCTGGCCGCTCAGGTGGCGGTGGTGGCTATCGGCGGGCCGTCGAAGGCGCTGGAACTGGCCGACCGCCGCCCGACCTGCGTGGTCTTCGCCTCCGAGCAGGAGGACAGCCTGCGGCGGTGCGCCCGGATATTCGCCACCGACTATTATCACCTCCAGCTTACGACGGACATCCGGGGCCTGGAAGTGTGCGCCGCGATAAAGAACGGCTACGCCATCGGCGTGGGGATATGCGACGGAATAGCGAAGTCCACGGCGGCCACAGCCACCGCCAGCACAACCGCGAACACGATGGATAACCTGCGCTCGGCGGTCTTCAACCAGGCGGTGCACGAGATGGCCGCCCTGACCCCACTCCTGGGTGGACAGGCGGAGACGGCCTATGGCCTGGGCGGGTTGGGCGACCTGTACGTCACCTGCCAGCAGGGACGCAACCTGACCCTGGGGCAACTGCTCGGAGAGGGCCTTTCTTTCGACGGGGCTTGCGAAGCGATGAAAGGGGCTACCGTGGAAGGGATCGAGGCCATCCGCGTGGTGCATCGGGCGCTCGAAGCCAGGATGGAGCAGCGGGAATTGCGGGACAGGTTTCCTCTCCTCGACTGCATTCAGGCTGTGCTTTTCCGTCAGTCTCCTGTCTCTCTGCCCCTGGAGCGCTTCTTTGGCCCCTGAATCTTTTATAACCATCTTTTTGGAGGAGGGTAAAGATGCAAAACAAAGTGGGCGTATTGACCAACACGTACCATACCCATACTCTTGATGAGGCGTTGGAGGGCATTGCCCAGGCCGGGTTCAAGTACGTGGAGCTATCGGCGGTGAGGGGCTGGACGGAGCACGTCAACCTGGATTCCAGCGATGCCGACCTGCAAGAGCTACTGGACAGGCTCAAAAGCATGGGGCTGGAAG
>DAOULT010000130.1:0-15561 GCA_034417895.1 Anaerolineae bacterium | reverse complement strand
GGATATGTGATACAATGACAGGTGAGAGTATCAGGGCAATTCCAGGAGACAAAAAGTGAGTTCAGAAAAAATTGCCGAAAAGAATCAGATAGCCTCACCAGCACGGCCCTGGCCGCCCGCACAAGGGGACTGGACTTACCAGGACTGGCTGCGCCTGCCCGACGATGGCTTCCGCTACGAAGTGCTGGACGGAGTGTTGTATATGACCCCACCACCGGCTATTAAACATCAGCGTTCGTTGTTTCACCTTGCCTCCAAGATAGGAGCTTTCGTGGAGGAGCGTAATCTGGGTGAAGTACTGATAGCTCCATGTGGGGTGCGGCTGCCCACCCAACCTGTACCCGTCCAGCCGGATATCTTATTTGTGTCGGCGGGGCGGCAGGATATCGTCGGGGAGCAGTACGTTGAAGGTGCGCCCGACCTGGTGGTCGAGGTGCTATCGCCGAGCAACTGGCTATACGACCGCAACGAAAAATTTCAGGCTTACCGGACGGCCGGCGTACAGGAATACTGGATAGTGGACTACCGGGCCAGCACCATCGAGGTTTTCAGTCTGGAGGAAGGCGCTTACGCCCTGGTGGGCCAGTTCGGGTCAGGGGAAGTAGCTCACTCCCAATTATTGGCCGGTTTCCAGGTGGCGGTGGACGAGGTCTTTTAATCCGCTGCGGATAGGGCCCCTCTCACGGCGGCGATGAGCATTTCTTCCTCCTCCTCCGATACCGTGCGAGGGTCGAGCAGGAAGCGGTCATCTTCGATGCGACCGATCACGGCTGGCTCTCCTTCTCGGAGGTGGCGGGCCAGCGCATCGGGCGAGGCCACCTGGAAGGCCACCAGTTTGGTGGGCAGGGTTTCTCCGGGCAAAGAGCCGCCTCCCACCGTCGAATGACCGTCCACCACCTCTCCCTCAAGCTGTTCTGCCCATCCCCGCGCCCGGTCCTCGATGCTTTCCAGGGGCACGGCTATCATGCGCCAGACGGGGATTTTCTCCGCGGCCTTGCCTTCCAGGTAATGGCGCAGGGTGGCGTTCAGAGCGGCGATGGTGGTCTTGTCCACCCGCAGGGCGCGGGTCAGGGGATGGCGTTTCAGACGGGCGATAAGCTCCTCCCGGCCAACGACAAGGCCGGCCTGGGGGCCGCCCAGCAGCTTGTCGCCGCTGAAGGACACCACATCCGCCCCCTGGGCCACGATCTCCTGGACGGTGGGTTCATGGGCCAGACCATAGGCGGCGGTGTCCAGCAGGGTGCCGCTGCCCAGGTCCTCTACCACGGTCAGGCTGTGCTGCGCGGCCAGAGCGACCAGCTCGACCAGCCCCACCTCGTGGGTGAACCCGATGAGCTTGAAATTGCTGTGGTGGGCGCGCATTAACAGGGCTGTCTCTGGGCCAATGGCTTCTTCATAGTCGCGCACGTGGGTGCGGTTGGTGGTGCCCACTTCCACCAGGTAAGCTCCGCTCTGGCGCATAACGTCGGGGATGCGGAAGCCGCCCCCGATTTCGATCAACTGGCTGCGGGAGATAATCACCTGGCGGCCCTGAGCCAGGGTGGTTAAGATCAAAAGGACGGCGGCTGCATTGTTGTTGACCACCAGGGCGGCCTCGGCGCCGGTCAACTGGCAAAGCAGTTCTTCGGCGTGGACGTAGCGAGAACCACGCCGCCCCACAATCAGGTCGTATTCCAGGTTGCTGTAACCACGAGCTACCGCCTCCATAGCGGCTCTGGTCTCCAGGCTCAGGGGGGCCCGACCCAGGTTGGTGTGGATAATCACTCCGGTGGCGTTGATGACCGGGCGCAGAGTGGGACGCAAGCAGTTCAGCAGGCGATCTTGCACGGCGCCGCTTAATTGCGACAGAGGTGGACAGCAAGCCCCCTCCAGGATAACCTGCCGGGTATGGTCCAACACCTGACGGACAGCCTTCACCACCAGTTCGTGGCTGTAGGTCTCGACCAGGGAGCGCAGGCTTTCTTCGCCGAGCAACCTGTCCACGCCAGGCAGTTTCCTAAGCTCTTCTTGCATCTTACCCTTTGCTCCCCTGTTTCATCCTCTGGACACTATAAAGCTTGATGGGAAAACTGACGCCTGCCATTTTCACCGGCCCCAACTCTTCGTAGTCAATGAGGTCGTGGACCTGCTCAAAGGTGCTCTCGGTGATAATCATGCGCCTGTTAAACTCTTTGGTCTTTTGTTCCGTGCGCCAGGCGATGTTGAGGGTTTCGCCCGTGGTGACCAGGGCTTTCCTGTCCTGGGAGCCAATGCTGCCGGTGGTCACCGGCCCGGTGCTGATGCCGACGCCGATTTCGAAGGCTGGCAGACCACGCTGTCGCCAGCTTTCCTGCAAAGTGTCCAGGGCGCTCAGAATTTCCAGGCCGGCGGCTACCGCCCGTCTGGCATCACTCTGGTCGATGAAAGCCGCATCGAAGCTAGCCAGAATCCTGTCGCCGGCCAGTTCGTCCACCACCCCGCCATGCGCGGAGACGATATCCTGCACCCGGCTGAAATACTCGTTAAACAACTGGATCACAATCTCTGTATCCGTTTTCTCCACCAGGATGGTGAAGTGGCGCACGTCGGCGAAAAGCACACTCATCCTGCTCGGCTCGTTGGTGGTGCCTGGCAAGGATTTTCCATCTGTGACAGCCTGTACCGCCCGGGGCGAGAGGTAGCTTTGCATGTCCAGGCGCATCCGACACTCGGCAGCCACCTGCCGCAAAAGTTTGGCGTTCTCAATGGCGAGGGCTAACTGAGCGGCTATAGTGGTCAGGAAAAGAATCATATTCTGGCCGAGGGCTTCCCTCTCTGTGCTGCCCACGCCCAAAGCTCCGATGGCTCCGTTAACTTTGTCCCTATTCCAGATGGGCACCCACAAAGTTGAGGTTACCTTTGAGGAGGGAACAAAAGAGCGCAAGCGCGAGCACTTTTTCAGGTCTGGGATCAATAATGGCTGGCCGGTAGCCACGGTTATGCTCGGCAGGGTGAACTCCCAGTGATCCAGACGGCGATCCTCCTTCAAAGCCGGGTCAAGCGCCACCTGCAATTTCAGGTTCTCCTCTTCATCGAGCAGGAACAACCAGGCGGCAGACAGCCGGGAATTGTCTACCACCTCGCTCATCACCCGCTGCAAAATAGAAGCCAGGGATAAAGAGGAGTTGATGACCTCGGAGATTCGATGCAGGGCAGTTATCTCTGCCGAGAGCCGCTCCCCATCGTTGGCGCTGCATCCTGCTAACCTTTGCGCCTGGTCTGCGGGGGGCAAAGCAGTCATATTCAAACCCGGCAAAAGATCAGGGGTCAGGAAAGGCCCGGAGGAGTTGACTTCCATTTTCCCAGCTTTCGTTCCGGCTTTGGTTCTGGTCAACATGGTTACCAATCTCCTCACAAGAGCGAGCAATATTGAGATCATAGTGTCACCAAGCCCTGTCCCTTCTCTGGTTGAGCTTTGTTGAATAGTTGATATTGAATCTCTCATTTTATCTTATCTGTTTAGTTTACCTGTTTCACAGGCTACTAGAGCGAGCCGCACTCTCTCATACATTATACCATAAAGTAAAAATAAGGTAAAAATGTGGCGGCCGGTCACTCCCTGGTTAAGATGAAAACTTCTATCAGGCTGAACACCCCTAACAGGAGAAGAGCTACTATCCAGTTAAGAACCCGTAAAGACTGAAGCCAGGCGCACAGGACGATAAACAAGGCCAGCCACCCACTCTGGCGCATCGACCGCCAGCCGTCCGGCGGCTCCCTGGGGTTAGTAAAGCGATGGTTGAGATAACAGACTACCGGAATGAAAGTAGTGGTCAAAGTGGCAAAAAGCAAGCTAAAAAAGGCTAAAATAGCGATAGATTGGGGTTGGACGTTACTCACCAGATAGCCCAGTCCCACCCAACCAAACACGGCCAGAAACGCTGAGACAAACGCCACCCCTCGGGTGCTCATGCGATGGACTCCTAACACGCTCGATGCCTGTCTTGCCCGATACCTACATTATACCCTAGAAAGTCACTTTTTGGCAAAAGGTTTTTGTAACCAGGCAGGGTCGTGGCTGACGTTGTCACCCATTGCTTTATAACATTATACCATTTCCCATGCTCTTCCGGCCTTCCAAAAACCTTCCAATTATCAACCGACGACGACTTTGGGCCTCGCCGGGCTTAGAAACCAGGTTTTCCAATCCCCTAAAATCTGGAATAGCCCCCCCTGGCTGGTGAGCATTGCGATCTGAGGGTAAATCTGCTATACTATACTAAAGATAAGCTAACAGCCAGACGAGATAAAAGGAGGCAGTAAAGATGACCAAGGGCGTGATCGTGGTCGATATGCAGCGGGGTTTCCTGGAGGAAGGTTTTCCTCTTTTCTGTGGGGAAGAGGCGCGAGCGGTGATCCCAAAAGTGCGCGCTCTGGTGGAACGAGAACTGACCGCAGGGTCCAGGGTGTTCTTCACCGCTGACACCCATGATCCCGACGACAAGGAATTTCAAATGTGGCCCCAACACTGTGTGCGGGGTAGCGAGGAAGTAGAGATCGTACCCGAACTGGCTGACCTGGTGGAGAAAGGGGAATTGATCCCCAAACGACGCTATAGTGCCTTTTTCGAGACCGATCTGGCCGACCGACTGGCCGCTCTGAAGCCGGACAAGTTGATCTTTTGCGGCGCGTGCATCGATATCTGTGTCCTGCACAGCATAACCGATGCTCGCAACCGCGACTATCCGGTTGAAGTTTATGTTGACTGTGTGGCCACCCTCGATCCGGAGGCTCATCAGTTCGCCCTGAAGCACGTAGAGAAGATTCTAGGGGCGGAGTTGAAATCCCTTGAGTAGGGAAAACGAAATAATATATGAAATAATATATAATGAGAGGAGGCCATGATTTTGGAGACACCAACGTTTGATCCTGCTCATCCCATGCTCTCGGGTAAGACAGCCGACATCTATTTTCTGCGCACCAGAAAAATACTGGAAGCAGAGGGTCTGAACCCGACCGTAACGATGGAAATCTTTCCCGGCCGTGAGGGACTCTTGTGCGGCATGAATGAAGTATTGGACCTGTTGAGCCTGGTATTGCCGCCCACAGCCGAGGTGGAAGCCCTGGAAGAGGGCCAGGCCATGCAAGCCAAAGAGGTGGTCTTACGCCTCACTGCTCCTTACAACAGTTTCGGGTTGTACGAAACGGCCCTGCTGGGTATCCTGGCTCACGAAAGCGGTTGGGCTACAGCCGCTCACCAGTGCGTCCAGGCCGCCGCCGGTATCCCTGTTATCAGTTTTGGCGCCCGTCACGTACACCCCGACGTTTCAGCCCGCATGGAATACGCGGCCCTCGTGGGCGGTTGTGCAGGCTGCGCTACTACAGCCGGAGCAGAGCTGGCCGGCCTGGAAGCCAGCGGCACTATTCCCCACGCCATGGTTCTTATCTTCGGGGACACGGTAAAAGCTACTCTGGCCTTCGACCGGCACATCGATCCGAAAATCAACCGCATCGCCCTGGTGGATACTTTTAAGGACGAAGCCGAGGAAAGCCTGCGGGTGGCTGAGGCTTTGGGTCGTAAGTTATGGGCCGTGCGGCTGGATACCCCGGCTGAACGAGGTCGTGTCACTGCCGAACTGGTCAAAGAGGTACGAGCCAGGTTGGACCAGGCTGGTTACGAACACGTTAAAATCACCGTCAGTGGTGGTGTAGATGTGGCCCGCATCCGACACTTCATCGCCCAGGGAACACCTGTCGATGCCTTTGGCGTCGGCAGCTACATCGCCGGGGCGCCTCCTATCGACTTTACAGCCGATATTAAAGCGGTGGAAGGCAGGCCGCTGGCTAAACGCGGCCGCATCCCGGGCCTCACTCCTAATCTCCGTCTGAAAAAGGTCGAACTGGGTTAAAAGTCAAAGCAGGAGCCAGGCTCCTGCCTCATATCTGGGAGCAACTCAGGCTGTTGCTCCTTCCTCTTTTCCTTCTTTTTCCTTTTCTTTATTTTTCAGGGTAGGCGGCGCCGGTATCTCTTCCTCCTCCTCTGCGGTCTCCTCTATCTTCTTCTTGGCCTCTTCCTTTTTCTTAGCCTCCTCTACCGGGTTCGGCGTGAGCTTGGCGACGATCAGGTCGATCAACTCGTAGACGAACCTTTGCCGGAAACCGGCCACGAAGGCGATCAAGGAAGGGAAGAGCTGATAAATAGTGGTAGCAGTTGCGCCTGCCGTTTCGGACGCAACCTGTATACCCAGGAATCCAGCGGCCAGGATCAGGTAAACAGCCCCCCCCAGGATCAGGCCCATGATGGGTTGCACGACATAAGACATACTGTAATATTTATTAAAATCCTGCTGCACGGCCACGTGCCAGTACAAACTGTAGAGCGCCCCCACCACGCCGCCGATGCCGCCCCACATCATGGCATTCCAGAAGGGACCAAAAAATTGGCCTGTATCCGCGCCTATAGCGGTAGTGATCAATAAAAACTGAAGCAACCTCTGGCTGAAAATAAAACCGGCGAACAGGAGCAGAAACCAGGTTATCTCGTAGACCAGAAGAGCATTACCATAGGTGCTGGAGCCACGTCTGATGTTGCGTCGATTCTCTACGATCGCTCCGGCCCGGGCTACCATGTATTCCGCCTCGTCGAACTGGCGGGGCTTCTCGGCCAGAACGTCCCGCGCTCTGGTCAATAGCGACAGAGCATCGCCCATCTCCTTGCCTGTCAACTCACGAGGGATATCATCAAACAGGTCGTCAATGTATTTGCTTAGCTTATTACGCCGCCGGCCATAATATTCCAGTACCTCCTCTTCCTCGCGTATCCGTGATGGTTGATCCTCTCTCTCGTCGGTTTGAAATTCGAGCAAGGGAGGTTCTTCTTCTACGTCCTCCGCGCCTGGTATCGGCGGTTGACCAAGGGGTTCCTTGGGCCGGAGAAGGGGCGCTTCTTCGACAAGCCAGCCCACCATCTTCAGTTTGGGAGGCGGCACGTACTCCGCCCCATAAGAAGGCGGGGGGCCAGTCTCCGGAGCGGCAGGTGGAGACTGGGGCGGCAAAGTAGTATCCCCAGGCGGGGGGAATGGGCCGACTCCGAGCGGCTCTTCGGCTTCTGGAGGCGGACCAACCTCAGTTTCCGAGGGGCGCGGTTTGTATTCCGGGTAGGGCGACGGCGGGGCCGCTTCCGAGGGGCGCGGTTTGTATTCCGGGTAGGGCGATGGCGGGGCCGCTTCCGAGGGGCGTCTCGGCTCCTCGGGCGTTACCACCGTCGGAGAGGGTTTCACCTCGGCCGCTCGCGCCTCCTCGGCGAGGGAGGCTTCTACATCGACGGCCTTCTCTTCAATCGCCGGCTGGGCCGCTTCTGCCTCCTCTGCCAGAGCTTCTTCCAGATCGAGATCGGCCTCGTCCTCAACTTCAGACTCAGAAAGAACTTCTGTCCCATAGAAAATGTCCGCTCCCATGCCTTTGAGACTAGCTCTTTTCCTCACCATTGATAATCACCTCCGCTAACTGCCTGTAGGCCATCGCTCCCTCGTGCTTGGGGTCGTAATCCAGAATAGGTTGATGCACCACAGGCGCTTCGGCAAACCTGATACTGCTTTTGATCACAATGTCGTAAACCTTGTCTCCAAGAACAGATCGTATCTCGTTCAGCACTTCCTGGGCGTGCAACGTCCTGGTATTATACATAGTGCCTAACACCCCTAATATTTCCAGGTGGGGGTTCAACTTGGCTTTGACTTTATCGATTGTTTCCAGTAGAACACGCATCCCCCGCAGAGCGAGATACTCGCACTGAAGAGGAATCAGCACCCTGTCAGCGGCAGTGAGAGCATTGATGGTCAAAAGGCCCAAACTGGGAGAGCAGTCGATCAGGATGTAGTGATAGAAATCCTGTACAGAAGCCAGAGCTTCCTTGAGGATGAATTCTCTGGCAATGGCTGAAATCAACTCTATCTCGGCGGCGGCCAGGTCGATGTTGGCAGGTACCACGTCGAGGTTGGGTTTGATGGCGTAGATAACGCTGCTCAAGTTCGAACGGGAATCAACCAGCACGGTGTACAGAGTCTCATCCATAAGATAAGAATTGAGACCTACAGAGGTAGAAAGCGCTCCCTGAGGATCCATATCGATCAACAGGGTTTTGCGGCCTTGTTCAGCCAGGGCCGCTCCCAGGTTTATAGTAGTTGTTGTTTTGCCTACCCCACCCTTTTGGTTGGCAACAGCAATTATACAAGCCATAAAGTACTTTTCTCCCTGGGACAAAACCTTGAGGAGGAAAGCAATAGCCCTCTCCCGTTAAGCTTTCCGCTCGACAAATAGAGCTGAAAGCGCGATTCAAGCCCCCTTACCTCTTTCCATTATACCATAAAAACGTAAAAAAAACACCCCCACCGCAGACGCGGTCCAATGATCAGCTATACAATAAAAAACGCTGTTCTGCATAATTCAATCCTCCGCCCCGAAAGTTTCTTCAGGCCACCGATTCAGCAAGATCGGTATCTCTATGTAGAAAAGAGGTTTTCCCCCGCCCAGGCTGACCTCGTCCAGGTAGACGACGGTGGGACTGAGCACCTCAAAGCTGATTTCCGCCGTACCGGAATAGGGTCCATTCTCCGCCAGCGCCAGCCAGTGGTGAGTCCAGCCCCCGCTCTGGCTGACGCTGAAGCTGCGGGGGGGCGCAAAGCTGCTGGACACCCTGGCCGTGAACCAGCTCCCTGAAGACAGAGCCGCGCTGTACCAGAAAGACAGGGTGGGCGTGTACATGTGCGCATCGCTGATAGATAAGGTCTGGCTCAGGCCGCAGGTATGGCTCATGGCATTGCTCATAACCAGGGAGTAAGCCCCGCTGCGGGCCTGCCTGGTAACGGTAAAGGCGTCCGGGCAGGAGGCCGTCCAGCCCGCCAGACCGTCCTCAAAGTCGCCGTTGACGACGGCGTCGTTCATGGGTTTCAGGGTGAAGGTGATGGTTGAGGCAGTGGCGCTCACGTAATTGGTGGCGATCCAGGGCGGAGACTTATACTGGCTGTGGCTGACCTCCAGGGTGCAGATGCCTGACACCGCCGGGGTGAAACTATAATACCCTTTTTCATCGCTTACCTTTTCATCTCTTATATAAGATAAAGTACCAGTTAAAATCGTGCTGGTGAGGCTTACCGTGGCCCCCAGCACGGGATGCTCCCACTGGTCAAGGACGTAGCCCTCTATGGGCTGAGGAGGATAGAAAGGACGTTCTCCCCCGTCCAGGCTGACCTCGTCCAGGTAGACGACGGTGGGACTGAGCACCTCAAAGCTGATTTCTACCGTGCCGGAATAGGGGCCGTTCTCCGCCAGCGCCAGCCAGTGATGGGTCCAGCCGCCGCTCTGGCTGGCGCTGAAGCTCCGGGTGAGCGTAAAGCTGCTGGACACCCTGGCCGTGAACCAACTCCCTGAAGAGAGAGCAGCGCTGTACCAGAAGGACAGGGTTGGCGTGTACACACTGTTGAGGGACAAGGTCTGGCTCAGGCCGCAGGTCTGGCTCATGGTATTGCTCATAACCAGGGAGTAAGCCCCGCTGCGCGCCTGCCTGGTAACGGTAAAGGCGTCCGGGCAGGAGGTCGTCCAGCCCGCCAGACCGTCTTCAAAGTCGCCGTTGACGACGGCGTCGTTTCTGGGTTTCAGGGTGAAGGTGACGCTTGAGCCGGTGGCGGTCAGGTGATTGGCGGCGATCCAGGGCGGAGACTTGTACCCGCTGTGGCTGACTTCGAGGGTGTAAAGGCCCGACACCGTCGGGGTGAAAATGTAATATCCTTTGCCATCGCTCATACCAGATAAAGTACCAGTAAAAACCGCGCTGCTGACGCTCACCGTGGCCCCCGGGACGGGATGCTCCCGCTGGTTAAGGATGTAGCCCTCCATGGGCCTGGGGTCGTAGACAGGAGGCTCTTCCCCGCCCAGGCTGACCTCGTCCAGGTAGACGACGGTGGGACTGAGCACCTCAAAGCTGATTTCTACCGTACCGGAATAGGGGCCATTCTCCGCCAGCGCCAGCCATTGATGAGTCCAACCGCTGCTCTGGCTGGCGCTGAAGCTCCGGGTGGGCGTAAAGCCGCTGGACACCCTGGCCGTGAACCAACTCCCTGAAGACAAAGCAGCGCTGTACCAGAAAGACAGGGTTGGCGTGTACACATCGCTGATGGACAAGGTCTGGCTCAGGCCGCAGGTCTGGCTCATGGTATTGCTCATAACCAGGGAGTAAGCCCCGCTGCGGGCTTCCCTGGTAACGGTAAAGGTATCCGGGCAGGAGGCCATCCAGCCCGCCAGACCGTCTTCAAAGTCGCCGTTGACGACGGCGTCGTTCATGGGTTTCAGGGTGAAGGTGACGCTTGAGCCGGTGGCGGTCAGGTGATTGGTGGCGATCCAGGGTGGGGCCTTGTAGCCGCCGTGGCTGACTTCGAGGGTGTAGGGGCCTGACGCCGTCGGGGTGAAACTATAATACCCTTTGTCGTCGCTTATATCGTGCAAAGTATCAGTTAAAACCGTGCTGCTGACGCTCACCGTGGCCCCCTGGATAGGATGCTGCCGGTAGTTCAAGACGTAGCCCTCCATGAGCCTGGCGCCATATAAAGTGACGGCGTGGTAATCGTCGGGCCAGGGGCCATAGAGCCGGATGCCTTCGGGCGCATAACTCTGCCAGGCTCTGGCCCGGAAATAATAGGGGCGGCCCTCGACCAAAGGGTCGGTGTAGTCGGGAGGCAAAGTCGGTCCGAAAGTATCCGAGGTTCTGGATGCCTTGCCGTGCCATTTGGTCCAGTCGCTGCCGGCGCTGTCTTTCCACTGCACGTCGTATTCAAGCGGGTCGCCCGTCCCTCCTGGAGCAGCCTGGCCGTTGGTCCAGGTCACTTCGAAAGGCGCGAAAGAGTAGGGCGGGGAGGAGGCGCTGACGGTAGGAGCCTCGGCCACGACGATGGCGTCGATAAAGACCTGGTTCAGGTACACCCCGGAGACAGTATCGGAACTGACGACGCGGGCGAAAACGGTAATGGTCACGGCCTGGGCTACGGCTGCGGCGCGCATGGTCTGCCAGTCCACGTCGGTTCCGTCCTGCTCGCCCCACACGATGTTGGGCGAGTTGGGGTCGGGGCCGCCATAGGGATCGATGCCCACCTGCTTGAACATTTTATCGTCAGTACGGGAAGCCGAAGTCTGGTAAATGGTCAGGAGGGCCGCTTTGGCCCCATAGGCTTTGCCCACCGTCACGCCCCCGATCTGCTGGTAGACGCCGGCCGTAAAGGCTTCCTGGCTCCAGAAATTTTGGGAATGACTGCCCTCGGTTTTCTCGTTCACGCCCCCCACCATGGCGGCAAAGTCCGAAGACTTCATAGACCGGGGTTCACTCTCGACCGGGAAACGGTGCCAGTGGTCAGCCACGCTCAGGTTATAGGTCGAGCCGCCGTAGTCTACTGTGCCATAGACGTTATAAGGTTCTTCCAAACCCCAGTTGGCGGTCAGGTTGGCCGTCGGCTCGGCCAGGGACGAAAGGGGAGATACCACAACAAGAACAGCCACCAGGAGCAGAACTGCGCCAATTTTCGTTGGCCTGCGCATGATGTAAGCTCCCTCCTTTTATCGGGTGCCAGTGCCGGAGGTTACACCCGGATGGCAAGGAAACAGCAGATACCCGGCCCAAAGTGACGAAAAAGTATTTACATTTCCATTATAACCTCTGCCAGCCTGAAAGTCAATAGGGAATCTTCCCAAACTTTACCTCCAGGTTGGCAAATGATTTGCCAACGTAGATTTTAGTTATAAATGTTAGAGGTCTTTTCCAGATTTTAGGAAAAGGTTAAAGTTTCCTTCGTCCTTGACATCTCTCCTTACCCCCGAAGAGATGGTCATGGCCCTGGACGAAACCGTGCTGCTCCCGCCTCCACACTAAACGGGGAGACTACCCAAATACGCGATTTGACAAAAACGGGAAAGTGTAGTATAATTGCTGATGTAGGATGCAGTAGGTTCCGCTTTCTCGCTTTAGTAAAAAGCTCGGGCTTACGATGCTGTGAGCCGTTTTATTTTAGTCGGGTCTGGAACAGAACTACTCTGCCCTGCAAATCAGAATTCGTAGGGAAGGAGGTGTGTCAGGCAATGAGTGAGCGCGTTAGGGGAACAGTCAAATGGTTCAACGGCAGCAAGGGCTATGGTTTCATCCAGCCTGAAACAGGACCCGACGTGTTTGTCCATTACTCAGCCATTCGAGGCGGCGGATTCCGCAACCTGGAAGAGGGCGAGGAAGTGGAGTTCGTCATTGAGAGTAGTCCCAAAGGGCCGCAGGCCGCCGACGTGGTGAGGCTTCGAGCTTCAAATCGGTAGCTCCAATGCCTTGGCTATACGGAGAGTTTGATCGCTTGTATCCTGGACCGCTGTTTTGCCCAGGATGCAGAGGGAAAAAAGCGCCGCTCTTATGCAGGAGGGGGGCTTTTTCTTGTTCAGCGGACTGCCTACAGGAAAAGCCCGCCGGTCGGGGATAAGGGGTTTGAGGGAGCTATCGTCAAGACATGCCGGGCGACTTGATAGGGGCGTCCAGAACCATCGCCATCCAGCGCCAGGGTTGGCAAGAAAGTTTGACAACGAGCTTGAAACATGGTAAAATGCCCTGTGTCCGGGATTTCAAGTGTCTGGCTCTCTCGGCTACGGGCTGCTGCCCCTCGTTAAGTTGTTATTGGCGGCCCATGATTCCACAGTTTTGCCTCAGTTTAGCTCTTTAGGCCAGGGTGAAATAAAGCTGTCGCTAAAAGCTGTCTCTGAATTTTGTATGAGCCAGGACACCATGTTGGGGGCACGAATTTAGAGAACGCAGAAGGAGGTGAGAAAGACAGAGACTAAGACTCAATAGCTGCATGGTAGGTCTGATGCTGGAGAATGCAGCTTGTTTGATAGACCTGACTGACTAAGAAATTCCTTGAGAAAAAAGTAGCAAAGGAGGCTCGACGATGAAACGGATATTTTCAAGGGGGGTGGCCTTGCTGGCCGTCCTGGCAATAGTGGTGATATCGATCACCCCCGTCCTGGCCCAGGAAGAACGGGTGCTGACCATCGCCATCGCGGGCGACATAGAGACGCTCGACTCAGACTTTTCCCACTTCCAGCGTGCCAACGAGGTGAACTACAATACCCAGGATCAATGGTTCCTGTATGGCACCACGACCTCGCCCGAGGGTTATACCTTCTACGACCCCGGCAATATCGAGGGGTCGGCCATCGAGTCGTGGGAAATGTCGGATGATGGCTTGAGCATCGATCTCAAAGTACGCGAAGGGATGAAGTTCAACCACACCGGCAACCCGATCTCAGCCGATGACTTCATTTACTATTTCGAGCGCGGCGTCGAAACGAAATCGGGTTGGTTGTGGAACATCCAGACCGCCTACATCGACAGTTGGGAGAAGACGGGCGACTACGAACTCACTATCAACTTCTCCAGGCCCAGCCCCTTCTTCTTCTACCTCTTCCGTGACCAATCGCAGGTGCCCGTCGATTCGGTTGAAGTGCAGAAGCACGCCACCGACGACGACCCCTGGGCCACCAAGTGGAAAGCCAAGAACGAGGCGGCCAGCGGGGAGTTCTACGTCGAGAAATGGACGCCCGGCGTGGAAATGGTGCTCAGGGCCAACGAGGATTATTGGGCCGGAGCGCCCTACTTCGACAAAGTAGTGCTCAAGATTGTCCCCTCCTCGGCCGAGCGGGTGCTGTTGTTGCAGCAGGGCGTGGTGGACATCGCCGAACAGTTGAGCATCACCGAGCTGAACAGTCTGCGCCAGGTGGAAGGAGTGAAGGTGCTCTCCATTCCTACCCGCAACCAGTACCACCTGGGCCTGAACAACACCATGGAGCCTTTTGACAACAAGCTGGTGCGCCAGGCCATGTCTTACGCCGTTCCCTACGACACCATCGTTGAGGATGTGTTCATGGGCCGGGCCTTGAAGTCGCTCAGCCCGATCGCGGTGCACGGCCAGTTCCACGACGGCACGATGTGGCCGTATGAGTTCGACCTGGACAAAGCCAGGGAGATGCTGGCCGAGGCGGGCTACGCTGATGGTTTTGACTGTGCTCTGGACATTCCGGCTGGCGATCCCATCATCGAGGAGCTGGCTATCCTGATGCAGAGCACCTGGAAGGAGATCGGCGTCAACGCGACCATCGACAAGCAGACGGCGGCTGTGTTCGCCGAAGGGCTGGACAACAGGACCCACCAGTCGTGGCTGCGGGACCTGCTGTGGTACGTGGACGACCCCGGCTACATCGGTCTCTGCTTCTACGTGACGGACCGGGTGATCAACTGGACCGGCTACTCCAACCTTGAGGTGGACAGGCTCGTTGACGAGATGAACATGCTCGTGAAGCCTGAGGATCGTGAGGAGAAGGCAGCCCTGGCGAAGGAGTTCCAGCGTCTCATCATCGAGGACGCCCCGAGCCTGCTGCTGGCTGAGCCGAACTTCGAGCTGGCTATGAGGGCTGATATCGAGGGCTACATACACCTGCCGGACCACATTTTGTGGTACTATCCTCTGTACCGCGCCGAGTAGGTACCCCATCTTTCGCCTGACGTGGACGTGCTTGTGAACGTTTGAGTTGGACGAACCGGGGTGCGCGGCCACTGGTCGTGCACCCCTTTATGTGTCGCAGCGTCGGATTTCAGGTCAGGAGTGCTGATGATAAGCTGGTTAAAGGAATCCATATTATATCTCGCGCGCAGGCTGGCAGCCATGCTGCTGGTGCTGTTAGGCGTCTGCACCATCACTTTTGTGGTCACGCGCCTCCTGGGCAACCCGGTCTATCTCCTGGTGGGGCAGCAGGCCGACAAGGAAATCCTGGAGAACTTGATGCACCAGATGGGACTGGACCGGCCATTGTACGAACAGTATGGCCGCTATCTGTGGTCTCTGGTGCAGGGCGATTTAGGAATCTCTCGCTATACCTACCGCCCGGTGCTGATGGACATTCAGCTTCGTCTGCCGGCCACGCTGGAATTGGTTACGGCCTCCATGCTGCTCATCGTGCTGGGGGCCATCCCTATGGGCGTCTTCTCCGCAGTGCGGCCAGGCGGAATAATCGACCGCCTGGGACAATTACTGGTGCAGGTGGGAGTCAGCGTGCCCAATTTCTGGGCGGGGTTGATTCTGGTCTACGTGTTCTTTTTCAAGCTGCAATGGCTGCCGGCGCCGCTGGGGCAGGTGGACGACAAGGTGGCCCTGTCGACTACGGTGACGGGTTTCCTGACGGTGGATAGCCTCCTGACCGGCAATCTGCCGACCTTTAAGTCGGCGCTTGGTCACCTGATACTGCCGGCCATAACTCTGGCTCTCGGCTCGACCCCTGCCACGCTACAGATCACCCGCAGCACCCTGTTACAGGTCCTCTCCAGCGACTACATCCGTACCGCCCGTTCCTATGGTATGCCGTCGCGTATCATCTATTTTCGCTATGCTCTGAAGAACGCCATTGTGCCTGTGATCACGGTGCTGGCTATGACCTTCGGCTTTTTGATGAGCGGCACGGTTCTGGTGGAAACGGTTTTCTCCTGGCCCGGCCTGGGATTGTACGCCGTGGATTCCATGCACCACTTCGACT